>SVLX01000018.1 GCA_015067725.1 Oscillospiraceae bacterium | reverse complement strand
GAATCCTCTATTCTCATACATAGTATCAGCAACTCGATAGTTCCGCAAATTCCCCTGGGGGTTAACCCCCAGGGGAATCGGAAATCGTTAATTTGTCTCTACCCCAACTATTGACATAGAGCCAAAAATTTCTTCTGCCAATCTGAGGAAAGCTAAGCCCCTCCTGCGAAAGCTCGGGCAGGAGGGGCCATTTTCAGTTTTCTTCCGCAGAGGCCAGCATTTTCTTTTTCCACTTGCCCAAACCGAAGACAATGATAGAAATCACCATGCCCAGCGACCAGGAGACCAGCAGAGAGGTAAAAATGGAGACGGGCTGACCCTTGGGATAGAGCTCATTCTTGGTCAGGTGCGCCATAATGTAAGCGGTGGGGACACGCAGGAGGATGGTGGAGACGATAGAAATCCACATGGGGGTCACCGTATCGCCTGCGCCACGCATCACGCCGCCCAGCACCTGTGTCACGGAAATACAGATATAGCCAACGGCCAGAATCCGCATCATCCGCACCGCCAGATCAATCAGTTCCGGCGTATCGGTGAAGATGTCAAAGAGGTAGCGGCCAAAGAACAGCAGTACCGCAGTAATCACCGCAGAGAAGGAAAGGGACAGCACCAACCCCTGCTTCGTGCCCTGATTGACCCGGTCAAACTTCCGTGCACCCACATTCTGGCCTGCATAGACACTCATGGCCTGTCCGAAGGTCATATTGGGCAGCATGGCAAAGCCGTCCACCCGCATAATGATGACGTTACAGGCAATGACCATCTCGCCCATGCTGTTGGTCAGGGTCTGCACCACCATACCGGCGGTGGCCATAATGCCCTGAGTAATGCCGGAGGGGATGCCGATTCTCAGAATACGCATGGCGACCCGTCCGGAGAGCTTCATGGTTCTCAGGTTCAAATCAAAGAGGTCACCCATGAGCTTCAGCTTGATGTAACACAGAATGGCAGAAATGGCCTGTGCAATAACCGTGGCCAAAGCCACACCGGGGACACCCATGCCGAACTCCGCCACAAACAGCAGGTCAAGTCCCACATTGAGGGCTGCAGAAATCAGCAGGAAGACCAGCGCCGTCAAAGAGTCGCCCAGACCCCGGAGAATACCGGAGAGCATATTATAGAAGAAGAAGCCAATAATGCCCCAGAAGAAAATCTGCAGATACTCGGCGCACCAGTCGATGATGGAATCCGGTGTACCCAGCAGTTCCAACAGCGGGCGGGCCACTATAGGGCCGATAATCATAATGAGGATGGTGGCCACCGCCGCCAGCGAGATGCAGTTGCCGATGTTGATGGACAGCCCCTCCCGGTCTTTTGCGCCATAGCTCTGGGAGACCACAATCCCCGCACCGGTAGACACACCCACGAAAATGGCCAGAAGCAGATTGAGGATTGGCACCGCACTGCCCACAGCGGACAGGGCCAAATCGCCCACATACTCACCGACGATGATGGTATCGGCCGTATTATAGAGCTGTTGCGCCAGATTGCCCAAAAGCATGGGCATGGCAAACTCAATGATCCGCCGCCATGGAGAGCCCAGCGTCATATCCCGGGCTGAGAACAGGCTTTTTAAGCTCACGTTGAAATGCACTCCTTCGTTTCTGTCGTTTATCTATATTTTAGTCGATTTTGCGGAAAATGCAATACCTATTTTTGCCGGGGCTCTCCTGCGGCGATTTCTGCGCAAAAAAGCAGACACACAGGAAACCCCATGTGTCTGCTTATGGATGTAAAATCTTACTTCAGAATCTTCAGCGCACCGGTGGGACAGACCTTGGCGCACAGCAGGCAGTCTGCGCAACCACGGATGACTTCGCTGTCCTGGAACTCAGGCTTAATCACCGTGTTGAAGCCACGATGAACCAGACCCAGAATACCCTTCTTGGCATTCTCCTCACAGGTACGGACGCAAAGACCGCAGAGGATGCACTTGCCCTGATCCCGCTCAATGGAAACCAGACGAGTCTCCTTGAAGGAGGGATGCTTGCTGCCGGCAACACGGCTGGGATCGATGGGCTGATCGTTGGCGCAACGGATGAGCTTACACTCCTTATAGTCGTGACAGCCGCACTCCAGGCAACGCTTGGCCTCGGCACGGGCCTCAGCTTCGGGCAGACCCAGATTGACTTCACCGAAGTCGTGCTTTCTCTCCTCGGGGCTGCGGTGAGGCATCTTGACTCTGGCCATCTTGGGCCGGTCGGCGAACATCTCCGCATTGACCTTGCGCTCAGAGACGAAGGGCTTACGGTAAGGCACATCCTGACCATTCAGGTATGCATCGATGACAGCGGCGGCCTTGTTGGCTTCACCGATGGCGGCGATGGCAATACCGGCACCCTTATTGGTGGCATCGCCCACGGCGAAGACACCGGGGATAGAGGTCCGGAAGGAAGCCTCATCCGCGGCAATGGTGCCCTTGCGGGTCATCTCCACGGCCTCGAAACCGGCGGGGTTCAGCTTCTGACCGATGGCGGCGATTACATTGTCCACCTCCAGGGTCTCGAAGACACCCTCAACGGGAACGGGCTTGCGGCGGCCGCTGGCATCGGGCTCGCCCAGCTCCATGACCTGCAGCTTGACGGCGGTAACCTTGCCATTCTCGCCCAGAATCTCGGCGGGGTTGGTCAGGAACTTGAATTCCACGCCTTCTTCCATGGCCTCTTCGATTTCGATGTCCTCAGCGGGCATCTCGGCACGGGTACGGCGATAGATGACATAGACCTTCTCAGCGCCCAGACGGACAGCGGTACGGCAGGCGTCCATGGCAGTGTTACCACCACCGACAACGGCGACCTTCTTGCCCATGCCGGACTCGGTCTTCATGGCGGCGGCACGGAGGAAGTCGATGCCACCCAGGACACCCTGCAGCTCCTCACCGGGGCAACCTACGCCACTGCTCTGCCATGCACCGACAGCCACCACAGTGGCGTCGAACTTGGCCTTGTATTCTTCAAAAGTGATGTCCTTGCCCAGCTTAATGCCGTTCTCCAGCTTAACGCCCAGAGAAGCAATCTCAGCGATTTCGGCATCCAGAACAGCCTTGGGCAGACGGTACTCGGGAATACCATACCGGAGCATACCGCCCATCTTGGGCATAGCGTCGGTAACGGTGACCTCGTGACCCTTCAGGGCCAGGAAGTAAGCGGCGGTCAGACCGGCGGGGCCACCGCCGATGATGCCGACCTTCTTACCGGTGGCGGGAGCCTTCTCGGGAACAAAGCCACCGGCTGCGCGGACATTGTCACCGGCAAAGTACTTCAGGAAGGCAATGGACAGGGGCTCTTCCACATATCTTCTGCGGCAGGCAGTCTCACAGGGATGGGGACACACACGGCCGATGGAGGAGGGGAAGGGCAGCTTCTCCTTGATGATCTTAACGGCCTCAAGGTCATTGCCCAGAGCAATCTGCTTCACATAGCCCTGGCAATCGGTGCCGGCGGGGCAATTTAGGGAGCAGGGACCCACGCAGTCGCCTTCGTGGTCGCTCATCAGCAGTTCCATGGCGATCTTTCTGGCCTGCATGACTCTGGCGGAGTTGGTGTTGATGACCATACCGTCAGCGGCAGTGGTGGCACAGGCGCGCATGAGCTTGGGAGACTTCTCGGCTTCGACCACGCACAGACCGCAGGCGCCATACTTGGCAACGCTCTCGTGGTGGCACAGGGTGGGAATATAGATGCCATTATCGGTGGCAATTTTCAGAATGGTTTCGCCGGCATTTCCCTTACAGACGATACCATTGATGGTTACAGTGATCTGACTCATACCGTGATCCCCCTTATTCCGCGCTGATGGCGCCAAACTTACAGGTTGCCATACAGGAACCGCAGCCGACGCACTTGTCACGATCGATGGTAAACGGCTTCTTTCTCTCGCCGGTGATGGCTTCGGCGGGACACTTCTTGGAGCAGGCGGAGCAACCGACGCACTTCTCGGGGTCGATGGTGTACTTCACCAGGCTGCGGCAATACTTGGCGGGGCAGCGCTTCTCCCGGATGTGGGCGTCATACTCGTCCCGGAAGTACTTGATGGTGGTCAGTACGGGGTTGGGTGCAGTCTGACCCAGACCACACAGAGCGCCGTCCTTAATGCCGAGGCACAGCTCTTCGAGCAGTTCCACGTCGCCTTCCTTACCCTCACCTTCGGTGATGCGGGTCAGGATTTCCAGCATACGCTTGGTACCCAGACGGCAGTGGACGCACTTACCGCAGGATTCCTTGGCGGTAAAGTCCAGGAAGAACTTGGCCATACCGACCATACAGGTGTTGGCATCCATAACGACCATACCGCCGGAGCCCATGATGGCGCCGGTAGCGCCCAGAGCACGGTAGTCGATGATGGTATCCAACAGGTGAGCGGGGACGCAACCGCCGGAGGGGCCGCCCAACTGAACAGCCTTAAACTCCTTATCGTCGCGGATGCCGCCGCCGATGTCATAAATGACTTCACGCAGAGTCTTGCCCATGGGGATTTCCACCAGGCCGCCCCGCTTAATCTTACCGGTCAGTGCGAAGACCTTGGTGCCCTTGCTGTTCTCGGTGCCCATGGAAGCGAACTTCTCGCCGCCATTGCGGAGAATCCAGGCCACGTTGGCGAAGGTCTCGACGTTGTTGATGTTAGAGGGCTTCATCCAGTAGCCGGCGGCTGCGGGGAAGGGGGGCTTCAGCCGGGGCATACCACGCTTGCCTTCCAGAGACTCGATGAGGGCGGTTTCTTCGCCACAGACGAAGGCACCTGCGCCAGCCTTGATGCGCATATCGCAGCTAAAGCCGGAGCCCATGATGTTCTTACCCAGGTAGCCACGCTCTCTGGCCTGAGCCATAGCATTTTCCAGACGGACGATGGCCAGAGGATACTCGGCACGGACATAGACCACGGCCTCGATTGCGCCGATGGCGTATGCGCCGATGAGCATACCTTCAATCAGGGTATGGGGGTCAGACTCGATGACGGCACGGTCCATGAATGCACCGGGGTCACCTTCGTCAGCGTTACAAATGAGATACTTTTCCTCACCGGGGGACTGTCTTGCGGCATTCCACTTGAACCAGGTGGGGAAACCGGCGCCGCCACGACCAGCCAGACCGGAGACCTTGATTTCGTCAATGACACCCTCAGGAGTCATGCCGCCCAGGACCTTCTGCAGAGCTTCGTAGCCGCCCTTGGCAATGTAAGCGTCAATGGAAGTGGGGTCGATCACGCCGCAGTTACGCAGTGCGATACGGGTCTGCTGCGTGAGGAAGCTCTCGTCGTCAGCAGTGATGGCGATATCGGCGACACCGGAGAGGTCACCGCTCTGGGCGGCGGCCACGATAGCCTCAGCGTTATCTGCATTGACACGGACCAGACGTTTGACCAGAGTCTCGCCCTCATACAGATCAACGATGGGTTCCAGATAGCACATACCGATACAGCCGGTAATGCCCAGCTCTACGCCGGGGACCAGGCGCTGTTCAATGGCTTCATAAACCTTACCTGCGCCGGCAGCCAGACCACAGCTGCCCTGTCCTACTACGATCTTCATTACTTATGCCCTCCCCTCTTTTTCCCGGATCTCATTGAGGATGGCGATGGTCTTCTGCGGTGTCAGAGAGCCATAGGTATCCTCGTTGATCATCATCACGGGAGACAGACTGCAGCAACCCAGGCAGGCCACGGTCTTCAAGGAGAACAGGCCGTCTGCGGTGGTGCCGCCGTCTTCGATGCCAAGTGTCTCACAGATGGTTGCCTTGATCCGCTCAGAGCCATTGACATGGCAGGCGGTACCCTGACAGAGCATAATGAGGTACTTGCCAACGGGTTGGGTGCGGAACTGGGTATAGAAGGTAGCTACACCCATGACCTTGGCAGGACTGTTACCAGTCTGCTCCGCGATGTAGTACATCACGTCCACCGGCAGATAGCCATAGATCTCCTGCGCGTGCTGCAGGATGGTGATCAGGCTGCCGGGAACAGGTGCGTACTTCTTCATCACGTCACCCAGCAGTGAAAGGTCGCTTTTCTTTTCACAGCATGAACACATTACTTGTATCCCTCCAAGCAATTTTTATATGGTCATTATACAATAATAATGCATTCCGCCCGAAAAATCAATGGTTATTTATTTTTTCGCTTTTTCTACAAAAATACGGGGTTAAATTTGGGCACTTTGTCTAGCAATATCCCCAAGAAATGGTGGATTATCCGGATTAGCTGATGCTAACCATTGTGATTCGGAGCGTTTCGGCTGGTTTTTCCGGGTTGCGGGGGGATTCGGCGGGTTTTGGGGGGCAGTATCTTCTATGCCCCAATGCTGTCAACTTAGTGAAAGCATGCACCCCAAGGCTCCCTCCCAGATGGCTAAGGGAGTAAACCGGAAGTACCCGGCTTATGGACTCCCTCCGGTCTTTGCTCCCTCCGTCACGGCGGATTGCTGGTTGACCGCATTGCCTCTGAGCCGTGACTAAACCCCAAAAAGACTCGCACCCCAGAATGCACACCCATTCTGAAGTACGAGTCTTTTCTCATTTTCAACCATTTCCTGCCCCAAAGAAGCAGCCCTTCAACCGCTCCAGCATTTCCTCTGCGCCCGCCGGGGACTTCTCCGTCAGCCACCGTGTCAGGGCGGAAATCACCCCGTCGGTGAAGAAATCCCGCTGGAATGCCGTCACTTCCTCCCCCGGTGCGCACTGGCTCAGTAACGCCACCACCACCGGCTCCATTAAATCCCGGAAATGCTCCTGAAAGGAATTCTGCCCGGTGACCTCCATGGCTCTGGCATAGAAGCCCCGCTCCCCATGCAAATGCCGCAGCAGTTCCCCCAGAAATTCCCAGGGCGAGTCGCTCCCCCGCCCTCTGGCCAAAGAGAGAAATTCCGTGTCATAAATCCAGTTGAGCAGGTCATATTTATCCTTGAAGTGGTAATAAAAACTCTTGCGGTTCATGTCCCGCAGTCTGCAAATGTCCGCAATGCTGATGGCCGAAAAGGGCTCATCCACCATCAGCTCCTTCAGTGCTGTCGCCAGAGCCCGCTTGGTAATGCTGGAAACCGCCATGACTGATCCCCCGTCTGCAATAAAAAATCCTCCGCCACCTGCGGAGGAAAAAGAGACACTCCGCCCATGGCAGATAAGTCTCGTCATTTCAGATGAAGCCAGGAAAAATCCGGATGTTGACATCACCGCAGGAACACTCCTGCCGACTACTCCCCTATTTATATATAGTATAGCAAACTTCTCCCGGTTTTGCAATGGGCAATCCCCCACTTTTCAAAAATTTTTTACCACATTGACCCCAAGTGTCCCAAAAGGTAATAATTCTCCCCAACTGGGGAAAAATGGGACGATTGGAAAAACTGTCCGGTGCATTTTTTCCCGTTGACGAGTATACTCTCACCCAAACCCTACACAGATCATCTACAGGAGGTAATGCATGAACTTTCATTCCGAACCCATTGACCATGTCCTTGAGTCTCTGCAGAGTAACCCTGAGCAGGGCTTGAGCCAAAGCAGTGCCGAAAGTAAGCTCCGACAGTACGGCGAAAACCGACTCCGGGAGAAGAAACGGAAAAGCAACCTGAGCCGCTTCTTTGACCAGTTCAAAGATGTGATGATTCTCATTCTTCTTCTGGCGGCGGCAGTGTCTTTCGTGGTGGCTTGCGTGGAGAAGAATCCCAAGGAATTCTTTGAGCCCGCCCTGATTCTGCTGATTGTGGTGGTCAATGCCATTCTGGGCGTGTTCCAGGAGAGCAAGGCAGAAAAAGCCCTCGATGCCCTCAAGAGTCTGTCCGCTCCCCATGCCAGAGTCATCCGGGACGGCAAAGAGCAGGTCATTGATGCCGCCCAGTTGGTGCCCGGTGACATCATCCGTCTGGAAGCCGGCGACTTTGTCCCCGCCGATGCCCGGCTCATCAGCTCCGCCAGCTTAAAGAGCGAAGAATCCGCCCTGACCGGTGAATCCGTCCCCTCGGAGAAGGATGCGCAGGCTGAGGTGGAAGAAAATGCCCCGCTGGGCGACCGCGCCAATATGGTCTTCTCCGGCTGCTCCATCACCTATGGTACAGCCACCGCCATCGTCACCGCCACCGGCATGGACACCCAGATGGGTAAGATTGCCGGACTTCTGGACAGTGAGGAAGATGGCGCAACTCCCCTGCAGCAGAAACTGGCGCAGCTGGGCAAGTATCTGGGCTTCATGGCTCTGGCGGCTTGTGCCGTCATCTTTGTGGTGGGTCTGATGAACGACATCCCCGCACTGGAGATTTTTATGACCGCCGTCTCTCTGGCTGTCTCCGCCATTCCTGAGGGTCTTCCTGCCATCGTGACCATTGTTCTGTCCATTGGCGTACAGCGGATGGTCAAGCGCAATGCCATTATCCGCAGACTCCCCGCCGTGGAAACTTTGGGCGGTGCCAGCATCATCTGCTCCGACAAAACCGGTACCCTGACCCAAAACCGCATGACCCTGGTCAAAGCCTGGATTGACGGCACCGACCAGCCCGAAGACATCAGCACCAAAAACTCCGACGGTATCCGCAAGCTTCTCTCCTTCGGTACGCTGTGCTCTGAAGGCAGCGTGACCTTTGACGGCGACAAGGTTCAGCACATCGGTGACCCCACCGAAACCGCCATCGTTCTGGCCGCCCACAACAACGGCGCCACCAAAGAGGCGCTCCTGCAGCAATTCCCCCGGGTAAATGCCCTCCCCTTCGACTCCGACCGGAAGCGGATGACCACCATCCACACCATGGGCGGCAAGACCATTGCCATTGTCAAGGGTGCTTTTGATGTGATGGCCGAGCGGTGCATCTCCGGTGACCTGAAGAAAGCCGCCGAAATCAACCGTCAGATGAGCGAAAAGGCTCTGCGTGTGCTGGCGGTGGCCTGGAGAGAGCTGAAGGAAGTCCCCCAGGAGCTGGACCCCGATACCCTTGAGCGGGAGCTCCACTTCATGGGTCTGGTGGGCATGATTGACCCGCCCCGCCCCGAAGCAAAGAAAGCCGTTGAGGTCTGCCGCATTGCCGGAATCATCCCGGTGATGATCACCGGCGACCACATCATCACCGCCTCTGCCATTGCCCGGGATTTGGGCATTCTGGAGAAGGGTGACCGGGCCATCACCGGCTCGGAGCTGGATGCCATGACCGACGAGGAGCTGGACGCTCAGGTTGAAGGTATCCGGGTTTACGCCAGAGTCTCCCCGGAGAACAAAATCCGCATCGTCAAGGCATGGCAACGGAAAGAGCAGGTTGTGGCCATGACCGGCGACGGTGTCAATGACGCCCCCGCCCTGAAAGCCGCCGACATTGGCTGTGCCATGGGCATTACCGGCACAGACGTGGCCAAGGGCGCGGCAGACATGACCCTGACCGACGACAACTTCGCCACCATCGTCGATGCCGTCCGGGAGGGCCGCGGCATTTACGCCAACATCAAGAAGGTGGTCGGTTTCCTGCTGGGCACCAACATTGGCGAGGTCATTACCGTCTTTGCCGCCATGCTCCTGTGGCACAAGACGCCCCTTCTGTCCATGCAACTTCTGTGGATCAATCTGGTCACCGACTCCCTGCCCGCCATTGCGCTGGGTATGGAGGCCGTAGAGAAAGACATCATGAACCATCCGCCCCGCCCCAAGAACGAGGGTCTCTTTGCCCACGGCTTCGGCGTGCGGACGGTACTGCAGGGCTTTATGTTTGGCCTATTGTCCCTCGTTGCCTTCTATTTGGGCGACAAGCTGACCGGCGAGCTGGCCGGTGGTCAGACCATGGCCTTCATGGTGCTTGCCCTTTCTCAGGTGGTGCAGGCCTTCAATATGCGCTCTGAGCGTTCTTTGTTCAAGATTGGCTTCTTCGGCAACAAGACCCTGAACAAGGCGGCACTGACGTCTCTGGTGCTGGTGCTGGTGGTGCTCTTCACCCCGCTGGCTTCCGCTTTTGGGCTCATTCGTTTGTCCTGGGAAATGTACCTCATGGCTCTGGGTCTGATTCTGACCCCCTTCGTGGTCATGGAACTGGCCAAGGCCTTTGGCGCCATCAAGTCCAGACACTGATTGAATCAAAAAGATGGCTTCCGTTACTCCGGCGGAAGCCATCTGGTTTTTTCTTCGGTAAAGGTATCCAGTACGGGAAGAAGCCGCCGCAAAACTGCCCACAGTCCTGCCCCCAGCAGAGTCCCCGCAAAATTCAGCATCAAATCGTCCACATCCACATGGCGACCAATAAAGAGCTGCACCGTCTCAATCAGCACCGTCAGCATAAGCGCCAACAGCACCAGCCGCCAAAGCCTCCGGTTTTTCTGCCACAACAGTACCAGCCCAAAGCCCCATGGGATAAACATCACCAGATTACCCACAATGTTCACCAGAAAAACCGATCTTGGCGTATGCCGGAAGAAGGTGCGGATGGTATAAAAGGGGATCAGGTTGATTTGCTCTCCGGTCGCCCATCTCCCCTGTGCCCGGCTGAGCATGACCCCGGGGGAGGCGTATTCCCCCTCCAATGCCAGCACCAGCAGACCCGCCATAAAGAGGACGAAGACCATCATTGCCGCCTCCCGCCTGTTCCATTTTCTCCATGGCCGGCGGAGCAGCAGCCAGATTGGCATGGTCAGCCCCATGATTCCCATCAGCTTCACCAGATATTCGCCCACTGCCCAGCCCCCTTTCCCGGTTTTCCTGCCATTATAGCCTGCCGGTAGAGAAAAATCCACCGATACAAAGAAAATTCAAAAATTCTTCACAAAAGAATAATTCCCCAAACTTCCCTATTGATTTACGGCGCAAAATGGGGTATTGTATAGGCAGACGGATTTACCCCCCCATTGGGGCGGTCAAGTTCAATACATCAGGAGGAAATATACCATGATTGAATTCCCCAACACCACCCCCAACGAAGAAGAAATGGACAACATCATCGTCCTCAACGACCAGGACGGCAATCCCACAGAGTTTGAATTCCTGGACCTTATCGAGTATGAAGGCGGCGAGTATGTGGTGCTCCTGCCCATGGAAGGCAACGAGATTATGATCCTCAAGGTCGAAGCCGAAGACCCCGACAGCGAGGAAGAGACGTTCGTGGGTATCGCAGACGAGGCTGTTCTGGAGGCTGTCTTCGCCATCTTCAAAGAGAAGTTCAAGGACGAGTTCGAGTTTGTGGAGGAATAAGCAACCGATAATCTGCTTATCCCCTGAACGCAAACACCAATTCCCATCTCAGCATCAACTGCCGGGATGGGAATCTTTTTGATTTGGGTATTTTGTACCCCCGCTGGCTGTGACAGCGGGGGTAGGTTAGGAGGTAACCTTCCGGGGGATCACCGGTGGCATGACCATGCTTGGTTGGTTATTGGGCCAGGGATTTGCCCAAATTCTGACAGGCCGCTACAGCCTCGTCGTCGGGGGATTCGTTGCAGATAACGCTCTGGCAAACCAGCTCCGCTCCTGCGTTCCGGCAGGATTCTTCCCAGTTTCTCATCCATTCGCCATCGCCCCAGCCATAAGAGCCAAAGAGGGCAATGGGCTTGCCGGATAGCTTGGGGGTACAGGCGGTGAACATGGGCTCAAACTCGCCTTCTTCCAGTTGTTCATCGCCCATGGAGGGACAGCCAAAGGCAATGGCCTGGAATTCGTCCATTTTTGCCGCGTCAAAGTCAGCAGCCTGGAACAGGCTCACTTCTGCGCCTGCGGACTGAGCGCCCGCCAACACGGCCTTCGCCATGTCTTCGGTATTGCCCGTGCCGCTCCAGAATACAACAGCAATTTTACGCATAAAATACACACCTTTCTGTGGTAAATGATTGGATTCAACCCGCCACCGCAAGCTGCTCGATGGAGTTGCCCCAGCCGAGCCGCTTCAGGTACACATCGGTACACAGGCGGTATTGGTGAAATGTTTCCTTTGCCTTCTTTTCATCGCCATAGACCTTCCAGCAGCCGATGCACTTGTAGCAGTCGCCGCCGTTTTGGATGAAGCCGCAGACATCTTCCGGGGGATAGCCCAGAAAGAGACCAATTTCGTGAGGAAAGTCCTCCCGGTCCTGCAGCCGGCTCCTCAGGCGGGTGATGCACTGCTCCGGATTCCGGCAGGCATAGCCGCAGTCTTTGAGGATATGTTCGGCGGTGCTGCCTGCCAAATCGGCCTGTAGTTTCTTCCGGCGGTAGAGATAAATCAGCGCCCGCTTCTCCCCGATTCTCAGAGGCAGGATACTCAGGCCCTTGGAAGACAGCCGACGGTTTAAGCCCCGGATTTCTTCCCGCAGTGCCTTGGGGCAGGCACAGGCGCAACTGAATAAACTTCCGGTTTTGATGCCCGCCAAGGTGGGGGCGCAGTGACGAACCAGCATTTCTTCCAGCATGATTTCACCTCTTTTTTGGAAAATATTAGTTAGCTTACGCTAACCGTCTGGGTGATGTTTAAGCCACATTTCCTTGGCTTGTGGCTACAGTATACCCGATTTGGGCGGGTTTATCTACTCCAAAGAGAACAGAGAGTGCTCCAAATGGGTCAACATATTCCCGTACTCTATTCTACATCCGTTTAGTATTTCTTTAGAATTTTTAAGATTTGGAAACCTTGACATTTGACGCCGTCCATGGTATAATCTATGTAGTTTATTCATATGCATCATCTCAGCATTCACTGGCTACCCCCCGTCTCATCACCCATCTTTTATTTGTTGTAACGAAAGGAGAGTACCTCATGTATCGTAAACTTTTATCCCTGTCTCTGGCTGTTCTGTTCGCCCTGTCTTTGGTGGCCTGCAGTCCTGATCCCTCGACTGACAACCCGGTGAACCCAGGACAAAGCAGTTCCGATGCCACTAGTGTCTCCAATCCCGCAGTGTTGTCCGATCCCAACCACTACGTTGAGACGATTTCAGACAATCTAAAGATCGATGCAAGAATCGTGCCTCTGCCCGATGATGCTGAGCCCGGCGTTTATCTGGGCAGTGTACCACAATTGAATCAGGAAATTGTCGATAACTTCCTGGCCACCCTTGGCGATTCTGTTGCAGTCGTGAATCAGGATGAGTATCTTGATGAGTTGAAAATGTGGAACTATTTTCTTGATACCGAAAAGCAGGCATTTTTCGGTTCTAATTATAGCGTTGAGTCTATCGATGTGCCAGACTATCGCCTTAGCTATTCTTCTTCTCAGTGGCACTGGTACAACAATGTTATCCACTATAAAGAACCATATCAACGTGTCAGATATCCGGAACAGGACAACTCTCACCGATATCAGGAGCCTAAGTCTTTCGCCTTTGCCACTGAAGACGAGGCTTTGGAACAGGTTCAGGCAATTCTGAATTCTCTGGGAATCTACAACGCAGAAGTAATTGAAACGCTTTATCTGGACCATGCGATTATGGCAGAGGAGGAAAAAACACCTTTATCGCTTAACGCAATGACCGGAAAGGGCGGTGAACCAGAGTACAAGCCGCAGTGGACCGAAGATGACGACGCTTATTATTTCATCTTTAACATAGCACATACCGGCATTTATTTACAGCCGTCCATGAATGCAAACACAGACCTGCCATATGCCGGCTCCACAGTCGATGTATTGTATGGCAAGGATGGGTTGGTTTGGTTGGTCATCGGCAATCCGTGGGTTTTCGGTGAGCTGGTTGAATCCGCTGAAGCGCTCATGCCTACAGAAGATGTCATCAGTCGGGTAAAGGAGATTCTCCAATTTTCTGCAACCCCCTACACACGCACAGTTGACGAGATTGCCCTGCGCTATTACTACCGGCAAGATGGGGACAGAATCCTCCTCCGTCCCTGTTGGGTAGCTTCAGTTCTGGGTGAGGACATCCCAAATGAGTTTATGGGTCAGGTTATGGGAGAACCCTACGATGATTATTCTTTCATTATCTTTGATGCCATTACTGGACAAGAGCTTTGATTTCGGCGCAGAAATCAAGGACAACCGAGGAAGTTTATGAATGCTCTATTTCGTACGCTGAAAGTGGATTTACGAAGAAGTCTGCTTTCCGGCAGTTTCGTTCTAACCGCCGCCTTGTTATTCTTTATGCAACTCCTGGAATTCTTTCCGCAGTATGTATTTCAGGGTGCCACATTACACTGCTGGCAGTACGAGTTGGCGCTGGCACATCGCGAGGGCATACCCAGCATGATTCTTTTTCTCGGCACGATTTGTTATTCCTGGAGTTATTGTCTGGACAATGACAGCGGATTCTTTGTCCAAGCAGTCAGGCGTGTCGGTGTTGGCGTTTACTGTACAGGCAAGATTATTTCAGTGGCAATATCTGCCTTTCTGGCTGGTATCCTGGCAGACGGACTGTTCACCATACTTCTGGTGCTTTTGCCGCTGGAAAATACCGTGCCCGATTTTATGTCCCAATTCAGCACATATATGGCACTGGCCCACAGCGGAAAAACAGGATTGTTCCTCCTGTTGCGCTATGTCCACACCGGTATGGTCTGTGCAATGGTTGCCAGTATGTCGCTGGCTACATCCACCTTGGTTAAAAATGCCTATGTCATTATCTTCCTGCCTTACCTGCTGTATGAGCTGTTCAATCTAATTACAACTGTTTGGGGTTTGCCCGGAAAAGAAATTTCACTGGTCATTTTTGGGCATCGTTATGGAGATCAGGTAAAGTCATTCTGGTATATGTTCTGCGTAATGATATCGCTCATTTGTGTCTTCGGGCTCTTATTCTATGGGCGAGTAAAAAAGAGGCGGTGATTCCATGAAGATTCTAAACTGTTGCAAGTTGAATTTGATGCAGTTGCGCATACAGCCAAAATATCTCCTGGTTTTCGTCTATTTTGTCATTCACACTTGGCGATACATTCATCCCTATAAGGAATTTGCCATTGCCTCAGGCTTAAAGGTGGCTCCCTGGCTTCTGGTCGGTCTGGTACGACATCAGAACTGGTATATGTTCTTCATGATGGCCTATCTTTTGCTCATCTGTGACGCGCCTTTTCTAAGCAGGCAGCAGCAGTTTGTTCTGTTGCGCTCAGGCAAAATCAATTGGTTGGCCGGGCAAATCCTGTATCTGGCCGTCCTCAGCGCACTGGTGACCTTGTTGACTTGGGTTTTGAGTGTTGTTGCTCTGTTACCGGAAGTAGATTGGACTACCCAGTGGGGTGCTGCAATCCAAACCGCAAGTCGTTATCCGGAAGCATATTCTGTTACACCACAATATACCATTATCGGTTATGCGCTGAAAAATATGACCGGTATGGGTGCTACCCTTTGGGCATTACTTATGCAGTTTTTAGTCGGTCTTTTCCTGGGCGAGTTGGTATTGGTATGCAACTTGTGGAGCAAACGGGGGCTGGGCATTGGAATTTCCGCTGCAATGCTGTTTTTCTCACTAACGGTGGCTCAGTATGCCGGCAGTAAGGGTTATGTCAAACGCCTGGTGTACATCTCCCCGCTGAGCTGGATGGACTTGGCCAAAACCGGCGATACCGCCGTTGGACAACCGCCTCTTTGGTATTGTATCACGATGTTGCTCATCTTAATCGTTGGCTTTGCCGTTTTCGCCCTGCGAAACATCCACAAACACAGCTTGGATATGTATAAGGAGTGACATCATGGAATACGCCATTGAAATCAAAAACGTAACCAAATCCTTCAAAGAGACCGTGGCCGTAAAGGATGTCACCGTCAGCTTTGAGAAAGGTAAGATTCACGGCATCATCGGCCGCAACGGTTCCGGCAAGACGGTGCTGTTCAAATGTATCGCCGGGCTTATGCCGGTAACCAGCGGGGAAATCACCGTCCTGGGAGAAAAAATGGGCGACGGAAAACGAGTGCCCAAGAGCCTGGGTGCCATCATTGAGACCCCCGGATTCCTGCCCAACTGCTCCGGCTACCGGAATCTGTACTACCTGATGGAGCTGAGCGGAAAAGCGGATAAAGAGAAGATCCGCGCCGCCATCAAGCTGGTGGGACTGGACCCGGACAGCAGAAAGCACGTGGGCAAATACTCTCTGGGTATGCGACAGCGTCTGGGGCTGGCTCAGGCCATCATGGAGGACCCGGAGCTGATTATTCTGGATGAGCCCATGAACGGTCTGGACAAGAACGGTGTCGCGGAAATGCGCCAGCTTTTCCTCAGTCTGAAAGAGCAGGGCAAGACCATCTTAATTGCCTCCCACAACCCGGATGATACCCGGATTCTCTGCGATACCCTCCACGAAATGGACGCCGGCGTCATGACCCAGCGGGAAGTCCTGCGGGATTAAGTCCTCTGTTCCACCTGAATCCTCCTTTCACCGCAACAAGTATCTCCTTGACCACAACGACCCGCACCCTAAATGAGGTGCGGGTCGGATTTATGTCTTGCCATGTACTCTCCGGTATTCCCCCGGGGTTTCTCCCATAATCTCCCGGAAAGCGGAGGCGAATTTACTGCCGTTGTCATATCCATACGCACTGGCAATTTCCAATACCGGTCTGTCCGTGTGAATCAGCTCCAGTGCCGCCGCCTGCATCTTCTGAATGCGCATATAGGAGAACACCGGCACACCATAGACCCCCTTAAACGCCCGCTTGAGCTGAGACTGGGACACATAGAACCGGTCAGCCAGCTCGGCAATGGTAATATGCCTGTCCATACTCTCCCCCAGCACGGCCGCCACATCCTTGGCCAGCCGCACCTGAGACTCCGGAAGCGTCTTTTGGGCAGTGAGGTCCGCCTCCGGCTCCATGGTGCTTAACACCAGCAACAGTTCCAGCACCTTCAGCTTCAGATAGCCCCGCCGGATGGACTCCGCAATGGCATACAGTTCAGAAAAAATATGCTCCACTGCCCCATCATTGCGCAGAATGAAGCATCCCCGACTGCCACACAGTTTCTCCGCCACCGCCGCGGGCTGAACATTGACATCCTCCAGAATGCAGGAGAAGCACTTTGGCGCAATCTTGAGGTCAATGGCAATGGTAATGCCGTGATAATGGCGCAAGGGAAATTGGTACTCCCCGGCAGGAGATTGGCGCACCATCACCGACAGGTCACCGGGCATGAGATAAAAGAATTCCCCGCCCAATTCCTGCTCAATGCGCCCCTCCCGGCAATGGTGAATCTCAATCCAGTCTCCCTGCTGAACTGTACCCAAGGCGCAGCAATCCATGTGGACATCATTATAAATCAGGTCAATGCCGGGGAAGACATGGTATATCTGCATCTGACCGTCGCCGGTATGGTTGTCATATGTCTTTTTCTGGGGCGGGCGAAGCGTCACCACATTGTGACAGCCGCCATTACAGCCGCCGGCACAATTTGCGCAGCCTGTTGCATTCCGTTCCGGTCTTTCCATCAAGTCCACTCCCTGATCTTCCGAATATAGTTAGCATACGCTAACTATCAGGTATCATAGCAGAAAAAGGGGGAAATGTCAAGAAAAACCCCCTCTCCAGCCGCAAAACCGGAGAGGGGGAAAGATTGGATTTTACTTCAGATCAAAGCGAGCCCGGACAAACTCTGCAATCACATCGGCGGTGCGCTCAATACCGATGGTACTGCTGATGACCAGATCATAGTTCCGCACATCGCCCCAGGGATACTCGGAATAAGTATTGTAGAAGGCGGCGCGGGACTTATCCTTCTTCTGCAGAGCCCGCTCGGGATTATCCATGGGCTCATGGTAATCGTCCTGAGCTCTGGCGATTCTCTCCTCCAGCGGCGCCTGAACGAAGACCCGGACACAGGGCACACGACCCTGCAGGATGCAGTCAGCGGCACGACCGACGATGACACAGGGCTCTTTCTCCGCCAGTTCCCGGATGACGGTAAACTGGGCGTTTCGTGCCTGCTCATAAACAGAGGGCACAGTTGCCGCCGCATAGACACTATACAGGAAGCTGGAGGTCTGCTTCTCCTCCACTTCCTTGACGAAGTCCACGGCAAAGCCCGTCCTCTTGGCTGTCAGGGAGATGAGTTCCTTGTCATAATACGTGATGCCCAGCTTCTTGGCCAGGGCCTCACCCACGAGCCGTCCGCCGGAACCGTGCTGTCTGGCAATGGTGACCACAAAATGTTCCATACTTTACCCTCCATTTCCGGAAGCTATTGCTACCTTTTGTTCATTATAACACAATTGCGCTTTTGAAGCAAGAGGAAATTGTAATTTTTTCTGGGTTGGCGGGAAAAAATGTCTGCCGGTTTATTGGGTGGTTGGGTTGTAGGTTGATGTTCCCTTTTCTTCATGGTCAGCAAAAACGCCATGCCTGCTGTGATGAAAAACCGAACCCCCAGAATGGAGGTTCGGTCAAAGTCATGGATATACTTCACGTTGCATCCGGTCAACCCAAATACCCGCAAGCCGCCGTAGCCGCCACGGTCCCGTCCGCCACCGCCGTAGTGAGCTGGCGAACCGTCTTCCTGCGGCAGTCACCGGCAACGTACAGCCCCGGGGTATCCGTCCCGCAGTCCTCAGCCGACATGGCATAGCCGTTTTCGTCCAGCCGGGTGAAGTCCGCAATCAGTCCGCAGTCCGGCACTCTGCCCAGTGCCACGAAAAGCCCGGAGACCTCCAGCGTGCAACTGAGGCCCTCGGCATTTTCCAGCGTCAGCCGTTCCAGATGGTCCTCTCCATAGAGGGTCTTTACGGTGCATCCGGTGAGGAAGCGGATATTCTCCGTCTGCTTTGCCCGCTCCACCAGACCCGGCTCAGCCCGGAAATCCGCTCTGCGGTGAATCAGGGTCACGGTGCGGCAGAGTCCAGACAGGAACAGCGCATCGGACAGGGCACTGTTGCCGCCGCCCACCACTGCCACATCCTGCCCGGAGAAGAATGCCCCGTCACACAATGCGCAGTAGCTGATGCCATTTCCCACCAATTGGGCCTCCCCTTCCAGAGAAAGGGTTCTGGGTTTGGCACCGCCGGCAAAAATCACCGCCCGGGCCTGCAGAGTTCCGTCCTCGGTCTGCGCCAGAAATGTGCCGTCCTCCTGCCGGGTCAGCTTGGTTACGGTGGTGAATTCCACCTCTGCGCCCATGTCCATGGCCTGGGCACAGAGCCGGTCGCCCAAATCCGTGCCGGAGACTTCGGGAATGCCGGGGTAATTGCTGACCAGATGGGCATGGGTGATTTGGCCGCCCATGCCCTCTTTCTCGCACAAGGTGACGGTTTTACCCGCTCTGCCAGCGTAAATGGCCGCCGTCAGACCGGCAGGACCACCGCCAATGATGAGAATATCCGTCATCTTACTGTCCTTTCAGGTAGGCCTTGATTTCGGCCACGCCCACATAGATTCTGGTCTCCTCCCCACGGATAACCACCAGAGAGGGAGCTTGCTTCAGTCCATAAGCCCGGGCCAGCTCCGCATACTCTGCCACATTCCGCTCCTGATAACCGATTCCGGCCTTTTCCAGCATAGGCTTGACAATCCGGCAATTGGGGCAGGTGGAGGTGACAAAGAGATAGTATTCCGCGTCTTCGCTCACGGGCTGTGCTTCTTCCTGACGGGATTCTTCACCGGCAGCCTTTTCCGCGGCGGCAAAACCGGGAATCTGGGGGGTATAGGTCTTCCGGTCCTTGAATTCCTGCGCCTTGCCGTCATTCCAGTTCTGCACAGGGCGATAGTAGCCGGTGATGCGGCTATAGACCTCGGTCTTCCGTCCGCAGATGGGGCAGATGTACTGCTCACCACTGAGGTAGCCGTGGTCGGCACAGACGGAATAGGTGGGAGACAGGGTATAATAGGGCAGCTCATAATTCTCTGCAATCTTCCGCACCAGATTTGCGGCCGACTTCCAGTTGGGTAGTTTCTCACCCAGGAAGGTATGGAAGACCGTGCCGCTGGTATACAGAGGCTGCAGTTTGTCCTGAATGTCCAGTGCTTCAAAGACATCTTCGGTGTAGCCCACCGGCAGATGGCTGGAATTGGTGTAATAAGGGGTAGCGCCTTCATGGGCGGTGATGATGCTGGGATAGCGCTCCTTGTCGTGCTTGGCCAGACGGAAAGAGGTAGACTCAGCAGGGGTGGCCTCCAGATTGTACAAATCGCCATAGAGCTCCTGATAGTCACTGAGCCGCTCACGCATATGGTTCAGCACCCGGACAGCAAAGTCCTGTGCCTCGGGGTGGGTCAAATCCTTGCCAATCCAGCAGGCATTGAGCCCGGCCTCGTTCATGCCCACCAGGCCGATGGTGGAGAAGTGGTTGGCGAAGGTGCCCAGGTACCGGCGGGTATAGGGGTACAGACCCTCCAGCATCAGTTTGGTGACGGTGTCCCGCTTGATTTTCAGACTCCGGGCGGCAATGTCCATCAGCTTGTTCAGCCGGGCAAAGAACTCCGTCTCGTCCTTGGCCAGATAGGCAATCCGGGGCAGGTTGATGGTGACCACGCCGATAGAGCCGGTGGACTCACCACTGCCGAAGAAGCCGCCGCTCTTCTTCCGCAGTTCCCGCAGATCCAGACGGAGGCGGCAACACATACTGCGAACATCAGAGGGCTCCATATCGGAGTTGATGTAGTTGGAGAAGTAAGGGGTGCCATACTTGGCGGTCATGGTGAACAAAAGCTGATTGTTCAGGGTGTCGCTCCAATCGAAGTCCCGGGTGATGGAATAGGTGGGGATGGGATACTGGAAACCACGGCCATTGGCATCGCCCTCAATCATGACCTCGATGAAGGCCCGGTTGATCATGTCCATTTCTTCCTTGCAGTCGCCATAGGTGAAATCCTGGGGCTTGCCACCCACGATACAGGGCTGGTCAGCCAGGTCAGCCGGGACGGTCCAGTCCAGGGTGATGTTGGAGAAGGGCGCCTGCGTGCCCCAACGGCTGGGGGTATTCACGCCATAGATGAAGCTCTCAATGCAATGTTTGACCTCGGTATAGCTGAGCTTGTCGGCCTTGACAAAGGGTGCGAGATAAGTATCAAAGCTGGAGAAGGCCTGTGCGCCGGCCCATTCGTTCTGCATAATGCCCAGGAAGTTGACCATCTGATTGCAGAGCGTAGCCAGATGCTTGGCAGGCGCGCTGGTAATCTTCCCGGTGACACCGCCCAGACCCTCCTGAATGAGCTGCTTTAAGCTCCAGCCGGCGCAGTAGCCGGTGAGCATGGACAAATCGTGCAGGTGCATATCGGCATTGCGGTGGGCGGCGGCAATTTCCTCGTCATAGATCTCGCTGAGCCAATAGTTGGCGGTAATGGCGCCGGAGTTGGAGAGAATCAGTCCGCCCACGGAATAGGTGACGGTGGAGTTCTCCTTGACCCGCCAGTCAGCCACCTTCAGGTAGCCGTCCACCAGACCCTTGTAGTCCAGAATGGTGGAGCTCATGTGGCGCAGCTTTTCCCGGTTCTTCCGGTAGAGAATGTAGGCTTTGGCCACATCGGCGTAGCCTGCCCGCTGCAAGACAGCTTCCACGCTGTCCTGAATGGCCTCCACGCCGATTTTATCCTGGCGAATCTTGCCGACATAGTCGGAGGTCACCTGCAAAGACAGCATATTGATGATATCCGGATTGTAGGGTGCTTCGGTGGCTTCAAAAGCCTTGGTGATGGCGTTGGCGATACGGGTGATGTTAAATTCGACGGTGCGTCCGTCCCGTTTGGTGACTTGATACATGGTTCTTCTCCTTTCATCTGCCCCGAATGGTGGTATTGGGGATGTAGGGGAGGACCGCAGAACGCAGGGCCTCCATCTCCTCGTCTGTCAGTGGACGCATCTGCCGACCAATCAGGTCGCCGGAGTCCACAAAGTGCTGTAAGTGGTATTGTTTTGCCCCCTGCAACCACTGTCCGATTTCCCGGAGGGCGTCTGGGGTATGACCGGGGTGATAGACCGTGGTACGGAATTCATACGCCACTGCCCCGGTCATGAGCAGTTTCGCGCTTTCCCGCACCTGTGGCAAGACCTCCATGCCGCCGCAGGTCTCCCGGTAGCGGCTGGGGGAATTCTTGATGTCCATGGCCACATAGTCCAGAAGTCCTGCGGTCATCAGGGACTTCAGCACATCCGGTCTGGTGCCGTTGGTATCCAGCTTGGTCAAAAAGCCCAGCGCCCTGATTTCCCGGAGCAGTTCCGGTAAATCCCGGTGCAATGTGGGCTCACCACCGGTGATGCAGACCCCATCGAGTTTACCCCGCCGGGTTTTCAGGAAAGCGAGCAGTTCTTCCCGGCTCATCACCGGGGAAACCTGCCGCTGGGGGAGGACCAGCGAGGCATTGTGACAGAAGGGGCAACGCAGATTGCACCCCGCCAGAAATACGGTACAGGCCACCTGCCCGGGAAAGTCCAGCAGTGTTGTCTTTTGTAGTCCGGCGATGTCCATGGCGCAGTTACCCCCTTTATTTCGCATCGGGTATCAGTATAGACGAAGACCGGGAAAAAGTCAATAGGAATTACACAAGATTTTGTATCTTTTTCTGTTTTGACCACAATATATAGTGATAAGCGGCCAGGAAACCCGGATTTTGGGTGTCTTGGCCGCTCACGCGCTACATATGTACTTTCAGGCAAAACAAGCATTCCCCCGAACCAGTCGAGCCGCTTTTGCCTTACGAACCGACAAACTTATTCGCCAACGCCTTGACCGCGCCAAAGAGAACGCCGGCCAGAGGCCACACAACCCAGGTGATGTGCCAGTCGTTACCAAGGAAGCTCCATGCCAGATAAATTGCCGTAATCAACGGCCAATAGATTCTGCCGATGCCATTTTCCAGCCGCTTCTCCCTGGGGCTGTAGTCTCCCTCACCAAGAAGCTTTTCCATAGCTGCCCATTTGACTCCGGCAGTGATGAACGCTGCCACCCCCAGCCCTGCCAGAATGATGGTCAGGCAGAGACACAGAACCAGGAGCATCTCTCGTTCCTCTGCCAAAAATGCCCCCATAAACAGCGGCACTGGTGCCAGAATGCACAGAAAGGCTCCGAGAATATTGGCGCCTGTATAAGTGCGACGATATTGCTTCTGCCGTTGCCGCACCATCTCACGAACATCGGAAGCAATAGAGAACGCTTCTTTCTCCAGGAAAGCATAGGAACTGCTCTGGGCGCCGGTATAGATAAAAATGCCCACTGCCGCCGCTACCAGCAAAAGCATCGCCACTACCCCCAGACAGCCGGCCAAGGCCTCCGGCAGGGATAATCCCCCCGTTTCCGCTGTTGCGCACAACAAGATCAGGGCAATTGGTGACAGGATACACAGGAATGTTGCCAGGGCGATGCGGTACGCCGCTTTCTGCCTGAGGAACAAGAAATCTTTCGCCTCTTCCATAGACACTGATCGTTGCGACTTTGTTCCATCCTGGTCAGGATGTCCTCTGTCCTGGTCGCTGGCATCCAGCTCATCTTTTAATAAATAGTCGGTAGTAACACCGAACAACCGGCTCAAAACCAATAGCCTTTCCAGATCAGGGACAGACTGACCGCTCTCCCATTTGGACACAGCCTGGCGGGAGACCTCAGTCTTCTCCGCCAATTCCTCCTGGGACCAGCCGCTCTTCTTCCGCAGTTGGGCAATCTTTTCTCCTAAACACATCATTCGTCACCTCAGTTAAGATATTCCGGAGGATGCTCCGAATGGTCTTATGGTACACAATGTTACGGTTACAGGCAACCAACCAACACCTTACAAGCTGTCAACTGCCAGTTGCGGAACCGAAAAAAGCAGTCGGTTTACGGTATTTTTAGCCTTCACCCTCTGGGTCAGCACTGCCTCAGCCGTCAATATGATGGACTAACCATTTCAGCGCCTGTTCTACCGCAGCCCGGCGCACCTGCTCCCGATCTCCGGGAAAGTGGAAACCCCGGCAATATGCCTTCCCCCGGATGGCGCAGGCAATATAGACCGTCCCCACCGGGTTACCCCAGTCGTCTCCGCCGGGTCCGGCGAGTCCGGTGGTAGACACCGCCACATCGGCTTTCAGTGCCTGCGCCGCCCCCAGAGCCATGGCCTCTGCTACAGGAAGGGATACTGCGCCATACGTCTCCAACAGCGCAGACGGTACACCCAGCAGTTTCCTTTTGATGGCATTGGTATAACTGATGATGCCGCCCCGGTAAGTATCGGAGCTGCCGGGGATGGCGGTCAGGGCTTCTCCCACGCCGCCGCCGGTGCAACTCTCCGCCGTGGCCAGAGAGAGCCCCCGGTTGCGGAGCAGCGTCAGCACCTCAGTTGCCAGTTTCCTGCTCGTCATAGCGGACCATCACCTTCTCGGTATTTTCCAGAGCCTGAGCAATGAGGGCCTCCACATCCAGAACGCTCTCCACCTTCTCCACCTCTTTGCGGTTGGGCTTGGTCTTGGGGTGCTTGGGGGTGAAGACGGTACAGCAGTCCTCATAGGGCAAAATAGAGGTCTCCAATGTGCCGATTTTCCGGGCAATGCGGACGATTTCTTCCTTGTCCATGCCAATCAGGGGGGTAAAGATGGGCAAATCCACCACCGCACCGGTGACACCCATGGCCTCCATGGTCTGGGAGGCCACCTGACCCAGATTTTCTCCGGTGACCAGACACTTACAGCCATGGTCCCGGGCAATCCGCTCAGAAATCCGCATCATAAACCGGCGCATAATCAGGGTAAAATACTCCTCCGGGCAGTTGTCCCGGATGGCCTCCTGAATCTGGGTGAAGCCCACAATATCCACGGTCATCCGTCCGCAGTACCGGGTCACCAGCCGGGCCAGCTCCAGCACCTTCTCCTTGGCCTGCTCAGAGGTATAGGGATAGGAGAAGAAGTGGACACACTCAATCTCCACGCCCCGCTTGGCAATCATATACGCCGCCACGGGAGAGTCAATGCCGCCGGAGAGCAACACCGCCGCTCTGCCGCCAACACCGGTGGGCAGACCGCCCGCACCGGGCTCAGCCGGGCCATGGACATAGGCCGCCAAATCCCGGACCTCCACATAGACCGTATACTCCGGGTTGTGGACATCCACCCGCAGATGGGGGTGCGCCTCTGCCAACTGTCCGCCAATGGCCTGAGAAATGCCGATGGAGGTCAGGGGGAAGCTCTTGTCCGACCGCTTGGACTCCACCTTAAAGGACTTGGCGCAATCCAGTTCCTCGCCCAGATAAGTTTCCGCCGCCTGGAAAATGGACTCCATGGTCTTCTCGCAGGCCCGGCAACGGCACAGAGACACCACGCCAAAGATATAGTGGCAGGCCTCCCATGCGCCGTCTACATCACAGTCTTCGTTCATGGGCTCCACATAGACCGTGGACTGCATAATATAGACATCAAACTCGCCATAGGGCTTCATCCGTCTGCGGACATTCTGTCTGAGGGTATTTTCAAACTGGCGCTTATTCTGCCCCTTGAGGACGATTTCGCCCAGCTTCATCAAAAAAATCTCGTTCATCATATTCTCTCCTGTATCCGAATTGGGGGAGCAGTGGTTCTCCCGCCGTCCGATTTCGCTATCCGGTCTATTCTACCACGGAACGGGCGGTTTGGCTAGTCCTTTTTCTGGGTTTTGAAAAAAGGTTCCAATCCATATGAAATCCGCCGACCCGAGGGCCGGCGGAAAGGGTATGTTCGCTATGGGTCGATGGGCACATTGGAGAGAATCACATAGCCATCGTCTTTGGGTTGCAGGATGGCGGTGTGGGTGGCGGACTGGTTTTCTCCGGTAGTCAGGGAGCATACGGGTCATAAATCAGCTCATTGGACTGGAAGACACAGTGGTCTTCCTCCCAGCGGAATACTGCCCGATACTGACTGCTCCAATCAGCTCCGTCTATTCGGTATTGGCTGTAATCACAGAAATATACTGCAATGTTACCATCAGGCAGGACATAGGCTTCCGTAATTAATGGTGCGATTTTGTTGGAGGAATTCTGGTCAGAGTAGTAACGGTCAGTTTCCTCCATGTAGGTCAAACCCTCCGTACTCAGAGTGGGAATCTCTTCATCCGTGAGAGCAAAGTAGGTGGAGAGAACCTCATACATCACACTACGGTCAATACAGTCTACCTCCAGCCGGAAGTACTCCTCGCCGTGGAGCCCAGTCAGATACGCCCGCTCTTCATCCGTAGGTTCAAAGGGCTTCTCCCCAGGAGCACCATTGCAGAACAGGTTGTAGCAGTTGATCTCTGCAGGAGAGTCAAAGGGGAATTTGAGAATTGTGGGATACCAGCTATGGGAATCGGTCAGAAGTTGCATCAAATCGGCAATTTCCTCCACACCCAAGGGTTCTCCTTCCCGCTGAAGCCGAGTCTCTTGGGGTTCAGTGGGTTTAGGCTCTGCGGGTTGATGTACTACGGATTCCGTAGGAGCAGACACAGGTACTGTTGTTGCTGCGGAGAAATCAGGGGCGGTGGGTATGGTTGTTTCCCCGTGGTCAGCAGGCACGCAGGCACAGAGCAACAGCACCAAGCTTGCGCAGAGCACAAAAAACAGGCGGTTTAGTACCATCACTTCTCATCTCCTTCAAGTCATTTTCTACTGTTCTTTCGTTGCGATGTACCACCGATATGCTCCGTTGATCGAAATATCTTCACGGTAGCCACAAACACTACATTTTGAAATAGCACCCACCTGTTCCATCGTGTGATGCTCAGAGAAGGTTGTATAATTGCAGGTGACACAATATCTCCAGTGTTTGTTTGAATCGTACTGCAGAACACTGTTGACATGATTTTGCAGGGATGTCATTGAAATACCGCAATTAACACAGGTTCTGTAGTGACCAGATGCGTTTCGAACCCAAGATCCCGTGGTATGAGAAGTCGAGGGATATTGAGGCCTTGCGAAGCCAACATAAGAAGGATCACTCAGCGTAATCGTTCTATACTGCACCTTATCGCCGGCATTTCCCTCGATCACGCGCACGCTACCAGAGTACACCGTTACCACAATTGCAATGTGCGCCGCACCACTTGGCATTGTGCTTTCAAAGATAAAATCGCCAATTTGAGGCGTCTGCGTTACCGAAGAATCATGAATCTGGCTGGCGTAGAACAACCCTCTGCTCTCATAGAATGTACGAATGGTTGGTGCCCACGACGAATGAGGAACGATCGACTGTGAAAGATTGCACTCGTTAGCACACCAGCACACAAACATGCTGCACCAATCGCCAGAAACTTTCATCCATCGCTCATACTTTGTTAGTCCCTGAGCATCTGGTCCTTCGCCGTATTCGCCTTCAGCTACATGTTTGATGCAAAGGCTGCTTCCTGCTGCCATCGTTTCAGCAACAGGATCGGTCGACATAGGATAAGAACATGAAGCAAATCCCGAGAGGTTCTCCAGATAGCGATCAGACCCAACAATCAACTGCCCATCATAATCATGACCAACAAACAACCTGTGGGTCACCTCAGCAGATACTGTTGTATCTCCTGTTCTATAGGTCAGCAGTTCGGTTGCATGAACAACCGCATACAACTCTTCGGTTTGAATGTCATCGATCTGAATCAAAGAAGAAAGTAAAACAATCCCCTTTTGAGCCAGCATCTGCACATGAGTTAGTTCATCTTCAACAATTGCCGGAACAGCACCAGCAAATTGAGCGGTATCCCCACTGGTCAGGAACGCTTTCCTGCCCTGGAAATAGGCGTTCACTGCCTGGGTAACTGTGAATTCGTTCACGATAGTAACAACATCATCGGCTTCGGCTTCCAGGTTTTCCCCAGCGGCCAAAGCCTCGGGAACAATCACAGCTTGCGGGAAGAGAAGAAGGAACGCGAGGAGGATAACGATCAGGGTTCTCATTGTGGTTTTCATGCCGAATTCACTCCTTTCATAGCGGCGGCATCTGTTCATACGGACGTTACTGCTTTCATTGCCAGGAGGATTTGAATCCCCTCTCAGCATCTATAGTTTAACACAGAGATTTCAATATTTCAATTGGCATATTCAACAATCTTTCCCCATCTGATTTGTTGATTTTGCACATAAGTTTCCTTATGCTTTATTGCATATTTCTGCATTATACCTCATGTTGGACTTTGCAACTTTCAAGTTTGATGCAGAATATGTGGTTCCCGGATTCATTTATATGTCGTCAAAGCATCCTATCCATTTGCTCAACCCCGTCTCCTGAAGTATTCGCAGGAAAATTGTAACATTTTTGAAACAAAGGTTGCAATCTGTTCCTTTTTTTGTTATGATATGGGCAAAGACGGAAAAACTGTCGAAAAGGAGGTCGATGCACTTGCGCTTTGTATCCTGGAATGTCAATGGTCTCCGGGCTTGCATGGAAAAGGGCTTCCCGGAAACCTTCGCCACCATGAACGCGGACTTCTTCTGCCTGCAGGAAACCAAACTCCAGCCGGAGCAGATTGCTCTGGATTTGCCCGGTTACCGGCAGTACTGGTGTTCCGCAGAGAAGAAGGGTTATTCCGGTACAGCCATCTTCGCCAAGCATGAGCCGCTGTCCGTCACCTATGGGGTGGGCACAGAAGAACTGGACCATGAGGGGCGAATGATTACGCTGGAGTATCCCGGCTTCTATCTGGTCACCTGCTATACCCCCAATGCCCAGGACGGGCTGAAGCGGCTGGACTTCCGGCTGAAGTGGGATGAGGCTTTCCGCAACCGGCTCTGTGACCTTGCCATGGTGAAGCCGGTCATTGCCTGCGGAGATTTGAACGTGGCCCATCAGGAGATTGATTTGAAGAATCCCGGCCCCAACCGGGGAAACGCAGGCTTCTCCGACGAAGAACGGCAGAGCTTCACCACCCTTTTGCAGGCAGGCTTTACCGATACCTTCCGCTGGCTCAATCCCGACAAAACCGGGGCCTATAGCTGGTGGAGCTACCGGTTCAACGCCAGAAAGAACAACGCCGGATGGCGGATTGACTATTTCCTGGTGTCCGACTCGCTGCAGCCCCAAATTCAGGCTGCGGACATTCACAGCGAAGTTTTCGGCTCTGACCATTGCCCGGTCCGGCTGGAACTGAACATGGAGGTTTGATCAATGAGAAAATTTTGGAAACAGATCCTTGCCCTGCTTTGCCTTGTGGCAATTGTGGCAACCTTGATTCCCACGGTTCTGGCCTATGGCGATGCCAGCGACTGGGCAAAGTATGATTTGGACAAAATGCAGGAGCTTGGGCTCATCCCCCAGGAATTGCAGGACAAGGCCAGCCTGAAAGACAACATCAACCGGCTGGAAATGTGCGGCGTTGCGGTGCAGGTCTATGAGACTCTGCTGGGTGAACCCATTCCCGTCACCAATGAGAAGCCCTTCACCGACACCGACAGTATCATTGCCGCCAAGGCTTATGCCGTGGGTCTGGTCAAGGGTTACGGCGACGGCACATTTAAGCCCCAGCAAATGCTGACCCGTGAAGAATTCTTCTGTTTCATCTATCAGTTCCTGCTGTCCTCCGGTTGGGAGAATGTGGACAGCCCCAAACATTACAGCGACCTGAGCCAGTTTGACGACCGGAATCAGGTGGCAAGCTGGGCATTGACGGCGGCGCAGGCCTGCGTTGGCACCGGCATCGTCAGAGGTACCGGCACCAGTCTTGAGCCCAAGGCGCAGACCTCCTGTGAGCAGGGTCTGATTATGTTCTACCGGGCATATATGATCATTTTCGCTCAGAGCAACCCCATGCCCACGCCCCCCATTTGCCCCGGTGACCCCACTGAGCCTACCGAACCCGCTCCCACTGAACCCGCTCCCACCGAGCCCGAGCCCTCCGAACCCACACCCACCGAGCCCCAACCCAGTGAACCCGGTGAGAAACCTTTTGAGGAAAAGTACCCCGGTATGGCGGCATGGGCCAAAGAAGAGCTGAAGCCTATGGATGAGGACAATCTGATTCCCTCCATTCTTGAGGGCCGGAACATGGGCTCCAACATCACCCGGAAAGAAGCTTGCTACATCGCCACTACCGCTTTCTTCGCCATCTATCCCGACTTTGCTCCGGAGAAAATGGACTCCCCCTTCACCGACGTGGACGATACGATCATCACCACCGCTTACTATCTGGGCATCATCAACGGCTACCCCGGCGGCATCTTTAAGCCTGATGACCCCATCACCAGAGAGCAGTTCTTCTCCATCATTGGCAACTTCCTTATGGTGGTGGAATTCAACCGGATTGACGATACCACCGTCGACCTGACCACCTTCTCTGACGGTCATCTGGTGCAGGAGTATGCCAAGCCCGCCACCCGTCTGCTGTACTCCATGGGTATTGTCAAGGGTTCCGGCGGCAAACTGGAACCCAGAGCCCACACCCAGTGCCAGCAGGCTCTGGCCATGTTCTACCGTACATATCTCTATTACCAGCGCTGGGTCGACAACAGCCAGAACGAACACGAAAATGGCGAGGGCCGTGAAGAAGCCGCCGCACTGGTGGATTTCGCCCTGCAGTTTGTGGGCTATGACTACGTCTGGGGTGCAGAACATCCCGATGACGGCTTCGACTGCTCCGGTCTGGTGTACTATGTCTACCGCCACTTTGGTTACAAGGTGGGTCGTACCGCCACCAACCAGTGGTACTATGAAGACAGTTGGGAAGTCTCCAAAGATGAGCTGCTCCCCGGCGACCTGATTTTCTTCCACGACGGTGTCACCACTTATGAAATCAGCCACATTGGCATTTATATCGGTGACGGTCTGTTCGTCCATGCCGCCAACTCCAAGCGGGGCGTGGTGGTCGATGCCGTGGACAGCGACTACTATTCCCGCCACTACTTCGGCGCCCGGCGGATTATCCCCTGATACAGGTCGGCAACCCCTTAACCAAACCACCAAAACGGCGAGTCTTAACCGGGCTCGCCGTTTTCTCTCGCCCCGAAGCCGGCTGGCAACTCAACTTCAAAAAATTAGGGGTATACTTTTGCCATAAGTTGTGCTATAATGAAAGCAATTGGTTTATCTTTCCCCGGTGATGAGCCCCGGTAAAGGCTCTGCCGGTTTATTTACAATCCCATCCATACCACAATGGGGAAAAGTCAAACAGACAAATAACAGCCATTTTCCTCGCAAACCCATGGCGGAGCAGGGCCATGGACACAAGGAAAATTGGGTGTTTCTTTTGTTGCGCTTTTTTCCCAAAATCCAGGCAAATTCCCCCCTGACCGGATACTTTCGGTCTGTTTTTTGAACAAAAAGGAGTTGACTTTTATTTGGCTGAAAAACTGAAAATTATACCCCTGGGCGGTCTGAACGAAATTGGCAAGAACATCACCGTCCTGGAGTACGGCAAGGACATGATCGTGGTGGACTGCGGCGTTGGCTTCCCCGAGGACGATATGTATGGCGTCGATTTGGTGATTCCGGACTTTACCTATCTGGTGAAGAATCAGCAGAAGCTCCGGGACTTCTTCATCACCCATGGGCACGAGGACCATATCGGCTCTCTGCCCTATGCCTTGCAGCAGGTCTATGCCCCCGTCCATGTGACCCCCATGACCGGCGGACTCATCCGGCTGAAGCTGGAGGAGCATGGTTTGGCTGACCAAGTGGAGCTGGTGACCCATAAACCCGGCGATATCGTCAAAGCCGGTTGCTTCCAGATTGAGTTCATCCATGTTAACCATTCCATTGCCGATGCCGTCTGTTTCTGCATCACCACCCCCGTGGGCAAAATCATCATGACCGGCGACTTCAAAATCGACCCCACCGCCGAAGGTGGCATGATGGATTTGGCCCGGCTGGGCGCGCTGGGCAACGAAGGTGTACTGGCTCTGCTGTGTGACTCCACCAATGTGGAACGGGCAGGCTATACCCCCTCTGAGCTGGTGGTGGCGGAAAGTCTGGACCGGCAGTTTAAGAGCTGTGACCAGAGAATCATCGTTACCACCTTCGCCTCCAATATGCACCGGATTCAGGCGGTACTCCAGACCGCCCACCGCTATGGCAAGAAGGTGGCCGTCACCGGGCGCAGTATGGAGAATATGCTGAAGGTGGCCACGGAGCTGAATTATCTCCATGTCCCTGCCAATACCATCGTGGACATCAGCGCCATTAAGACTCTACCCAGAGACAAGGTGGTCATTGTCTCCACCGGCTCTCAGGGCGAGAATATGTCCGCACTGTACCGCATGGCCTTCTCCACCCACAAGCAGGTGGATATCCAGCCCGGTGACCGGATCATCATCTCCGCCTCCGCCATCCCCGGCAATGAGAAGGCCGTCTCTAAAATCATCAACGAGCTCTACCGCAAGGGTGCTGAGGTGGTCTATGAGAAGTCTGAGGGTCTGCATGTCTCCGGGCACGCCTGTCAGGAGGAACTGAAAATCATCCAGGCCCTGACCAAACCCAAATTCTTTATCCCCGTCCATGGCGAACAGCGCCATCTGCAGATTCACGGCAAATTGGCCAAGCTCATGGGCATGAATCCCAAGAACATCTTCATCTCCGACATCGGTCAGGTTCTGGAACTGTCCAGCCGCACCTGTAAGCCCGGCGGCACCGTCCCGGCAGGTAAGGTATTGGTGGACGGCACCGGCGTGGGCGATGTGGGCAGTGTGGTCCTCCGTGACCGGAAGCATCTGGCGCAGGATGGTATGCTGGTGGTCTGCGTGAACCTGTCCAGCGAAGACGGCAGTATTCTTACCGGGCCTGACATCATCACCCGTGGCTTTGTCTATGTGAAGGAATCGGAATACCTGATGGAAGATTTGCGGCTCATTGCCATTGACTCCATTGAGCGTTGCCAGAGGAAGCACATCCGGGACTGGGCAACCATTAAGTCCACCATCAAGGGTGACTTGTCCAGCTACCTGTTCAAAACCACCAAGCGTAACCCTATGATTCTCCCGGTTATCATGGAAATCTGAGTCTTTCCCCCCGGTATCCTAAAAGATGCCGGGGGTTATCAGTAGTGCAGAAAAAACAAACAACTCCGCGTCTTTTGAGAAAAATTCAATTGACAGCCATACCTTAAGCCAGTATAATAAGCCGGTAATCCGTGCCAATTCTGGGTGCGGGTTTATGGTTTTCCGATATAGAATAAAGAGGTGTTAGGTTTGAAACAAGAAATGAAAAAGTCCCTGGGTATGCTCCAGGGTCTGGCGCTGGTGGTCGGCATGATCATCGGCTCCGGCATCTTCCTGAAGCCCGGCGTTGTTCTCATGAACGCAGGCAGTCCTGTCCTTGCTCTGGTGGCATGGATTGTGGGCGGTATCGTTACGCTGGCTTCCGCACTGTCCATTGCTGAGATTGCCGCCAATATCCCCAAGGCCGGCGGTCTGTATTCCTATCTGGAGGATCTCTATGGACCCAAGTGGGGCTTCCTGCTGGGCTGGGTGCAGTCCATCATCTCCTATCCCGCATCCGTTGCGGCTCAGGCCATCGCCTTTGCCACCTATGCCGCCTACTTCGTGGAAATGGGCGAGTGGGGGCAGCGTTTCCTGGCCATTGGCGTTCTGGTTTTCGTCCTCGTCCTGAATATTCTCTCCACCAGATTCGGCGGCTTCGTCCAGGTTGCCGCTACCATTGGCAAGCTGGTCCCTATCGTGGCGATTCTGGCCATGGGCTTTGTCAAGGGCGCTATGCCCGGTGCGGCGGGTATGTCCTCCGACCTCATTGGTGACAGTGCCGCCGGTCTTGCCATTTTGGGTACACTCTGGGCTTATGACGGCTGGATTGGCGTCACCAATATGGCCGGCGAGATGAAAGAGCCCAAGAAGAATCTGCCCCGGGTCATCTCCATCGGCATCATCTTCGTCATTGCGGTCTATGCCGTGTTCAACATCGTGGCCTTCAATACCCTGCCCGCCGCTCAGCTCGCCGCCTCTGACCGTCCCGGCTTTGAGGTCGCCGCCGCTCTGTTTGGCGAGGGTGGTACCATCTTCCTGACCATTGGCATTATGATTTCCGTCTTCGGCGCGCTCAATGGCTACCTGATGACCGCCGCCCGTGTGCCTCAGGCTATGGCCTCCCGTGGTCTGCTCCCTGCGGCAAAGATTATCGGCGCTGTCCATCCCAAGCTGGGTACCCCCACCAATGCCCTGATTATGCAGTCTGTTCTGGCTGTGATTTACATCCTCTCCGGTTCGTTCAACACCCTGACCGATATGCTGATTTTCGTGCTGTGGATTTTCTTCGTGCTGGGCGTTGTGGGTGTGTTCATCCTCCGCAAGCGCGGTCTGTCCGATAAGCATGGCTATCGGGTGCCTCTGTATCCCGTTGTTCCTCTGGTGGGCGCACTGGGTGGCGGATTCATTCTGGTCAGCACCCTCATCAGCGACCCTGTCCTGTCCCTCATCGGTATCGGCATCACCCTCATCGGTCTGCCTGTCTATATTCTGCTCCAGAAAAAGAACAAGGCGCTGGCCAATTGATCTTCATCTTCTCCTTTACTCACCTGCCCACTTCCGGCAGGTGAGTTTTTTGTGTTATGGCTGGCTTTTCCCTGCCGACTGCCTTCCCTTGCCTTTGCACCTGCCGGGAACTAGGATAAAGGCAACAACAAAAAGGAGGGATTTGTTATGACTCACCCCCCAGAATTAGGCAGGTTTCTCTCCGTTCTGGCTGAGCGATATGCGCCTGCGGTCAGACTGGGTCACCGGGGTTTTTTACAACTTCTGGAAATTGTTCACTTCCCCCGGAATCTGAAGGCTCTATTGGGTGGCCGAGTGGTCTGTGACCGGGCGGAGGTCTGCTGTCGTCCCATAATGAATAAGCTCTGTCCGGATACTCCCGGGGAGGGCTGGCTTGCCTTTTGCTATGCCGCCCTTTGCGCCCGGCTTTTCCCTTCCCCTCATATTCCCGCTCCGGAGGAAGCTCAGACCCAGGCAATGAACTTTCTTCTCGATACCCTGTCCTTTCTGCTGGCAAGCGAGGCAGAATTTCCCCACGACCCTCTGCTGGACATCCGCTGGCCCACGGAAGACGAGCTAAGTCACAGCCCCACCGCTGGGGAATTCCGTCGTTTCCGGGGCTTCTGGGAGAAGTACCATATCCTCGCTTTGTTGCATCTGGGACGGTACTGCACGCCCTTTGACCCGGCAGGACATATTATCGGGGTGAACAATGTGTCTGTCCATCTGGCTCGTCTCTCCCGGCAGGCGGGGCTGAGCGTGGATATCCCCCTGGTCTGTGCCGCTGCATTGGGCCACGATTTGGGAAAATTTGGCTGTCGGGGAGAAGAAGCCCGCCGCACCGCCCGACTGCACTACTATTATACCTGGCAGATTTTGGCGGGTCACGGCTTAACCGCCATCGGACACACCGCCGCCAATCACTCCACATGGGATTTGGAATGGGAGAATCTGCCCATGGCCTCCTTGCTCCTGATTTATGCCGACTTCCGGGTGCGGGGACGATGGACGCAAGACGGACAGGAGGAAATCCAAATCTGCACACTTGACGAAGCCTATGACCGGATTCTGGCAAAGCTGGAGGACCTGACCCCGGAAAAGCGGCGACGCTATGCCACGGTCTATACCAAACTCCGGGACTTTGAGGACTATCTGGTATCCCGGGGAGTTAACCCGGAGCTCACGGTCTGCGCCCTGCAACCCCACAGCTCTACTCCGCCTTCTCTGACCACCGGAGACGAAACACTGCAAGCCCTGCGCCATTTGGCCACAGCGCACAGTCTCCGGCTGATGGAGTCTTTCTCCAATCCGGACAGCTTCAGCCGTTTGCTGGAACAAGCCCGGGGAGAGAAGAATCTGCGCAATATCCGCACTTATCTCCTGCTCTTTGAAGAATATGGTCAGCAAATGCCCCAATCCGGCAAACGCAATACCCTCAGCCTGCTCTATGAGCTGCTGATGCACCCGGAGGGGGACGTACGCCGCCGCGCCGCCACCATTATGGGGCACATTCTGGGGGATGCCGGGCCAACTTACCGCAAGGAACTGCCGCCCAATGCCCCCGCCACCGCCTGCGCCCCGGCCATGGTGGAACATCTTCCCGAGCGCACCGGGCTGTGGCAAACCTGCCTGCTTCGCTGTCTTCGTCCCGAAAAAAACCTCTCCGGTAAACACGCCCGGCGCATCACCGACAGCCTGAAGGTCATTGCCGGGAGTCTGTTTTCCTGCTGCACCCCCACCGATGGGCAGTCCATGGGGCAGTGTCTTCTTCCTTTTCTCCGTCAGGCCGAGGACGAGGAAAAGGAGGTTCTTTTGGAGGTTTTGGGCTGTATTCCTGCCGGTATGCTGAAAAATGCGGCACAACAAGAGATTTTTTCTCTGATTTTGCCGTGGTTCAATTCTCCCCGGATTCCGGTCAGACTCAGTGGGTTGCGCTATCTGGAAAAGTTGCTTGCCCAATGCCCCGGCTGTGCCCAGATCATTGCTGCCGGGGTGGCGGGCATGGCGACATCAGACAGCTTCGCCCTACACTATGCCAGAAATCAACTTTTGGCACAGTGCGGTCAGCCGGTTTCCCTGCCCCGGATTGCGGAAAGCCGCCTGTTTCTGGAAAACTTAAAAAACGCGGTTCACTGGCGGGTAAAGCTGGTGCATCTGCGCTACCTCCGGGATAAAGCCCTGGCTGAGCCCGCCACCGCCTTTCATACCGCCACCCATTTGGCCAATCTGCTCTCCGTCAGCGAGCATTTGCCGGTGCGGGAATGTGCCGGTCAGATGCTTCTGGAGTTGTGCCATCTGTTGAGTACCGAGCAACGCAATGAACTTCTGGTAGATTTGACCCGGGAGCTGGAAACCGGACAGGAGCAGGTCTCCCACTATGTGGCGCCGGTACTGGGTCGGTTGCTCTGTCAAATGCCGGATCAGGAAATGGGCGAGGGTCTGGACTACTTAAGCGACCTGATTGGCTCTTCCGGCGGCAGAGCGGTAAAGGCAGCCGTCAGCGCCCTGCACACTCTGGGTGCAGTCCTTTCCGCCCCGGAAGACCGCCTGCCCCGGGAGAGCCGCCGGCGCTGTCTGTCGCTGTTGATGCTGGGTGTGGCGCACTATGACCCCACCATTCACACTGCCGCTCTGGGCGTCCTCTGCCGGGAGGTTTTGGGCTGTCCGGAGATTCCCCTTGCGCTCAGGCGGGATGACCTGATTCTTGTGGGAAAGAAACTGCTTTGTATGCTCACCCCGCCTGCCGGGTCAGTTCCGGACTTTTATCACCGGGCGGCGATGTTGAACCACCTGTACCGGTTGCTGGTAGTCTGCCGGGTGGAAGGATTGACCTTTCCTGCCCCAGCACCCAAACCGGTGGCGTTCTTCCCCGGCACATTTGACCCCTTTTCTCTGGGGCACAAGGAGATTGTCCGGGCAGTTTCCCGGCTGGGGTATCAGGTCTATTTGGCGATTGACGAGTTCTCGTGGAGCAAGCGCACCATCCCCCGACTGTTGCGGAGGAAAATCGCCGCCATGTCCGTCTCCGATTTGTGGGAGGTATACCTCTACCCCGATGAACTGCCGGTGAATCTGGCTGACCCGGCGAGTCTTTCTGCCATGAGTGCCCAATTCCCCGGAAGAACGGTGACGCTGGTGGTGGGCAGTGATGTGATTGCAAATGCTTCAGCTTATGGGTCCGAAGTGCCCCACAGTGTCCGGTGGTATGACCATGTGGTGTTCTGCCGGGGCGAAGACAAACCGCAACTGTCCGCCATCCTCCGGGGCAAAGTTCAGATTCTTGATCCGCCGGACTGGTGCAGAGGCATCAGCTCCACCCGCATCCGGGCGGCGGTGGATCAGGCACTGGACATCTCCGCCATGGTTGACCCGGTGGTGCAATCTTTCATCTATGCCAATGGACTGTATCTCCACAGTCCTGCTCAGAAATCATCCACTCAAACCGGGGATATTCACTTTCTCCCCATAACCCAGGTGAATTCCCCCCTCCCCGCTCCCCTTTCAGCCCTGATGAGCCGCCATCCGGAGGCCACCGCCCTGTGCCTGTGTCGCCAAAATCAGGCGACTCCTCTGGGTTGGGTCTGCGGTCATGGGGTCAAGACAGGAGAACTGCTCTTTGCTCTGGGGTCCCCTGAGGCATCTTCCTGGGTGCGGGCGCAGGCTGTGGGACGAATCTTTCTGGTGGACGGCGTATCTGTTTTGGAAGAAAGTATCCCCAATGCCCGGCGGCTTCTGGTGAAGGAACTGCTGGCAAGGAGTTTGCAGGCAGAGTATGGCTGGGCGCTGTGCCGCTGTGGGCAGGAGGACGGTCTCCGGGAAGAATTGGAGGCTCTTGGTTTTTGCCCCGTACCGGGGCAACCGGAGCTACTGCAGGTGAATCTCAGTTCTCCATTGGTGCTGATTGAAGATGTGGCGCAGAACATCAAGCCGCCACTGCATACCGACCCCGAGGTACAAAAGGCCCTGCGCCAAGCCCGGCAAAACCTGTACCGCACCCTGAACCGGATTCGCCCCGGTCATCTTCTGCTCCCCTTTGATGCGGGATTGCTGGCACAGGCCATTTCCCGGCGGGTACAGGGGTACAATCCGGCCCAAAGCGGCGAGACACCTTTGGGGCAGTGGATGTGTGTACCCTGCGGAGCAATTCTCTCCGGTGAGGCTGTCCCCCATACGGTCACCAAAACCCTCCACAGCGACAAGGTCTATACCCATGACCTGCAACATTTCACCATCACCCAAGCCCCCGGCTATCCCCCATTGTCCAGCCAAATCCGAACACTGGGTGCTTTCGGACGACCGGTGATCCTGGTGGATGATTTGCTCCACCGGAGGCATCGTTTCTCTGCGCTTGACCCAATGTTTCAGGCTGAGGGGCTGGATATCCGGCAGATTCTGGTGGGAATTCTCTCCGGGCATGGTCGGGACAGTTTGCTGTCCCGTGGGCGGGAGGTGGATTGTCTGTATTACATTCCCAATCTCCACCTCGTTCTTCGGGAGAGCAGTCTTTATCCCTATTTGGGCGGCTACAGCATTGCAGGCGGCCAGGTTGAGGGAATCCTTCATCCGGGAATCAATCCCATTTTGCCCTATGCCCGGCCGGAATTTTTCCGGGATGAAGACGGTTTCCGGCTGTCGCAGGTGGCACTGGAAAATGCCCGGGACATTCTGCAAGCACTGGAAAAGCAACATCTGTTTCACTTCTCCACCGCCATGACCATTGGGCGCATGGGTGGGGCGGTGTACCATCCCCGACTGCCCCACCGGGGGAAAAACCTCCGCCATGACCTGCGGTTCTGTCCGTCGGATTGCGTGGAGGATGATTTGACATGGCTAAAACGCATTGCCAGCAAGGAGGTCACCGATGGTCTATAAGGTCTATGCATCTCACTGTCTGATTTCTCCCCAGGGGGAGTCCGTGCCGGGGGTGGAGGTTTCTTCCCCCTTTGCGCCGCTGGTGTTTCTTCGTCCGGGCGACCCGGGGAGAGGGTCTTGTTGCCGTCCCATTCGCCATTTGGGGGAGTTGTACCAAACCGGGGTAGATCGGCTGACCCCTGCGCCGGAAGTAACCGGGGAATTGGCGCAACTGGTGGAACGCCATGGAGCTTTGGTGCTGAATTCCAACCACCCCCAGTGCTGGGAAGCCCTGAAAACGCCGGTTCTTTTGCCCCAGTCCGGTCTGCGGGTGACTTTGGTGGGTTTGGGGGATGTGGGGGCAACGGCGTTGCTGGCGTTGGTGCTTCTGGGGCAGGAGATTGAAGAAATCCAAATCTACGACCGGAACGAAGCCCTCTGCCAACGGTATGCCCTGGAAATGAACCAGCTTCTCTCCCCGGACGGTCGGGTTTTCCCCCGGGTGCGGGTCTGCCGGGAGGATGAATTATTCGCCTGTCACCTGTTCCTCTTTGCCGCCACCGGGGGTGTACCGCCACTGGGGTCAGCGGGGGATGTGCGGATGCTTCAGTATGGGGTCAACCGGGAGTTGGTGGCAAACTATGCCAGAAAAGCCCGAAATGCCCAATTCCGGGGGCTGTTTTGCCAGATTTCCGACCCGGTGGACCAACTCTGCCGGGTGGCTTTTCTGGAGAGCAACAAAGACAGCCAAGGGAAACCCGACTATCTGGGGCTACTGCCGGAGCGGATACTGGGCTTTGGTCTGGGGGTCATGGCGGCACGGGCGAAGTTTTGCGCCGGGGAAATGGGTCTGAGCAGAGAGACGCTCCGGGTCTATGGTCCCCATGGGGAGGGGTTGATTTGCGCCAATGCCCCGGGAGAAGACTATGACGAAGAAGTGTCCCGCAAGCTGACTGAAGCCACCAAAACCATGAATCTCCGGGTGCGGGAACTGGGGTTTAAGCCCTATATTGCCCCGGGGGTCAGCTCAGCGGCGGTGTCTGTGCTGAGGATGGTGCGCAGGGAGCGGTTTTTGGCGGCGGTGGAGCTAGATGGGGCGTATTTTGGGTGCGGGGGGAGGTGGGGTCGGTGGGGGGTGGAGGTGGAGAGGGAGGTTTTGCATCCGGGATTGATGGAGCGGATTCGGCGGGGGTATGGGGATTTGCTGGGGTTGGGATAGAAAAAGACCAGGGACAGGCGGTAACCTGAGCCCTGGTCGGGGGTAGGGAGGGTTATGGGGTTATCTGCCGATGGTTTCAAATATGTTGAAGGGCGGATTGTTAAGCTTCTCTTCTACAACTTTTACAAACTTGAAATTAAAAATATCGAATCCAACTGGTATATGAATTTGCTCAAACACAGCTTCATCTTTAATTCCAAGTTTCGTCATCAATCTTTCTTTTTTTGCATCCTCAATATCCATAAGTTCATCGAAATTGTACTGGCTATATTCCGTTTCGTCATGCTGAAATACCACCAGATTGTGGGAAGAATCGCTTTGTAGCCAATCGACAATCATATTGACCCAAGTTTTATCAGATTCGCCTAAAGAAAATCCGTATGTACATATAATCATACTTTCGGAAATCATCTTTTGGGCAGCTGACACCCTTGCAGCATCATACTGCTCATTAAAAAGTGTTTTGACGAATGCCCGCTTTCCCTTTCTTGAGATGCTATATGCTGTATTCTGTAACTGGTCAAGGTTATCAACACCGAGAACAACATCCCTATCCAAAGAACCATGGATATGTAGCGGGGCTTTCTCCGTAATTTTCTGTTTCCATGCTTTGATTGCATACAGTTCTTCCAGAACGCTTGTATAGTTGAATGTAATCACATTATGCTCCGGAAAAGGACCACCAATCAGCTGCACAAGCTGTGTAGTGATATTGGGTACAAAGCCTTCATGGAAACGATCAAAAGATCGGTCTAATTCTCGAACTAAGTGTTCAGCATAAACCTTATCCCGAATTAAATCCGTCAATCTCTGATTTTCTGCTCTCAGGTGCTGAACCATATATCCCTTGAAATCTCTAACACATGCCACAAGATCATCTTCCGTGGCTAAGGTCTTTGCATATTCGGCCATGCCCATTTCAAAGTCAGACCATTTATCGTACCGGGTTCGTTTTGATAAATCCTCTTTGAATTTCTGAATAACGGCTGAAACACTTAGAGTTTTGACATATCCATCGTATATATCGCTATATCTCGTCTTCATGCCCAAACCGATGTCGAATCCGTTTCCAATGATAAAGGTGACAGGTGACGACAATCGTGTGGAATTGTTTTCAAAAAGTTTCGCCATGTTTCTATCTCACCTCGGGCATCAAGCATTTGTTATTTTTGAGATTGTACTTATCAAACAGATTCGCATCCAACTGTCGGCAGAATTCTTTCGTCTTCACCTCCATTCTACCAAATTATTTCATCTATTGCAATACCAAATCCCATCATTTTCGACATTCTCTCAACACCCCGCTCCCCCGCCCCCTTCTTATCCCCAATTTCCCAAAATTCCCCCTTGCAAATCCCCTCAACATATGTTACAATCACAGAGATATTGCAAAGGCTGAGAACGGGCTGTCTGATGTCAATTTGCGCATTTTCAGAGAGAGCGGGCTGGTGTAATCCGCTCATTGCGCTGACTTTGGGCCTTCCCCCGGGAGCCGCCGCCTGAAAAAGCAGTAGGGTGCGCCGGTGTGACCGCCGTTATGGGTCAAATGGTGCTTTTGCGCCAAAAAGTGCGCCTTGTGGCGAATTGCGGGTGGTACCGCGGAGGATTTTGGTCTTTCGTCCCCAGTTGTGGTGGACGGGGGGCTTTTTCTTTTGCCAACGATATCAGTTCTCTTGTGGCAAACACGCCCGACCGTTCCCTGCAAAGACTCCTCCATGCCCCCGCAGGGGCTTCTTGCCTCTCCCTTTGGGAAAGGTGGCCGAAGGGAGAGGGGCGGCAGAGCGCTTCAATCAACAGGAATCGGTATTATCCACCATTTTTGCCCTCTCAGTCGCCTGCGGCGACAGCTCTCCCATAGGGAGAGCCATTGGCGGCTGCGCCAAATAAAGAGAGGGGCGCACTTACCTTTCATCCATCGTCAACAACATCAAAAGGAGAATCAACCCATGAAACAGCAATTGGAAGAGATCCGTCTGCGGGCGCTTGCCGCTCTGGACGAGGCTGCTACCCCCGCTGCTCTGGAAGAACTGCGCGTGAAACTTCTGGGCAAGAAGGGTGAAATCACCGCCGTCCTGAAGCAGATGGGCAAACTCAGCGCCGAGGAGCGGCCCATTATGGGTCAGTTGGCCAACTCCGTCCGTGCCGACATCGAGGAAAAGCTGGAGGCTCGTAAGCTGGCCATCAATGCCGCCGTTCTGGAGGAAAAGCTGGCCGCTGAAGCCGTCGATGTGACCATCCCCGGTGAGCCGGTGGAGCTGGGGCATCAGCATCCCATGAATCAGGTTCTGGAGGCCATTAAGGAGATGTTCGTCTCCATGGGCTATACCGTGGTAGACGGTCCTGAGGTGGAGCTGGCCGCTTATAACTTCACCAGGCTCAACATTCAGGAGGGCCACCCCTCCCGTGACCGCAGCGACACCTTCTATTTCACCGATGACGACTCCATCCTCCTGCGTACCCAGACCAGCCCCATGCAGATTCGTACCATGGAGAAGATGCAGCCCCCCATCCGCATCATTGCCCCCGGCCGGGTCTACCGCAAGGACGAAGTGGACGCCACCCACTCCCCCATGTTCCACCAGATTGAGGGTCTGGTGGTGGATGAGGGCATCACCATGGGCGACCTGAAGGGCGCTCTGGAGACCCTTATGCGCCAGCTCTATGGCGAGGATGCGGTCATGCGCTTCCGTCCCCATCACTTTCCCTTCACCGAGCCCAGTTGCGAAATGGATATGCAGTGCCACAAGTGCGGCGGCACCGGTGAGGTAGACGGTCAGGTCTGCTCCACCTGCCACGGCGAGGGCTGGATTGAACTGCTGGGTGCCGGTATGGTCCATCCTGAGGTTCTGTCCGGTTGCGGCATTGACCCGGAGAAGTATTCCGGCTTCGCTTTCGGTATGGGTCTGGAACGTATGGCCATGCGGCAGATGCGCATCAATGACCTGCGCCTCATTTTCGACAATGATGTGCGGTTCCTGGACCAATTCTAAGGAGGTGTGACCCAATGAAACTGAACAGAAAATGGCTCCATGAGGAGTTTGTAGACCTTTCCCATGTATCCGATAAGGAATTTGTGGACACCATGACCATTGCCGGTCAGAAGGTGGAAACCTATGAGCGGATGGATGCCGAGATTCGTAACGTGGTCGTTGCCCGGGTCATCTCCATGGTGCGCCACCCCAACTCTGACCATATGTGGATTTGCCAGATGGACGTGGGTCAGGATGAGCCGGTGCAGATCGTCACCGGTGCCCAGAATGTCCATGAGGGCGATTTGGTCCCCGCCGCATTGCACAATTCCTGGCTTCCCGGCGGCATTCACATCACCAAGGGTAAGCTCCGTGGCGAAAAGTCCAATGGTATGCTCTGCTCCATCAAGGAGCTGGGTCTGACTCTGGGCGACTGCCCCGAAGCCATTGAAGACGGCATCTGGATTCTCCCCGATGAAGGCTTCAAGCCCGGTGACGACATTAACCTCGTCATTGGCAACGATGATACCATCGTCGACTTCGAAATCACCAACAACCGTCCCGACTGCTTCTCCATCATTGGCTTGGCCCGTGAAGCCGCCGCCGCCTTCAATCAGCCCATGCGTCACCATGAGCCCGTGGTCAAGGGCTGTGAGACCGCCGGCTCTATCTTTGAGAAGCTGGATGTGGAAGTCCCCGCCGATGACCTGTGCAGCCGTTATACTGCCCGGATGGTGGCGAATGTCCGCATTGCTCCCTCCCCCAAGTGGCTGCGTCAGCGGCTGAGAGCCAATGGTGTCCGCCCCAT
>SVLX01000084.1 GCA_015067725.1 Oscillospiraceae bacterium | reverse complement strand
GGATATAATTCACCAGAGAGGTCTCAGCGGTACAGCAGGCAATAAACTTGCCCATAATGCAGCCAATCATGTCCAGATTCACATTCAGGACGATCTTGCCCAGTTCTTCTTCATGGTCACGGCAATAAGCCTTGGCACCCAGCAGACCACGTTCTTCACAACCGCACCAGATGAAGCGCAGACCATAGCGGTGAGGCTTTCCGGAGAATGTCTCAGCCATAGCCAGCAGACCCACACAGCCGGACATATTGTCATAAGCACCCTGAGACAGAGAAGTGGAGTCATAGTGGGCAGTCAGAACAATGTACTCGGGGATTTCACCGGGCAGATCCAGAATCACATTGTGGGAATCGGCGGTGTACTCCTTCTGCTCCAGGCGGATGGTAACCGTTTCAATACCGTCACGGACCAGACGGATGGCATCCTTGGCATTGATGTTGATGCCGGGAATCTTCTTGCCATTGGAGACATGGGGGCGCAGTTCGCGGTCATCAATGTCAAAGTCGGCATAGTTGGCATTGCCGTCATAGGTAATGAAGCCCACAGCGCCATACTCCAGCAAATCCTGATATCTCCAGTGGCCCAGATAGCCATCGATCATCACAATCTTGCCCTTGCAGGCAGCCAGAGAAAGGTCGGCCTCATCACGCAGATAGTACAGTGGCGCAGTCACTTCAGCGCAGCCGGCAATGCGGTAGCCCTTACAGGTGATCTTCTCCCCGTCAGCCAACAGCTCAGCGGTGGAGACATCGCCCATCTGAACCTGGAAGGCCTCCAGCTTTGCCTCAGCGCCAAAACCGCGGCACTGCTCAACCAGATACTCAGCGGCCTTCAGTTCCTCAGGACTGCCGCCCATGCGGATATAGGCGGTATCCTCAAAGATACCCATGATCTTTTTTTCGTCCATGTTTATTCCTCCTGTAATTGCGGTTATAGGGAATTTTGCTATGCTCTTTTCATTGTATCATACTCTTTGGTTTTTTTCCATCCCGGATTGATAAAAATGCGGAAAAAACCCGCACCAAATCCAATGGACAGGTGCGGATTTTGTGTTTCGAACGGAAAAGCAGGAGAGATCAGCCTCTGTTGGCCCGCTTCTCTTCTCTGGCCCGCTTTTTGGCAGCAGCGACCTTCTCGGCCTCAGCCTTAGCCTTGGCGGCCTGGGTGTCGTTGGTGGACAGAGCCCACTTAGCGAACTCCACGCGGACGCGGTCATCACCGGTCTCGATGACAATCTTGTCCTCCTTGATGTGGCAGACGGTGCCGGTAATGCCGCCGATGGTGGTGATTCTGTCGCCAACCTTCAGGGCATTACGCATATTCTCGGCTTCCTTCTTGCGCTTGTTCTCCGGGCGAATCATGAAGAAGTACATCACGCCAAACAGGACGACCATCATGACCAGCATGGAGCTGAGTCCACCGCCACCTGCGGCGGCATTTTCCAGGAAAAGGTTCATGTTTATTCCTCCGTGGTATTTTTTCCCATACATTATAACCAATCTGCATTGGTTTTGCAAGCTATATTTTCAGATTCTCTGGTCCAATCGGGCAGAATATGTGGCGCGGAACTGGTCGAATGTGCCCTCATCCAGCGCCTGGCGGATTCTTTCCATCAGTTTGTTGTAGAAATACAGGTTGTGCATCACGGAAAGTCGCATGGCCAGCATCTCATCGGCCACGAAAAGATGGCGCAGGTAAGCTCTGGAGTACCTCCGGCAGACCGGGCAGTCACAAAGGGGGTCAATGGGGCTCTCGTCAAGCTGATACTTGGCATTCTTCAGGTTGATTGCTCCGCTCCAGGTAAAGAGCCGGGCATGACGGGCATTTCTTGCAGGCATAACGCAGTCAAAGAAGTCCACGCCACGGGCGACGGCCTCAATGATGTTGGTGGGCGTGCCCACACCCATGAGATAGCGGGTCTTTCCCACAGGCATATGGGGCTCAACCGCCTCAATGATGTCATACATTTCCTCCGCCGTCTCCCCCACCGCCAGACCGCCAATGGCATAGCCGGGCAGGTCAAGGTCAGCAATCCGCTTCATGTGGTCCACCCGGATATCGGGGTAAGTGCCGCCCTGATTGATGCCCCAGAGCATTTGCTGGCGGTTGACCGTATCCGGCAGACTGTTGAGCCGGGCATTTTCGTCCTTGCACCGCACCAGCCAGCGGTAGGTCCGGTCTACGCTTTTGAGGACATAATCCCGGGGAGCGGGATTCTCAATACACTCATCAAAAGCCATGCAGATGTCACTGCCCAGATTGGACTGAATCTGCATACTTTCCTCAGGGCCCATAAAGATCTTGTGCCCGTCGATGTGGGAGGCGAAGTAAACACCCTCCTCCTTGATTTTTCGCAGGGAGGACAGGGAGAAGACCTGAAACCCGCCGGAATCCGTGAGAATTGGGCCATCCCAAGTCATAAACTTATGCAGACCACCCAACTGGCGGACGACCTTATCGGTGGGGCGCAGGTGCAGATGATAGGTATTGGACAGCTCCACCTGACAGCCGATGTCCTTCAAGTCTTTGGCACTGAGACCGCCTTTAATGGCGGCTTGCGTGCCGACATTCATAAATACAGGGGTCTGCACTGTACCATGGGCGCAGGTGAATACACCCCGGCGGGCTTTACCCTCGGTTTTTAACAGTTCAAACATAGGTTACCTCTCTTTGTTGGGATTGTAAAGGACATACATCTTTCCCGGTTCGTCAACGCCCCGGACAGTGCGGGTTACAACGTCCTTCAGAAAGCAAAAACCGCATTTTTCCACCACCCGACGGGAGCGGTCGTTATGGTCAAAGTGTCCACAGGTCAGATAGTCATAGCGAAGCACCCGGAAGCAGTAGTCGATAACCGCCCTGACCGCTTCAGTCATCAGTCCTCTGCCCCAATAATCTTTACTCAGGACATAGCCGATCTCCCTGCCCTGGAGTTCATGGGGCAACCCGGCATCTTCTTCTCTGGGCTCGATGCCCACAGAGCCAATGACCCTGCCATTCTCCTTGAGTTCAATGGCGAAGGTTTTCTTGTTGCGGATAAAGGAACTCAGAATTCGCTGGGATTCTTCGGCAGACCGGTGATGATTCCATCCAGCCTTTTCGCCAACACCGGCAACGCTGGCATAGGTGTAGAGATCGGGAAGGTCAGTATCTTTCCACGGCCGAAGAATCATCCGCTCTGTTTCCATGTGGATACCGGTTACATCAATGGGTGCATTCATACGAAACTACTCCTGTCAACCAATAAACATGGCATCCCCAAAGCTGAAGAACCGATACCGCTCCTGCACCGCCATCTCATAAGCCCGCAGGACATTCTCCCGCCCGGCAAAAGCAGACACCAGCATAACCAGCGTACTCTCCGGCAGGTGGAAGTTGGTAATCAGTCCATCCATCGCCTTAAACCGGTAGCCGGGATAGATAAAGATTTCCGTCCACTTGCTTCCGGCTTCAAAGCGACCGTCATCTTTGGCCAGAGATTCCAGTGTACGGCAGGAGGTTGTGCCGACGCAGATGATTCTGCCACCATTTTTCCGGGTATCATTGAGCATTTCGGCAGTTTCGGCGCTCATCATGCACAATTCGCTGTGCATATGGTGGTCGGTAATTTCCTCCGCTTTCACTGGGCGGAATGTGCCCAGACCCACATGGAGGGTCACAAAGGCGGTCTTAATCCCCCGCACTCGTGCCTGCTCCAGAAGCTCTTTTGTGAAGTGGAGTCCTGCCGTGGGTGCCGCCGCGGAGCCGACCTCGCGGGAATAGACGGTCTGATACCGCTCCTGGTCCTGCAATTCTGCCTTGATATACGGGGGCAGAGGCATTTTTCCCAGTCGTTCCAAAACCTCCAGGAAGATACCCGTATAATGGAATTCCACCACCCGGTTTCCGTCTTCCCGCACCTCTTTTACGGTGGCGGTCAGTTCTCCGTTACCGAAGATAACCTCGTTCCCCGGTTGCATTTTTCTGCCGGGTTTGCACAGGCATTCCCACTGCTTATTGCCCAGATCCCGCAACAGCAATACCTCCACAGCACCGCCGGTGGGTCTGTGCCCCAGAAGCCGGGCAGGCAGTACCCGGGAGTCATTCATCACCAGGCAGTCTCCGGGTTGCAGGTAGTCCAAAACATCATAAAAGTGACGGTGGCTGACCGCTCCGGTTTCCCGGTTCAGCACCAGAAGCCGGGAGGCGTCTCTCTGCTCCAGCGGTGTCTGGGCAATCAGTTCCTCCGGCAGATTATACCAAAAGTCATGGGTTTTCAATCCTTACCCCTCCATTTCATAGACCCTCTTAGTATAGTCGATTTCGTCAGCTTTTGCAACAGACAAAATGAGCTCCTCCTGCATAGATTGTATGGGAGGATTGAGAATATGAAAAAACCTGTATTCACCGGGGTATGTACCGCTCTGGTTACCCCTTTCCTTGGCAATACCGTGAACTATCCCATGCTGGAGCAACTGCTCAGGCGTCAGATTGGCTGTGGCGTGAAGGCTGTTGTGCTCTCCGGCACCACCGGCGAATCCCCTACCCTGTCTGATGACGAGAAATTGGAACTGTTCCGCAGGGGCAAGCGCTTTGTGGGCGAAGAATGTACCATCATTGCCGGTACCGGCTCCAACTGCACCGCCCACGCCGTAGAGCTGAGCCGCAGAGCCCAAATGGCGGGGGCTGATGCGCTGTTGGTGGTCTCTCCATACTACAACAAGGCCACGCCCGCAGGGCTCATTGCCCACTACACCGCCATCGCTCAGGCCGTGGATATTCCCGTGATTCTGTACAACGTGCCATCCCGCACCGGGGTAGATATTCCGGTCAGTGTCTATGAGGTCTTAAGCCGGATTCCCAATATCGCCGGGGTTAAAGAGGCTTCTCCGGACATCACCAAGATCACCAAAATCATTGCCGCCTGCGGTCCGGAATTCTCTGTTTGGTCCGGCAACGATGACCAGATTGTGCCGGTCATTTCTCTGGGCGGTCAGGGTGTGATTTCGGTGCTGTCCAACGTCTGTCCGGAGGAGACAGTGATTATGGCAGGAGCGGCACTGGACGGAGACTTTGACACGGCATCGGATCTGCAGTGCCGGATGCAGCCCCTGGTAGAGGCTCTGTTTTCTGAGGTCAATCCCATTCCGGTGAAGGCGGCCTTGAAGCTCATTGGGCTGGACTGCGGTGGGTGCCGGTTGCCGCTGACGGAGATTTCCAGGGAAAATTTGGCGAGGTTGGAGAAGTTGTTTGAATGAGATGAGGAGAGGGCGGCCAGTTGGCCGCCCTAAATTCTTAGAGAATACACAAAATGTATTGCTTTTGCCCGCACAAGTGTGTATAATAAGAGAAGTTAAACAGACCCGCACCGAAAGGAGTTTTTGCTATGGCAAAATCAGCGAACCTTTATGCACGAATCGAGCCGGAATTGAAAGAGCAGGCGGAAATGATCCTGACTGCTCTGGGAATCCCTGCATCCAATGCCATTACCATGTTCTACAAGCAGATTGTCTTACACAATGGTCTGCCTTTTGCGGTTAAACTTCCTGCCCATCCTCTGGATGCCAGTCGGATGACGGAAGTGGAACTGGATGAAGAATTGGAGAAGGGGTATGCGGATATGCTGGCAGGACGAACCATGCCTGTTGAGCAGTCTTTTGCTGAACTCCGCAAGGAGTTTGGGTTATGAGTTACTCTGTGGTATTGACATCACGGGCACAGGATGACCTGCGGGAGATTTTCCAATATATTGCGTACGGTTTGCAATCCCGGCAGAACGCAGCAGGCCAGTTATCCCGGCTGGAGAAAGAGATTGCTTCGCTGGCGCAGATGCCAGAGCGATTTCGGGTATATGATAAGCCAAAATGGCGCAAGAAAAATCTCCGGGTTATGCCGGTGGACAATTATCTGGTGTTCTACATTCCTACGCACGATGACCATAAGGTAACGGTTTTGCGTATGATATATGGCGGGAGAGATGTGGATCGAGCGCTGGAAAGCATTGAATAAATTGAACGGATATGGTAAGAGGGCGGCTGGTTGGCCGCCCTCGCTGGTTGATATGGAAGATGGCGCGGTATACTCCCTCCGCCCCTTCGGGGCACCTCCCTCTTAGAGGCAATGCTGTCAACTTAAGCGCTTAGACTCTCTTGGCGTTGTTGTGGAATTTGAGTGCTGTATGCTTTCGTTTGCGTGGGAAACTTCTGTTGGTGCTGACCGCAACAACAGATCTATGCAATACCTT
>SVLX01000017.1 GCA_015067725.1 Oscillospiraceae bacterium | reverse complement strand
TTACAAGCATGGGGTCACAGGTTCGAGCCCTGTTGTTCCCACCAAAATTTGGCCCGGTGGTGCAGTCGGTTAGCACGCCAGCCTGTCACGCTGGAGGTCGACGGTTCGAGTCCGTTCCGGGTCGCCATTATAAATGCATCTGTATGCATCTGACCAGATTCTTCTGGTCACATGCCTCTGTAGCTCAGTAGGTAGAGCAGCGGACTGAAAATCCGCGTGTCGTTGGTTCGATTCCGACCGGAGGCACCAAGAGTTGCTTGACTGCTGGAATCGGAGCAATCCGATTCCAAAGGTCAGCACCAGATGCGGGTGTAGCTCATCCGGTAGAGCGCCACCTTGCCAAGGTGGAGGTAGCGAGTTCGAGCCTCGTCACCCGCTCCAAACGAATAAGGAACGCTTAGCGTTCCTTATTTCATATGGTACCGTGGCCAAGCGGTAAGGCAAGGGTCTGCAAAACCCTCATTCCCCAGTTCAAATCTGGGCGGTACCTCCAAAATCCCGAATGCGCCAGCATTCGGGATTTTACTTTTCACTTACCATGCTCATTCCTCGCTTACCTACGTTCCGCAATGGCAGTGCTTTTCTGACAACCCAATTTTTTTCCCGGTCGCTATTGTCAACCGGGATAAAATGTGGTAATATAAACCGGTTAAGAAGTAACCGTCACTCCGGGAGGCTGTTTTGGCGTGCTCCATTTCTGCCGCGGCCTTTCCTGCCATAGACCAACAAGCCCCATCATCTGGAGGAAAACACCATGTCAACCTTACAACAAGAAATCGGCCGCCGCCGCACGTTTGCCATCATTTCTCACCCTGACGCCGGTAAAACCACCCTGACTGAGAAATTCCTGCTTTATGGCGGGGCGATTGCTCAGGCCGGTGTGGTCAAAGGCAAGAAGAACCGCCGCGCCGCCGTCTCCGACTGGATGGAGATTGAGAAGCAGAGAGGTATCTCTGTCACCTCATCCGTTTTGCAGTTCCAGTGGGGCGGCTGTTGCATCAATATTCTCGATACTCCCGGTCACCAGGACTTCTCTGAGGACACCTACCGTACCCTGATGGCCGCAGACTCTGCGGTTATGGTCATTGACGGCAGTAAGGGCGTCGAGGCTCAGACCCGCAAGCTCTTTAAGGTCTGCGCCATGCGGCATATCCCCATTTTCACCTTCGTCAACAAAATGGACCGGGAGTCCAAAGACCCCTTTGACCTGCTGGACGAGCTGGAGCGTGAGCTGGGCATTGAGACCTATGCCATGAACTGGCCCATTGGCTCAGGTAAGGAGTTCCAGGGTGTCTATGACCGGCAGGGCAGTCAGCTTCTGTTCTTCTCCTCCGGTGCCGCCGGACGCAACCGGGTGGGCAAGCAGGAAATTGACCTCTATGACCCCCAGGTCGATGAGATTCTGGGCGAGGAACGGCATCAGCAGCTCATTGACGATGTGGAGTTGCTCTCTGCTGGGCGGGAGCTGGAAGTCGATGAGGTGCAGGCCGGACGGCTGAGCCCTGTGTTCTTTGGCTCTGCTTTGACCAACTTCGGCGTTGAGCCTTTCCTGGAGGAATTCCTGAAGATGACCCCGCCGCCTCTGGCCCGGACTGCGGACTGCGGCGTGATTGATACCTTTGACCCCGCTTTCTCCGCCTTTGTCTTTAAGATTCAGGCCAACATGAATAAAGCCCACCGGGACCGGCTGGCTTTCCTGCGGATTTGTTCCGGCAAGTATGAGCGGGAAGCAGAAGTCTTCCATGTTCAGGGCAATAAGAAGATGCGCCTGAGCCAGCCTCAGCAGATGATGGCCGCCGACCGGGAAATCGTGGAGGAGGCCTACGCCGGTGACATTATCGGTGTTTTTGATCCCGGCATTTTCTCCATTGGCGATACCATTTGCGCACCGGGGAAGAAGTTCAGATTCTCCGGCATCCCCACCTTTGCCCCGGAACACTTCGCCAGAGTTTCCGCCAGAGACTCCATGAAGCGCAAGCAGTTCGTTAAGGGCACGGAGCAGATTGCCCAGGAAGGTGCAATCCAGATATTCAAGGTGCCCGGCTCCGGTATGGAGGAGGTCATTGTGGGTGTCGTGGGCGTACTGCAGTTTGAGGTCTTCGAGTACCGGATGAAGAACGAGTACGGCGTGGATTTGCGGATTGAGAATCTGCCTTATGAAGAACTGCGGCTCATTGACAAGTATCCCGGCGACCTGCAGGATATGAATCTGGGTTCTGATGCGGAACTGCTGGAAGACTACCGGGGCAGATCCCTTCTGGTCTTCACCAGCTACTGGGCCATTGACTTTACCTGCCGCCGGAATCCGGGGCTGGAGCTTTCGGAGATTACGGTGGAGCAGGAGCAAGACTGACCCACCCCCATAAACCCATCACTCCCCGCTGGCTTACGGTTCAGCGGGGAGTTCGTCCACCTGAAACAAAAAACAGCCCTCCAACGAGCAACCGTTCGTCGGAGGGCTTAAGTATTACGGATTCAGCAAAGTTTCCGGATGATCAGGCCACCAGGAAGAACTTCACCAGGAACAGCAGGCTGATGGCATAAGTCAGGATGGAGACATCCTTGAACTTGCCGGAGAAAACCTTCATCATGGTGTAGACGATCATACCCAGACCAATGGCGTGGCCAATGGAGCCGGAGATGGGCATGGCGATGAGCATGACAGCCACGGGAACAAGCTGAGTCATGTCGTCAAAGGCAACCTTCTTCAGACCACTGAGCATCAGAATGCCCACATAAATCAGGGCGGCGGAAGTGGCAGGAGCGGGGATGATGGCCGCCACAGGAGCCAGGAACATACAGGCCAGGAACAGAATGCCGGTGGTCAGTGCAGTCAGACCGGTGCGGCCGCCAGCCTCAACGCCGGAAGCGGACTCAACGAAGGTGGTGACGGTGGAAGTACCGGTCAGCGCGCCGGCCACAGTACCCACGGCGTCAGCCAGCAGAGCTTCCTTCATGTTGGGCATATTGCCCTTCTCGTCCACCATGCCGGCCCGGGAGGCGGTGCCAACCAGAGTGCCGATGGTGTCGAACATGTCGATGATGCAGAAGGTGATGACCAGGGAGATGGCGGTGAACCAGCCCACTTCAGCCAGACTTGCGAAGTTGAACTTGAACAGGGTGGTCTCAGCCATGTCAGCGAAGGGAGGCACGAAGGATGCGCCTTCCAGAGCGGCGAAGGGATTGGTGTGCAGGATGAAATACTGTCCGCCCCAGTAAACCAGGGTGGCAGCCAGCATACCCACCAGAACAGAACCCTTGATCTTCTTCCGGTCCAGAGCCAGAATGACAAACAGACCGATGAAGGTGGTGGCAACATACAGAACCATGGGGCCGTAAGCACTGCCCATGTTGGCCTGCGCCACGCTGGGGGTCAGAGCGCCGAAGAAGTCACGGAGCATATAGAACGGGCCACCAGTCTCAGAGTACAGACCGGCATTGGAGCCAAAGCCGATATTCAGCAGCATCAGACCAATGGCGGGGGAGATGCCCAGACGAATGCCCAGAGGGATGGCTTCCACGATCTTCTCGCGGATGTTGAAGATGGACAGAATCAGGAAAACGATACCCTCAACGAGGATGATGCACAGGGCAGCCTGGAAACTGACCAGATAGCTCATGCCGGTGGCGGTGACAATGTTGCCTACGACTACGGCAAAGAAGCTGTTGAGACCCATACCGGGAGCCATGGCGAAGGGCTTGTTGGCGACAAAAGCCATAACAAACATACCGATGGCAGAGGCGATACAGGTGGCCAGGAACACGCCGTTCCAAAGGGGAGAGCCGGTGTCAAAGTTGGTCAGCAGGTTGGGGTTCAGGGCGATGATGTAAGCCATCGTCATGAAGGTGGTCAGACCGGCAATCAGTTCTGTGCGAACAGTCGTGCCGTTCTCGCGGAGTTTGAACAGTTTTTCCATTGGGGTCCTCCTTGCTCTTTTTTCTTTTTCCGGTAGGCCGGATGGAGCTATTATATCGTATTCCGGGGAAAGGCGCAAGAAAAATTTTCTCCGATTTGCCAAAAAATGTGGCTAAATGAGAGCGAAATAAACTGTTCAACAGGTGACAACCTAAGAAATCACGAAAAAACAGAATTTTTATATTGCGTTTTCCGGTAAAAGCGGGTAGAATAAAAGGAAATATCAAAAGAAAAGGGGTCTTGCGCCATGAAAATACTGCTTACCGGATTTGAACCCTTCGGCGGATACGATACCAATCCCTCCTGGGAATGTCTGCAGAGACTGGGACAGGTCGCCGGAGCTGAGGTGGAAAAGGTGCGCCTGCCGGTCTCCTTTACCCAGGCTCCCGTTGCTCTGCGGGAGGCGTTGGAGCTCCATGCGCCGGAAATGGTCATTTGTCTGGGCGTTGCCGTGGGACGGAAGAAGATAACACCGGAGAAGGTAGCCATCAATCTGGCGCACGGTCGGATTGCGGATAATGACGGCTCCAAGCCGCTGGATGTGCCCCTGATTCCCGGTGGACCCGACGGACGGTTTTCCACTCTCCCGGTCTTCTATCTGGCCGATGATTTGGAGGCTGCCGGGATTCCTGCCCAGGTGTCTTATACTGCGGGTGCCTATGTGTGCAATTGCGTCATGTACCATTTGCTGGACTGGGCTGTTCCCCGTGGGATTCCTGCCGGGTTTGTCCATGTACCCGGGGAAGATGATCTGCCGGTGGAGACCTGCACCAAAGCGGTGGAGCGGATGATTGACTATCTGGTCAACCGGAAGAATTGAGACGCAGACCATTGGCGGGCGTAGCTGAGGGCTGAGGGCAATTCCACCGGCAAAAGACCAGCCTGCCCCGGTTGAAAAACCAGACAATGTGTGGTATAATGCCCACAGCGAACCAAAAGACGGCAATGCGCCGGAAAGAAATAACGGAGGATACGATTATGGCAGACTGCCTGTTTTGTAAGATTGTAGAGGGCATCATCCCCTCTCAGAAGGTTTATGAAGATGATTTTGTTTTGGCCTTTAAGGACATTGCGCCTCAGGCACCCACCCACATTCTGGTGATTCCCAAGACCCATATCTCCGGTGCGGCAGACATTACCCCGGAGAACAGCGCTGTGGTCGCCCGTTGCTTTGAGGTCATTGCTCAGTTGGGGAAGGACATTGAAGGCGGCTTCCGGGTGGTCAGCAACTGCGGCGGCAATGCCGGGCAGACTGTACCCCATCTTCACTTCCACGTGCTGGGCGGCGCACCGCTGAACCTGACCATGGCATAAGGAGGACGGCTCTATGGCTGAATTGACCCCCAATGCCGGCAAGCAGGAGCGCATCAACGTTGACGGAAAGAACTATCTGCGCCTGCCTATTGCCACTCATCTTATCACCAAAGAAGATAATATTCCCGACGTGGCGGAGAAGTATGCCGCCCCGGTACTGCAGGAAGGTGACATCCTTTTTATCAGCGAGAAGATTGTGGCCTGCACCCAAAACCGGGCCATCCCCATGAAGGACATTAAGCCCCGGAAGCTGGCGCATACCCTGAGCCGCTATGTGGTCAAGTCTCCCTATGGCATCGGTCTGGGTATCCCCGAGACCATGGAATGTGCACTGAAGGAGTGTGGCACGCTCCGGATTCTCTTTGCCGCCGCCATTTCCGTTATTGGCAAAAAGATCTTCCGGAAGAAGGGCTGGTTTTACGCTGTCGCAGGTTACAAGGCCCGCTCCATTGACGGTCCCTGTGATTATACCATTCCCCCTTACAATGAGTATGTGGTGCTGGGACCCAAAAAGCCCGACGAGGTCGCCCGGCAGGTCAGCGCCCGGCTTGGGTGCAAGGTCTGCATTGTGGACATCAATGACCTGGAAGGTCAGGTTCTGGGCGTGTCCCACAAGGGCATGGACAAGCTCCTGCTGGCCCGTATCCTGAAGGATAATCCTCTGGGCCAGAGCAGTCAGCAGACCCCCATGGGCATTATTCGTCTTGCGGAAGACTGACCAAACCGAACAAGCAGAAGACCACAGGCCGGAACCCCGGGCTTGTGGTCTTTTTTTGCCGCCTGTGACCTTGACGAATAAATTGACCGGGTGTATAATCGGGGCAGAGAAACCAAGAATATGCAGAATAAGGGGCTGAATTGTCTATGGCCGTAAAAATTCTAACGCAGCCCTCCATTTTGATGGAGACGGTGGAGCTGCTGTATCGGTTTGTGAACAATCTGACGCTGGAGAGCAGTCAGCGGGACTTTTTGTCCAAGTACACTGATCCAACGGACAGCGAGTATGAGGACGGACACTATTACGAGGCGGTTTTTGACTCCTTGCGGCAAATCCAGGATGCAGCGACCAGAGATTTGGACCGCAGCGACCCCAGGATGGTCTGTTTCTTCAGGGATATGATGCCGGAGGGAAATCAGCGGGGGGTATGCCTGGCCAAAATCATGCTTTATTCCTTCTATGATGGGGAGTGCTTCTCTTTCTCTGAGGGAATTGAAGAATGCCGGAGAAATTTTGAAGATTTCCGTGCGGAGAACTTCGGCCGATACAAGATTATCGGCATTGACCGGGGCGGGCTGAACTGTTTGCCGCAGGATGCCAGTGCGCCACTGTCGCTGTACCGGCAGTTGGAGAGCTTTGACTTGCCTGCCGGCTGTAAGTGGGAGGTCTACCGGGTGCTTCAGGAGTATGATACGCTTCTGACCGAACTGGTGGCACTGCTTGCACCGGTGGCCGGCAGGATGGAGGAGATCCTCCGTACCCACCAGAGTGTGGTGGATCAGGCGGCGGAGTATTGGCGCAGATACTTTGCTACCCACAGCTTTCAGGACTTCAAATTTGATATGATGGGTATTGAGGCAGAACCCGGAGAGGAGCAGGAGACGGAGCAGGTGCTTTGGTTTTGGTGGATGGGGCTTGCCCAGATGCACTTCTATCAGGGCACTGACCGGGAGGCGCTGAATATCGGTCTTCTGGTGCGCTATGGAAAGACCCCCAAGGCTGCGGGGTATGCCCAGGAGAATGTGCTGGGTATCCTCAAACTCCTCAGTGATAAGAGCAAATTTGACCTGCTCCGCAAGATGACCGGACGCAGGTGCTATGGTTTGGAGCTGGCCAATGAGATGGGGCTTACCTCCGGCACCATTTCCAAGCATTTGAGCACCCTGTTTTCCTGCGGCCTGCTGAACCTTCAGCGGGTCAATAACCGGGTCTACTATCAGACCGATGAGATTGCCGTCTTAAACTTTCTGGACCAGTTGACCGAAGGACTTCTGGGCAAAACGGACAGACCGTAAAAAAAGTCAAAAAAAGTATTGCATTTTGCCGTAACTTCTGCTATATTGATGTTGATGAAACAAGGACATTTCATCAAGAGGAAGAATGAAGCCGGAGAGACAAAATGCAATGCTTTTTTATTCCGGCTGCCTCCTGGATTGGGATACGACCTGGTATTCAGGTTTTGTGTCAAATACTATGCGTAAAGCAGAAAGGAATGTAACATGAGTAGAAAAATCAGCACACTGCTTCTGGCTTTGGTGCTGGTATTCTCTGTGACCCTGTGCGCAGGCGCAGCTCAGAGCAATGCCGGCCTCAATGTGGAAGCGCAACACCGGGGCGATGAGATTCTGGTGACTGTGTCCGTGTATGGCGGGCAGGGTATCACCAATGGTCGAATTGCTCTGTCCTATGACCCAGAGATGGTCGTCCTGACCGATGTCAGAGCCCTTGTCCCTTGTGGCGAGGCCAGCATCAACCGGGAGACTGAGGGCGTGACTGTTCTGGCATGGGTCGGCAGCGACCTGCGCGAAGAAGAGGCCATCCTCCGTCTGACCTTCCGGGCATCTTCTCTGGCCGACCAGCACTTCGCCGCCGAAGCTCTGGAAGCCTATGTTGACGAAACGGAAGTCACCGTTGCTGCCGGTGAAACCACCTTGTTGGTGAATCCCTTTGTGGACATTGCCAACCACTGGGCAAAGGATTATATCCTCGATGCCTATCACATTGGCCTGTTTAACGGCATGACCCCCAACACCTTCGCCCCCGAGGGCACCATGACCCGGGCCATGTTTGTCACCACCTTGTACCGGATGGCTGGTGAGCCTCTGGTGGAGGGAATGGCAGATTTCACCGATGTGAAGGAAAACGAGTATTATACCAATGCCGTATCCTGGGCGGTGGAAGTGGGCGTGACCAACGGCATGGGCGGTGGTCTGTTTATGCCCGCCAAGCCCATCAACCGTCAGGAAATGGCCACCATGCTCTATCGCTATGCTGAGGCTGAGGGCCTGGATGTGACGGCCGGTGTCGAGCTGGCTGACTTTGTGGATGCCGCTCAGGTTAGCGACTGGGCAGAAGAAGCAATGACCTGGGCAGTTGGCGAGGGCATTATCGAGGGTTATCCCGGTGCTTATCTGAAGCCCACCGTCAACGCCACCCGTGCGCAGGCTGCAACCATCCTGTGCCGGTACTTAGGAGATTAAGGAGGGGCAAACCATGAAGAAAATGCGTATTCTTTCCATTTTGTTGGTTCTGGCTATGCTCCTGAGCGTAGTCCCCACCGGCGCTTTTGCCAACGGGCAGAGCGCAACGGTTAAGCCGGAAACTGCTGCCCAGCAGACCGCTCAGACCGTCAAAGAAGCCTCCACTGACCGCCTGACTTCCCCTCTGGCTGACCGGAATCAGGCTCTGGCAGAAAACGCGCCCCAGCAGGCTCAGTCTGTCCAGGTGGAGAAAACCGAAAAACCCGAAAACCTGAATCTGATTCAGAATGAGCAGGGTGTACAGCCTGAGGAAATGCTCTATGACGCCAATGAGATGGTTCGTGCCATCGTCCTTCTGGAAGACAAAGGTCTTCTGGAGCGGGGTTTCAGTGCCGCTTCTATCTCTGCCGGGACGGAGCAGGTTGTCAGTGTCCGGCAGACTCTGCGCCAGCGGCAGGAAGTGACTGTTGCCGCCATGGAGCGGGTCGTTCGGGAAACCGCTCCCGAAGCCACCGTGGTGGTGCGCTACAATTACACCATCGCCGCCAATGGCATGGCTGTTGAAGTGCCCTGCGGTGCTTTGTCAGAAATCCGTCAGCTCCCCGGGGTCAAGGCTGCGTTCCTGGCTCCTCAGTACAGTGTCCCGCAGGACATGACTGACCACACCATGGTTCAGCCCTATACCCACATTACTGCCCCCGCCATCGGTGCGGTGCAGGCATGGGAGGCCGGCTTCAGTGGCGAGGGTATGCGGATTGCCATTGTGGATACCGGTCTTGACCTGGACCATCCCTCTTTTGCCGCCGCTCCTCCTTCTCCTTCTCTGACCAAAGAGGAGCTGACCGAGGTAATGCCCGAACTGAACGCCACCCAGCGGTATCAGGGGCTCAATGCTGACCGGCTCTACTACAGCGAGAAGATTCCCTTTGCCTTTAACTATGTGGACGGCACTCTGGACGCCACCCATGACAATGACGGTCAGGGCGACCACGGCACCCACGTTGCCGGTATCTCTGCCGCCAACCGGCTGGAGAGCACCGACGTGGTGGGTGTTGCTCCCGATGCTCAGGTGCTGGTCATGAAGATTTTCGGATCCAATGGCGGTGCCTACTTCGATGACATTCTGGCCACTTTGGAAGACTGCTATGTGCTGGATGTGGATGTGGCCAACTATTCTCTGGGTACGCCTGCCGGTTTCAGCAGCATCTCCCCCTATATTGATGAGATTTTTGCCCGGGTGCTGGAGACAGACATGGTTCTGGCCATTGCCGGCGGCAACAGCTACTCCGCTGCCAGCATGAACGGTACCGGCACCAATGTGAACCAGACCTCCGACCCGGATAACGGCATTATTTCCACCCCCGCCACCTATATTGGCTCTACGTCTGTGGCGAGCATGGAGAACAGTGCCACCCGGTTCAACTATGTGGAACTGGAAAATGGAGTAAAAGTACCCTTCAACGATGTCAGTGCCATGGGCATTGCCAGCCTGTACCACGTTGACCCTCAGCACCGGGCAGAGTATGTGATGGTGCCCGGCGTAGGCAGTGCAGAGGACTTTGCGGGTCTTGCTCCCACCACCGACGCAGAGGGCAACCGCCTCTATGCCGTCAGCTTCGCCGTCATTGAGCGTGGCGGGATTGACTTCATCTCCAAGCAGACCAATGCGGCGATGGCCGGTTTCGATGCTTGTCTGGTCTATGACAATGTGGAAGGCGACATCGTGAACATGGCCGATGCCGGTCTGATTCCCAATGCCTTCATTGCCAAGTCCAGCGGCGAGGCCATGCTGGAGGCCGCCGGTGAGGACCGGTGGGGCATCCTCTATCTGAAGGATGTGGATGACACTGCCACCGTACCCAGTTCTCTGGCAGGCAAGATGAGTGACTTCTCCTCCTGGGGCGTTACCCCCAGTCTGGTGCTGGATCCTGAAGTTACCGCTCCTGGCGGCAACATCTATTCCACATTGACCAATGGTCACTATGGCATGATGAGCGGCACGTCTATGGCTTCCCCTCAGGTTGCCGGTCTGAGTGCGCTGATTCTGGAGTATCTCCATGAGACTTACCCCGATATGACCGATGCCCAGCTCCATATGGTGGCAGAGAGCCTGTTGATGAGCACGGCTGAACCGGTGATGGAGTTTGAGGGTGTGCCTTACTCCCCCAGAAAGCAGGGCGCAGGTGCGGCCAACGTGTACAGCGCCATCACAAGCCCCGCATATCTGACGGCTGTCAATGGCGCAGAGCTGACCCCTAAGGTTTCCTTTGGCGACAACGATGCCAAGACCGGTGTATATCACTTCACCTTTGATGTACATAACCTGACCGGTGAAACTCTGCAATATACCCTCTTTGGTCAGGCCATGACCGACCAGTTTGTGGAAGCAGACGGCGTGAAGTACATGAGCGAGACTGCCCGGGCTCTGGATGCGGCTGTGACCTTTGCGGTGGCAGAGAAGGCCCTGGATGTGCGCTATGACTTTAACGGCGACATTCAGGTGAATATGTCCGATGTGCAGGACTTCCTCCATGCCGTCAACGGTTTGAAGGAAATTCCTGAGGGCTATGACTTTAATGGCGACGGCAAGGTCAATACTGCCGACGTACAGAAGCTCTATAAGCTGATTCAGTCCACCTATACTGCCGCTGAGGAAATTGAAGTCCCCGCAGAGGGCTCTGTGCGCGTCCATGCCACCGTGACACTCAGCGAAGCGGATATGGCTTACATGGACGAAAACTACCCCAACGGCATTTATGTTGATGGCTTTGTCCGCCTCTTTGCGGAGAGCGAAGACGGCGTAGACCTGAGCCTGCCGTTCCTGGGCTTCCATGGCGACTGGAGTCAGGCTCCCGCTATTGACGATGCCTGGTACTATGACCCCAGTGCTGTACCCGAGCGGTACATGAATGTTCTGTTCACCGACTATGGCACCACCAGCTTCAATCTGGGTCTGAACCCCTATATTCTGGAAGATTACGACCCCGAGCACAATGTTCTGAGTCCCAATGGAGACGGCTACTCCGACCAGATTATGGAAATCTATCTGGGCATGATGCGCAGTGCCAGAAGACTGGACTTCACCTGGCTGGATGCTGAGGGCAATGAACTGTACAATGCCCCCTATGACTATGCCGTGAAGAACTACTATTTTGCCAACTATGGCATTATTCCTCCTCTGGTGTACTCTGAGGTCTGCCGTCCTTATGACTTCAGAAACCCGGATGGCAGCTACACCGTGGAGAATATGGACCGGGTGCAACTCCGGATCAGTGCCCTTCTGGATGACGGCGACGATTTCGTGGATCAGATGATTACCACCGACATCGTCATCGACACCGAAGCCCCCACACTGGACATGACCTCCATGGTCTATGACTATGATGAGGCCACCGATACCCGCACCCTGACTTTCTCGGTGGCGGATAACTACGACATTGCTGCCGTTGTTCCCCTCACCAAAGCGCAGTCTGCATTCGAGTACATCCCCGTAACCAACAAGGTTCAGGGTGTGGACGGCGAAAGCGCGACCATTACGCTGGATGTGTCTGACTATGACGGCTCTTTCCTGATCGCGGTTTGCGACTACGGCACCAATGAGAGCTACTACGAGATTTCCTTTGACGGTCAGCAGAATTACAGAGACGGCAGCTTCTTCGGCTATCGGCTTCTGTCCCAGATTCCCTCCGGTGATGGTTACATCTACCTGAGTGAAGGCTACAACGGCTGGAATTCCTTCGTTGAGCCCGGCACGATGCTGATGCATACCTCTATGTTCGATGACGATGAGCTGTACACCTATGCCGCCGAATATATTGACGGCTATATCATCGGTGTGGACAGCGCCAACACCATCTATGCCACGGAACTGGGCAAGTGGGAGCGCACCAACTTTGGCACTCTGGGCGCAGAGGTCATGTTTGAGTTCTATCCCGGCGGCTATGAAGTGGGCGACTACTACATGATGGATGTGGAATTCCCCGCTCTGGATATGGCTTTCGACTATACCACCGATACGCTCTATGTGCTGACTGATGAGTCGCTGTACTTAGGACCCAACACCGGCGGTTACCTGCTGAAGCTGGACTGGATTACCGGCGAGGCTGAGGCCGTTGGCAGGGTCACCGGCCTTACCGACGACCATCAGGCTCTGACGCTGGCTTGTGACAACGACGGTGTCCTCTATACCGTAGACGCCGTGACCGGCGACCTGTATACCATCAACAAAGAGACGGCTGAGGCAACCTTCGTTGGCGCTACCGGCTATCAGCCCTTGTATCAGCAGTCCATGACCGTTGACCATGAGACCAACAAGCTCTATTGGGCTGCTTATCAGGATGTCATTGGTCAGAGCGCTCTGCTGGAGCTGGATAAGGCGACCGGCGAGATTCTCTCCGCGGAAGCCTTTGAGTACAATAGCCAGCTCTCCGGCTTGTTTAAGCCCCATAACTCCGGTAAGGACTTGATTCCCGATGATGCGCAGATCACCAGCCTCATGATTCAGGAGAGCAACCTGACCATGCGTCCCGGCGATATGGGCACGGTCCACTGTGCGGTTCTTCCCTACAATGCAAAGCTGAACCCTGCCGATGTCTTCTGGAGTAGCAGTGACGAAACTGTGGCTACCGTCTCCGGTGGTATCATCACCGCAGTGAAGACCGGTGAAGCCACCATCACTGCCACCATGGGCGAGTTGACGGCTTCCGTTGCGGTGAAGGTCGTGGAGCTCAGTGGTGAGGTCTACCTCTTTGACTATGGTACGGACATCTCTGCAAGCAACGCCTGGCAGAAGCTGGAGGTGAACAACCCCGGCAGTATGACCGAAGTTCCCGGTGCCATGAGTGTCCCCAGTGGCTTCATTTCCGCCGCTTATGTGGACGGCACCATTTACGCCTTTGACAGTCTGGGTAGCTTCTACCGCCTGGATGCGGAAACCATGCAGGGCGAGCAGATCAGCCGCACTTCTTCCCAAACCATGATGGTGGTGGGCATGGCGTATAACTATGCCGACGGCTTCATGTACGGTCTGGCTTATGATGGCATGGCGTTCCATCTGTGCCATGTGAACCTGTATACCGGCGACTTGCGAATCGTTGTGGGCAATCTGGACTCCATGTATGGCGTTCCCATTGGTGGTATGGCCATTGACTACAACGGCCGGTTCTACTTCGTGAACGTGGATTCCATGGACAACCTGAAGCTGGACAGCTACACCGTGATGGATGATGGCTGGATGTATACCCCCATGGACTATGTCACTGCCCCGCTCAACGGCATGAACTGCTATAGCTTCAGTTCCCTTGTCTGGTCTGAGGACAACAATGGTCTGTTCTGGGCCAACGATCAGGGCCAGTTCCACTGGATTGGCACGGAAGTGGGCAACCGCATGGTGGAATCCGAGTGGGGCGACTATGAGGAAATGTATCTGGAGGCATCTTCCATCTTCCTGGGCAATATTCCCGGTACGGTTTCTCCCTCTACGGGCATGGCCATGATCATGGGTCTGCTGGAAATCCCCGAAAACGCACCGGAGCGTCCTCAGGTTAATCTGGAGTCTGCTGCACTGGTTTCCAACCTGACTGTCCCCGCGGATGGCGGCACAGTTGAGGCTGACCTCTCTGTTGAGCCTTGGAATGCTCAGTACAGCGTGGAATTCACCACCAGTGACGAAACCGTTGCTCTGGTGGATGCGCAGGGCGTGGTCACCGGTGTGAAGCCCGGCAACGCCACCATTACTGCCGCAGTCTATGGCAGTGACGGCAATATCTTTGAAACCCTGACCTGCGAGGTCAAGGTGGTCAACTCCAATGTGGATCTGTTCATGTTCATGCTCACTGATGGTGCTATGGGCGGCGATGCCTGGATTCGGGTCAGCGGTATCGATCCCGATGTGGTCTCCGCTGCCGCAACCTACAGCTCCAGCATGTATGCCGGTGCTTATTATGATGGCAAGGTATACGGCGTTGGCCCTGCAGGTGAGGAATACAGCTACAAGAACCATCTGATGCGTATTGATGCGGATACCTTCTTCGTTGAGGAAGTCTACCCCGAAGAACTGCCCTTCGATATCCGTGATATGGCCTTCGACTACACCACCGGTACCATGTATGGTATCGCAGAGGGTGGCGAGCATTTGGGCGCAGTGTGCCAGATTGATCTGAATACCGGTGCGGCGACTGTGGTGGCCGACAGTGGACAGGAAATCGTGGCCATGTCCTGCGATGCAAACGGTCAGCTCTTTGCCCTCACCGCTGACGGCTGGCTGTGCAAGCTGGACAAGTATACCGCCGAGCTGGAGTACATCAATCAGGCGACCGGTTCTCTCACCGACTACCAGAGTATGCACTATGACTATGTCACCGGCAATACCTACTGGGGACACAATGCGTTGTATCTGGTGGATACGGTTAATGGTACCATGACCGGTCTGGGTCAGATTGGCGGCGGCTATATGCTGGTCAATAGTCTGTTCACCATCCCCGAAAATGAGCCTGCTATCCCCGATACCGTGGAAGTCACCGGCGTGAAACTGGCTGAGCGGGCGGCAGTCATCAAAGGCGAGACCACCCAGCTCACGGCTACTGTCCTGCCCATCAGCGTTTCCCAGGTGGACAAGACCGTTACCTGGAGCTCCAGCGATGAGACTGTGGCCACCGTTGATGCCAATGGTCTGGTCACCGGTCTGACCGGCGGCACCACCACCATCACCGTCAGTGCAGGCGACTACTCCGCAAGCTGTGTGGTGACGGTGCTGGCAGAGGCACAGAAGTTCTATGCTTACGATGAGACGGCTACCCGCTGGGTGCAGATTGACACCAAGACCGGCGAGCTGACCACCGTGAAGCAGGAGACCGGCGTTGCGCCCATCATGTCTGCCGCTGACACCGGAGAAGCCATCTATGCCTTTGACGACGACGGCTACTTCTATACCATTGACCCCGACACCTTCGACCGCACCAAGGTTGGTGACGGCATCAACGGCATGACGCAGGAAGTCTTTGACGGCTTCAGCTACTACCCCGTGGATGTGGACATCACCGACTTGTCCTATGACCCCGAGACCGGGCGGCTGTTCGGTCTGGTGAGTGGCGTGTACGACGACTATGAGGTGGGTCTTTACATGGTCTACAATGCTCTGGTGGAGATTAACCTCCAGCCCGGCCGGATGAACCCCTACACCTGGGAGGAAATGGAACTGGGCGACATTATCTTCGTCAGCACCTATGACGGCTCCAGCGGCATTTACCGCCCCGGTAACCTGCTGATGCATGGCGGTTATGCTTACTCTGTGGATACCTGGTTCTCCGGTATTCTCAGCCGGGTCAGCGTGGAGTGGGATCCCTGGATGGAATTCTACTATGCCGGTGATGTGGAGAAGCTTTCCCATGTGAACCAGTTGGAGTGGGGTATGTTCTATGACAGCCGCTCTATGGTGTATGATCCCGTCTTTGACAAGACCTATACATTCCACGATCTGGGTCTGGATGACTGGGGTAAACCCAGAGGCACGGTAACTCTGTGCACCATCAATCTGGGCAATGCCTCTACCAGCGTTGTCTGTGATTTGGGCAGTGGTTATGTGCTTAACAGTCTGATTATCCGTTAATTCCCGGCCTTCCTTTCGGGGAAGCATCCAAAAAACAGCAGGCCATGGAACCAAACTCTGGGTTTCATGGCCTGTTTTTTGGTTTTCAGCAGGGACTTGTCAAAACTTGACTCCATGTGGTATGATATAAAGAAGAAACTAAGGTCGGGTATTTTTGCTGACCAATGGGGAGGTTTGCCATGGAACAGGATGTGTTGAAGCGGCAGATTGCCGGAAATATTGCCTTTTTCCGCAAGCAGGCCGGACTGACCCAGGCGGAGCTGGCTCAGCGGGTCAATTATTCCGATAAAGCCATCTCCAAGTGGGAGCGGGCAGAGGGGCTACCCGATGTGCTGACCCTTACGCTGTTGGCTGAGGCGCTGGAGGTGAGCATTGACCGGCTCATTTACCACAATCCGGATGCCCCGGAGGAAGCCCAACCCCAGACCCCGGAGATTCCGGAGACTCAAGTGCCGCAGGAAAAGCCCCGGAAAAAGCCGGTGAGGACCACCCTGAGCCAGAAGCGGAAAATCATTGCCGCCCTGTCCAGCCTGCCGGTTTGGTTTGTGGCATTGCTGGCCTATCAGATTCTCAGTGATGCCCATTTGCCCGGGTATTGGGTGGGGTTTTTGCTGGCTGTCCCGGTCAATGCCATTGTGCTGTTGTCGCTGCTTTCGGCGTGGCGGTATTACCGGCTGAATCAGCTTTTGATTTCGGTCATCATGTGGGGGAGTCTGATTTTGGTCTTCTGCCTGTTCTGGGCTTTTCTGCATTGGTGTCTGCCGAAGATTTTCCTCTTCGGTATACCCGGCCAGTTGGCCATTTATCTTTGGTTTCGTATGTTGCATAAGGAGGAACAAAAATGAGTTTCGATAAGAAAGCCCTGCGCCGGGAGATTAAGGCGAAGAAAGCGGCCATGAGTGCCGAGCAGATTGAAGCCTGCAGCCGGGAGCTGACCCGGAAGGCTCTGGAAAGCGAGCTGTACAAGAATGCCAAGTCTGTCTATGGGTATCTGCCCTACAATCAGGAGGTCCGCACATGGGATTTTCTCCGGGCGGCGCAGGCAGACGGCAAGCGGGTGGCTGTGCCCAAGGTCTATGGGGACATTATGCGCTTCATCTGGCTGGACGATTTGGATGCGGTTTCTCTGGGCTACTGCGACATTCCCGAGCCCACGGCTGACGGCCCTGAGGCAGACGATACCACCGCTCTGGTGCTGATGCCCGGTCTGGCTTTCGACCCGGAGGGTCACCGCATTGGTTACGGCGGCGGCTTCTATGATAAGTTCCTGGCCACCGAGCAGAATCACCCCACCTTGGCGCTGTGCTATGGCTTCCAGATGCTTAAGAAGCTGGAGACCGATGCCCATGATATTCCTGTGGATCAGGTGATTTGGGCGGATGTCCCGGAGGCCTGAGCATGAAGTATGCCATTTTGCTGGGGTTTATGGCTCTGGCGTTTGGGTTGTGCTTTCTGGGGGACAAGGTCGTTACCGCCATGGTGAACCGGGCAAAGAACCGCAAGCGGGTCATGCCACCTCTGCGCTATCCGGTGATGGCGCTGGTGCTGGCTTTGGCCGGTGGCGCTGTGGCCTGGTATGGGCTGAGTATTCATAAGCCGCTGTATTTGGTGGTTGCGGCGGTGTTTCTGGCGGTGGCGGTGTGGTCGGCGGTGTATTACTGCACCACGGGCATTACCTATGATGGTGAGTCGTTCACGTTCCGCCGGGGCAATTTCCGCAAGACCTTCCGCTTTGACCAGATTCGGGGTCAGCGCTCCGATGTGACCATGAAGATTAAGTGTCTGGTGTTGTGTGTGGAGGATAAGGATGTGGTGCTCTATAGCAATATGCAGGGCTATGTTCCGTTCCTGACCTGCGCTTATGAGAGCTGGTGCAAAGCCAAAGGACTGGACCCCACCAATCAGGATTGGCACGACCCGGCAGACACCCGCTGGTTCCCCGAAGAAGCGGAAGAAGAATCCGAAGATGAAGAAACCGCCCAGAGTAAGGAGGCATAACCATGGCCCATATTCCCAAAGGTGAGACGGCGACCATAACCATTGCGCCCTTTCAGGAGGCTCTGACAGCCGCCCTGCAACCCCGGGAGGACTATGATGTGACCCGGTGGCTCTATGTCCCCAACACATACAGCGAATACCGGTACATTCTGGGCACAAGAGGGGAGCGCCCGCTGATTTGCATGGGCATCAACCCCTCTACCGCCGCCCCCGACGATTTGGACAATACCCTAAAGTCGGTTCAGCGGATTGCCCTGCACAATGGTTATGACAGTTTCCTCATGTTCAATGTCTATGCCCAGCGGGCGACCAATCCCGACAGCATGGAGCGGCAGTGCAACCAGCAGCTCCACCGGGAGAATTTGCTGGCGCTGGAGTATATGCTGTCGTTAAGCCCTGAACCCAGTGTATGGGCGGCATGGGGGGCGATTATTGAGAAGCGGGACTACCTGGCCCGGTGTTTGGCGGACCAGATTGCACTGGGGCGGCGCTATGGGGCAAAATGGTTCACCGCCGGCCCAATTTCCAAAAAGGGACATCCCCATCACCCCTTGTATCTGCGGAAAGATGTTGCGCTGGATGCATTCGACCCGGAGAGGTATTGCCGGGAAGTGCTGGGGTTGGGGTGAGGATATGTTGATGAGGACCAGATTTGGTGGAATTTGCCGAATCTGGTCTTTTTTTGTTGCGGTTTGGGGGGAGGTGGGGTATAATGGGGGAAAGAGCCTGAGTTTGGATGGTGGGAGGTATTGGGATGTCTGATAATCTGGGAAGATTTATAGAGGGCGATGTGCTGCGATTAAAGGATCGGTGGAAACATACTCTGCATTTGGGTAAGTATCCTCAGGTTAAGAAGCTGGTTTGTTCCGAATGCGGGTGGCTGAGAGAAATCACCGGTCTGGAGAATCTGACAGAGCTGGAAGAACTGAATGTGAGCTGGACTGCCATAAAGACGTTGGATGTGAGCCACCTGACTAGGCTGAAGAAGCTAGATTGTTATAGGTGTGAAGCCCTGACGGAAATTGTTGGGCTGGAGAAACTGACGTCACTGGAAGAACTGAATGTGCTCAGGACTGCCATAGAGGTACTGGACATACGCAGCCTGGCTGGACTGAGGGAGCTGCAATGCTGGGGATGCGAAGCTCTGAAGAAAGTCGTTAGTCTGAAGAAGCAGACGGCGCTGGAAGAGCTTAAAGTGTTTAGGACTGCCATAGTGACACTGGATGTGAGTGGCCTGACTGGGCTGAAGTATCTGGATTGCTATGGGTGCGAAGCCCTGACAGAAATTGTTGGGTTGGAGAATCTGGTGGTGTTGGAAGCTTTGGATATTAGCCTCACAGCTTTTCACCGTATTCCGGAATGCATCCGGGGGATGAAGCAACTTAAGACACTGGCGTTGTCTGAGCTTGAGCTGGAGGAGCTGCCAGACTGGTTACCGGAGTTGGGATTGCCGTTTACCCGTGAAAAGTATGGAGACGGTATTCGCCTGTACATGACAACGGTTGAGGGTGTGGATATGAGCATCTTTGACCAGTCGCAGGAGACCATTCTGGAATGGTTCAAGTACCGGAAACAAGGCAAACCCCTCAACGAAATCAAGGTTATCTTTCTTGGTCAAGGCATTGTGGGTAAAAGCTGGACCATTGCCCGGCTTATGCGGGACGGAAATCACCCGGAGCCCGGCGATGTGCCACGCTTGGCTACACCCGGCATACAGATTAAAAGCAAGGACTACAAGCTGAAAGATGGGCGGGAGGTCTTGGTCCGTTTCTGGGACTTTGGCGGGCAGGAGGTTATGCACTCCATGCACCGGATGTTCCTGACAGAGCGCACCTTCTATGTGGTTATGGTCAATGTGCGGACAGGCGACCACCACAACGATGCCAGAACCTGGCTCAGCTCCATCAAAGCCTTTGCCGAGGGTGCACCAGTGCTTTTGGTGCTGAACTGGATTGATGGTGGTCCCTATGCTTCGGTGGATGAGACGGAATTAAAGGCACTGTACCCACAACTGAAAGGCATTGTGGAAATGTCGGCACTGGAGTATGACCAGGAACAATTCAACCGGGTGTTCACGGAAAGATTGCTGGATGAGATTTCTAAAATTGAAACGTTGTCGACCCCATTTATTGAAGCCTGGAACAAGGTCATGCTCAGAGTCCGGGATATGAGAACGCAGGAGCAAAAGAACTACATCACCGGAAAAGATTTCAAACGCTACTGTGACGAGTGCGGGGTAACAACAGAAGAAAAAGTGCGAGAGGATTTGCTGAAATGGTTCAGCGACCTGGGTGTGGGCTTTGCCTATCAGGAAAGAAAGCCCACTAAAGACTGGGTGATTCTGAACCCGGAGTGGTTGACCAATGCCATCTACATCATTCTCAACAACAGGCGGGAGGAAGTGCAAAATGGTGTCGTACCACGGTCAACCATTGCGGATTTGCTCGACCCTCCGGAGGAATTAGAAAAGGAAATCTATGCTATTTTACCCGGTGAGTCATACGAATCCCATGAGATTGACCATGTATTGATGGTTATCCGGAAGTTTGGTCTTTCCTTCCCCTTGGGCGAGGATCGTGAATTCTTTCCGGCACTGTGTAACCGGACCACACTGCCTATTGCAGAAGAATATGAGAAAGCTCCCGATACACTGGAACTGCGGGCGGTCTATGACTATCTGCCGGATAACCTAATGCAAACCCTGATGGTGGAACTGAACCGGGACTTGGAGTTGGAAAATGTCTGGAAAACTGGTGCTCAGTTTATTCATCCGATAACTAAACTCAGTGCTGTGGTTAAAACTGAGGGCGAAACGAAATTGCGTATTCTTGTCCGTGGACAGGGCAAGACTCATGATGCGACCTCATATCTGAACTATCTTTGGGACAACGTAAAGCGCATTACCTCCAGAATGAATATTACCGCCAGCGAGGAGCAAATCGCTTATAGACATCCGGATGATGGTGCTGCAGAATACTACGACTACGTTTTTTTGGTTGGTAGCCAGGAAAAGGGCGTCGATATGGTTTACTCTAAGCTGAAGAAGGAAATGATTCCCATCCAGAACATTCTGACCCAGTCGGACAATGGTGTTGTGGGCGCACGGAAGAAGCTGATTCAGGATATCGTGGTTGGATGTGTGCATCTTCAGGGAGACAAAAACCGACCGACAAGCGAAGTTCCCCGCAACACAAGACTTCGTGACGTCTTGCGAATCATGGGCTATTTCGGCAGTGACGAGTCTCTTTCCGGTTCTTCCCCCGGCGGCAAGAGACCTGGCAGTTTGGATATGGACATCCGACTGAAATCCAGCACACCATGGACGATATTCGAGGGGATGAACCACAGGGATAAAGGTTACTGGCTTAGTCACCTGCAAAAGCTGATGATTGACTATAATCCAATGCGGTTACCGTTCCTGATTTTGGTGGTCTATGTGGATTGCGCACGGGGCAGCTTCTCTGGAATTGTTGAGAAGTACCGGCAATACACGAAAGATGACGATTTGGAAGGCTTCACATTGCTGCCAGACCCAAAGGATATGAACTTTGGCATGGAGTACCACGAAGCGCCGGGAGGAATCCGGGGGCTGAAGTGTGTCTATGCCCATGACGGTGCAACCACCACGGTATATCAGATTTTTGTACAGTTCGATAAATAATAGCAAAAAGCACCCGCGGCTCAACCCCGTGGGTGCCTCCATATCCCCTCAATCCAGCTCCAGCTCCAACTCCCCCAACAACCGCCCAAAACCGCCCACGAACACCCGCAGAATCTCTCCATCCCCACATTCCAACTGGACAATAATCCGGGAAACCTGCCCCAGATTGTGTCCCTGCTCGAAAACATACCGGGTCTTTTTCTCTCTGTGCCGGTACAGATAACAGGCCAGCGCGCAGTTGGATGTCCCGGTGGCGGATTCCTCGTCAATGCCATAAAGGGGCGCAAAATTCCGGCATATGGCGGTATATTCTTCCCCGGGTGTCAGAGCAAAGGCGTGAATGCCCACCACCCCCTGCGCCCGGCTGAAGCGGCTCATGGCTTCAAAGTCAGGGGTCATCGCCGCCAATTGTTCCGGAGAGCAGATTGGCAACATCACATCCTTAAGCCCGGTGGAGACAATCTGAATGGGCATATCGGGGCAGAAGCTTTCTGTGGGGAGAATGCCCTCCAGAACTTGCGGCGCAATTGTTTCTCCATAGTCGGGGCGGTTTTGCTCCATGAGAATCAGTCCGTCCGGGTTCACCTGAATGTCCAGAATCCCGGCCTTCGTCTCGATCCGGTATTGGGATTTGTCCAGAGCCTGCAGCATATTCAGGGTGACAAAGGCGGCAATGGTGGCATGACCGCACAGGGGCACTTCTTCTGCCGGGGTGAAGTATTCCAACTTGTAGTCTGCAATAGAAGACTGGGCGACAAATACAGTCTCAGAGTAGCCCATCTCTCTGGCTATGGTCAGCTTTTGGGCGGTACTCAGGTCGGGCCGGTCCAAAACCACCCCCGCCTTGTTGCCGCCACAGCCATCTTTGCAGAATGCACTGGTGGTATATACGCTAATCATCAAAAACGCCGCCTTTCTCCGCTGTGCCCCAATGAGGAGAGTAACTCTTTTTGAGTAAAATTATACCATGCCCCCGGATGCTTTTCAATAGCGCCTCTGGCATCAACAGCAGGGGCAAAAGACGGTCACCCACCCGGAAACCATAACGACAGGTAAAAACCGCCCACAGTCAGCAACTATCCGACTGTGGGCGGTATTTGGGTTAAGCCTGATTTCTGCGGTGATTCTCGCCCCTGCTGCCCGGTACTGTGCCATTGACCACAGGCAGTGCCGGGTCTTTGGCTTCCCAGGGAATGGGGGCTTTCTTCTCATCTTGCTTCATCTTCTTCCCACCTCCTGCATTTAGGGTGGGAAGAAGATTGGGTTTTTATGCGAAAGGGGAGGATTTTCCTTACTGGGCGAAAGTGACCCGCTCCACGGTATAGCCCGCATTGCGCAGGGTATTCACCAGACCGTCCTCACCCAGCAGATGGGCAAGACCCACGGCATAGAAGACGGTATCGCCACTGGCCAGATAGCCCTCAGCCACGGCCAGCATATCAATATTCCGCTCGGTCATCAGGACCTGCTCGTATTCTTCCTGCACCTTCTCATAGAGCTCCACCAGACGGTCATAAATGGCCAGTTCTTCCTCGGTCATCTCTGCACGTTCTTCTTCGGTCAGCTCCTCAATGCCGGTGTCTTCTTCTTCCTCGGCTTCTTCCTCAGCCAGATGCTCAGTCAGCTCAGCCTCGTCACCACGGCACCACATCTCAAAGAGCTCGACAGTGCCGTCGTTGTGGGCGGCAGAGCTGGAATACAGGGAGGCCATCAGCAGGAACTCTTGCAGCTCATCGGAGAAATTGCCAAGCAAGGTGGCATGCTCCATGTCGTCTTCCACACTGAGAATGGTCTTCTCCTGCTCGTTGGCTCTGTCCATAAGCTGGTTGTCTACGCCATATTCATCATACAGCACACGACCCTGACGGAGATAGAAGTTGTCCAGCTCAACAGACCACATGGCGGGCTTTAAATACTCCATAGTGGAGGAGTATCCACCGGTAGCCTTCATGGCCAGCACCGCATCTTCGTAGACCGCCTCCATCAGATGGTCCTTGATGGTGGTTTCGTCGGTGTAATACATGGCGTTGATGTATTCTTCCATCATTTCCTCGTCGGCTTCCAGTTCCTCGTTGAAAGCATCGTAATTGATTTCAACGGCCAGAGCATCAGAGGCGTCAAAGGCATCATAAATTTCCTTGGGCAGATACTTGGTGCGCTCGTCGCCCTTGTGAATGGTGCCCAACAGCCACATGGTGTGACCCTCAGCGTCCGTAACCTTGTAGAATACGGGGTTGGGCTTTACTTCCGGTTCTTCCGTGGGCATTTCTTCGCCGGTGATGTTTTCATAAGCCTCCTTGGGGTTGGGCATATGAATGACGGAGGTGTGCTCCAGAATCAAATCAGCCATATCGGAGCCAAAGAGATGCGTGCCCTGATAGCTGACGCCATAGGCGGTGGGGAGCATGGTATAGATGTCCAGTGCAAGGTAACCCTCCAGCTTTACGGTTTCGTAGCCGTCAGCATAAGAGTCGATTTCATCGGGACCACCCATGACAATGGTGGATATCTGATCTTCCAAAGCCAGACCCGCATCGGCATTGCCGGTGAATTCCACCACAACACAGCCTGCGGTATAGTCCATGGAGATGGTCTCCAACCGGTCGAGTCCAAGGGTAAACTGGGTAATGGTCGAACCCAGAGCATCCGCCATCAGACCAATGGCCAGCCCATCACCGGACATGGTCTCGGGCTCTTCCATGGTGGAATCCTGCATGGTGTAGGTGTTGTCGAAGTAAGATTCTTCAAAGTGAATCGTTTCGGCTTCGCTCTGATTGGACAGGTCAACATAGTTCCGGTCACTTACGCCCTTGAAGATAAAGTCATAACCCGTGCCATGCAGGTTGTAGCTGTCCTGCATTCCCAGATACAGACCGCCGGCACTGAAGACGATCTCGCTGTTGGCGTCAACGGTCTTGGACTCGCCACCGGCCATGCCCATATAGCCAATCTGCAGAATCACAGGAGCAAGGATGTCCTCAGTCTCCAGGTAAGTATCGGCACTCTCCGGACCGGTCAGCTCCAGTGCAGGCTCAATCTCCCGGATCTGGAAGGTATAGCCTGCGTTTCTGGTGCTGATGCCCTGCTCATAGGAGACATTGTAGGTCATTTCCTGGATGCTGTCCTTGGCAATGGTGACGGTGGCTTCCGCACTGAGGAATTCTTCTTCTTCCACATTCAGCCAGCTCTCGGCGGCGGTGGGGTCAGCGAAGGTATAGACGGTTTCCTTCTCACCCACATCCACGGTGATGGTCTGGTAGAGGGAGGCATCCAGAGGAATGATGGGGTGCATCAAATCCATGAATTCCTCGGTTGTGTTGGGGGACTTGAACTGACCGCCCTCCACATCCAGATAGGTGTTGCCATCGGCGTAGGTGTAGACGATTTCGGTGGTTTCTCCGCAGAATGTCCAGTTTTCCTTGACATTTGCTACAAGGGACTCGCCCTGCAGACCCTGATAGAGAATCTCATAGGTGTCTTTTTCCTTGTGCTCCTCGCCGGAGATGGTGGTTGTGCTCTCAATCTTGACCAGCAAGTCCAGATTGTCGGCACTCTCCAACTGGGCGATACCCCCTTCATAGAAGGACATATCCGGTCCGGGAGGTTCGGTGGTGGGCGGCTCGGTAGCTTCTGTGGTGGGGGCGGTGGTGGGCTCCGGGTCTTCGCCGCAACCGGCCATACCCAGCAGCATCGCCAGAATCAGCAGCCAAGCCAGAATGCTTTTCTTCTTCATTTTCTCAAACCCTTTCGTGTCTATAATAAGACTTCAAATAACGGGCGGCTACTGAAGTCTTCATCTTAAGTTTAACACACAAAGTCTGAATTGTACAGAGGGAAAATGTGAACAATGTATAAAAAATGTCATTTCCGGCTACTATGGGGAAAAGGGCGATGCCCAAAAGGAGGAATGACCATGAAAGTACGGGAACTCATGACCCCAAGAGCCATCCGCATCGGTCCGGAGGAGCCCACAGCGGTAGCCGCCAGAATGCTCTCCCGATATAATGTGGGCGCACTGCCGGTCTGCCGGGAAGATGGACGAATCTGCGGCATGATTACGGACAGGGATATTGTCCTGCGCTGTGTTGCCGCAAACCGGGACCCGGAGAAAGTACCGGTGCGCCATGTGATGACGGGACGGGTGGTGACGGTGGATGCGGATATGGATGTGGAGGATGCCATTGCCCGGATGTCCCGGGAGCAGGTGCGCCGCCTGCCGGTGGAAGACCGGGGGAAGCTCTGCGGGATGCTGACATTGGGGGACTTGGCAAACAGCCCCAAATTCACCATGGAAGCGGCTGGGGCACTGGGGCAGATTTGCACCGGCATCAGCAATCGGTAAAAGACAAACAAAAGAGGTCACGACGGAGCAGGTCGTGGCCTTTTTTCTGTGGATAAGATCTATGAACAGGTGTGGAAAAATGCCGAAATTTCCCGGAGAACCCCGAATATACCGGGTTTTTGAGGGCTCTTTCCCCAAAAGGGTTGTGGAAAAGGCTGTGGAAATTGGGGAAAACCGCTGTGGATTCTCTGCTTGGAGGCGTAAGCTGTGGAAAAATTATGTCTACCTGCCCCACAATTTGCGACTTTTTCTCCATTTTGTGGAAAGCAACGAAAAGCCGGAAAAAAGTATGGAGAAAATTTTGGTTTTTTCCCGGTTCTGACTAGCACCGGAAGAAACTCTGTGTTATAATATCATCGGCTAGGTATGACCGGCCGAGGTTTTGCCTGTACTACCCATGAAAATGAGGTTTTGGATATGATTGAATTATTGGCTCCCGCCGGCTCTATGGAGGCTCTGCGGGCAGCGGTACAAAATGGCGCCGATGCGGTGTATTTGGGCGTCGGTCCCTTCAATGCTCGTCAGGGCGCAAGAAATTTTACCGAGGAGACTCTGCGGGAGGCGGTGCGCTATGCCCATACCCGGGGCGTGGCCGTCCACCTGACCCTCAATACCCTGGTCTCCGACCGGGAGAGTGCTCAGGCGGCGGAGCTGATTCGTCAGGCTGCCCGGGCGGATGTGGATGCCTTTATCGTTCAGGATTTGGGCGTATTGGCCATGTGCCGCCAGATTGCTCCGGAGATTCCCATTCACGCCTCCACCCAGATGTCTATTCACTCCCTCGATGGCGTCAGACAGGCGGCCGCTCTGGGGGTCAGCCGGGTGGTGCTGTCCCGGGAACTGCCAAGAGAAGAAATTCTGCGGATTTGCCGGAATTCCCCGGTGGAGATTGAGGTCTTCGTTCATGGCGCGCTGTGTATGTGCTACTCCGGGCAGTGCTATATGTCCGGTGTTATCGGCAGACGCTCCGGCAACCGGGGGCAGTGCGCTCAGCCCTGTCGTCTGCCCTATGGCTATGGAAGAATGGAGAACAAATTCCCCCTTAGCCTGAAGGATAATTGCCTCATTGCCTACCTGCAGGAGCTGGAGACCATGGGCGTGGCTTCCATCAAGCTGGAGGGCAGAATGAAGCGACCGGAATATGTGGCCACCGTTACCCGGATTTACCGGGAGGCACTGGATACCGGCAAGGTGACCGATAAGCAGATGGCGCAACTTGCCGCTGCCTTCAACCGGCAGGGATTCACCGATGGTTACTATATGAGCCGCACAGGAAAGACCATGTTCGGCATCCGGGAGGAAGAACGCCCGGATAAGGCCATGCTTTCCGCCGCAAGAGCCAGCTATGAGACCGTGGAGAATCCTTTGGTGCCGGTGATGTTCTATGTGGTGGTCAACCGGGAATCCTCGATGCTGGCGGTACAAGACCCGCAGGGCAATGTATGCAAGACCATTGGCCCGCAGCCGGAACTTGCCCAGCGGAAGGATTTGACGGCCCAGGATCTGACCGACAGACTGAGCAAAACCGGCGGTACACCCTACCGCTGTACCCAGGTTAAGGCTGTGGTCGACCCGGGGCTGAGTCTGTCTGCCGCCGCCATCAATGCCATGCGCCGGGATGTGCTGGACCAGTTGACTGCCCTGCGCGGCCGGCGGTCTGAGCATCATCTGGGGAAATACACCAAGCACCTTCACTATGCCGGGCAGAGTGAAGAACCGGGGCTCACCGTTCAGATTACCGCATCTGAGCAGGTCACCCGGAAACTGCTGGCCATGGATCTGCGGTTCCTCTATGTGCCGGTGCATCTTCTGGTCAGAGACAGGGATTTCTATCGTCAGGTGGTGAATCATGTCCGGGTCGCCGCCGTACTGCCCAGAATCATTCAGGACCATGAGATGCAGAATATGGCCCATATGCTGGATGTTGCCCATGATCTGGGCGTTCGCCATGTGCTTCTGGGCAATCTGGGGCATCTGGAACTGGCCCGCAGTCGTAGCTTTGCCCTGTGTGGTGATTTCGGCTTAAATGTCTATAACAGCCGCACCATGAACACTCTCCGGGAGATTGGCTTTGCCAGTGCAACGGTGTCCTTTGAGATGACCCTGCCTCAGATTCGGGATATCTCCAAGGCGGTGCCCACGGAGGCCATTGTCTATGGCAGACTGCCTCTGATGGTCACGGAGAATTGCCTGATTCGCAACCGCACAGGACAGTGCTCCTGTACCACCGGCATTACCCGCTTGCAGGACCGGATGGGGGAGGAATTCCCCATCATTAAAGACGGCGATGCCTGCCGCAGCGTGATTCTCAATGGCAAGAAGCTCTATTGGCTGGACCGGCGGGAGGACTGGCGCAAGCTGGGACTCTATGCCCTGCGGCTGTTGTTTACCACCGAGAATTCCAGAGAAGTGGATCAGGTGCTGAAGTCCTGGCAGACCGGGGCAGACTTTAATCCCGGCAACGCCACCAGAGGACTCTACCTCCGGGGCGTGGAATAAGAAAAGAGGAAATGTACATGGAAATTATTCTGGCCTCCCAGTCGCCCCGGCGGAAAGAACTGCTGGAGCTGATGGGGCTCAGCTTTACCATAAAAGTGGCGAATATTGACGAGACCATGACCCCCGGGGCTGACCCGGCTGAGGAGGTGGGCAGAGTCAGCCGCTTAAAAGCAATGGCCATTCATGCGGATGAAGATGCACTGGTCATTGCCGCCGATACCATTGTGGTCTGTCAGGGGAAGATATTGGGCAAGCCCCACAGCAAGCAGGAGGCGGAGGATATGCTTACCCTCCTCTCCGGCAGAGACCATCAGGTTATGACCGGCTACACCGTAAGAAAGGGAGACCGGCTTCTGACCCATACCGAGGTGAGCCATATCCACTTTCGCCCCCTTGCCCCGGCAGAAATCCGGGCGTATGTGGAAACCGGTGAGCCCATGGACAAGGCGGGTGCTTATGGCATTCAGGGTAAGGCGGCGCTCTTTGTCTCCCGGTTGGAGGGGGACTACTACAATGTTATGGGTTTGCCGATCTGTACTTTGGGGCAGAGTTTGCGGAGCTTCGGCGTAAGGATACTGGGAGTGTGATGAGATGAAGAAAGTTCTAACCTCAAAAGTGAAATTTGTATTGGTGCTGACCGTGATTCTGACGGTGGCGTTGGTTCTTCTGAATTCCTTTGGCCACGGTGACTCCTTCCCGGAGCGGGTGGTGCAGGGAATTATGACCCCTCTGCGTACCGGTGTCAATGGATTGGTTCAGCAGGCGGAGAAACTCTATGGCTATGTTTTCCGCTATGAGGCGCTGGAGGCGGAACTGGAAAAACTCCGGGCTGAGATTGCCGCCATGGAAAATGATGCCCGTACCGCCGATGCCCTCCAGCGGGAGAATCAGCGGCTGAAGGAGCTCAACGGCCTCAAAGAGGAGCGGGAGGACTTTGTTCTGGTCTCTGCGTATATCATCACCTGGGACTCCAACGACTGGACCAGCTCCTTTACCATCAACAAGGGTACTCGCTCCGGCATTGAGAAGGACATGGTTGCCATCACCGCACAGGGCGAAGTGGTGGGACTGGTAACGGCGGCCGGCTCCAACTGGGCGACCGTAACCACGGTGCTGGACTCATCCTTGGAAGTCAGTGCCAACATCGCCTCATCCGGTCAGTCCGGTATGGTGCAGGGTGCTTATACCATGGGCGCAGAGGGCATGCTTCGGATGGACTATTTGCCTGCCGACGCGGTGATTCGTAATGGAGACCAGGTGGTCACTGCCGGTTCGACCCTGTACCCCAGAGACTTGATTGTGGGCCATGTGGCCAATGCGGGTTTTGATGAGACAGGCGTATCCAAGTATGCCCTGCTGACCCCTGCGGCAAACTTTGACGGTTTGGAACAGGTTTTTATCCTGACAGCCTATTCCAACGAGTAATGCGGTGGTGAACACCGCGGCGGAATCCTGAAAAGGAGGATTTTTCCTTGAAAAAGCGTACCTTAAACCGCCTGGAACATGGACAGGGGACAACGCTGGTGGGCAAGCTCTATTTGACCAAAGCCCAGCGTGGAACTCTGTTGAAGTGGGTGGTGTTCAGCCTGACATTTCTGCTATTGCAGGTGATTCAGGATGTAATTCTCAGCAGACTGACCATTTTTGGCGGCTGCGCGGACGTGGTCCCGGCATTGCTGTTGCTGGTATGTATGTTGCAGGAGCCCGCTTCCGGGTTGCTGTTTGTGCTGATTTGCTCTCTGGTGCGGGCACTGAGCGGCGTGGTTATGGGCTCGGTGTCTCTGGCCCTGCTGGTATTCCTTGGGTTATTGTTGTGCGCCTTGCGGAAAAATCACCTCTGGGGTGAGTTCCGCTCTGTGGTGCTGTGTTGTTGGCTGGGACTTATTTGTCACAGCGGAGTATTGTTCCTGCTGGGCATTTTCCTGACCCATACCACATGGGACCGGTATATGACCTCTCTGGGGGGACTCCTGGGCAGTATGATTGCGGTTTTGATTTTCTACCCCCTGGTTCGGGCGATTGGTAAGATTGGAGGTTCTTCATGGAAAGCTTAACCCGGCGCAGAGCCATATCTGCATTTTTGCTCTTTGTGACCATTCTGGGGCTGTTTGGTTTCCGGATGTATGGCGTTCAGGTCATGGATGCGGAGCACTCCGGTTCCAACATGAGCACTTATTCCACATGGGAAAGCATTACCGCCGCCCGGGGCGAGATTCTTGACCGGAATGGCAATGTGCTGGTAACCAACCGGGCGAGCTACAATCTGACCTTTACCGACTTTGTCCTGTTTAACTCCGATGACCCCAATGGCGCATTGCGGAAGCTGGTGCACCTGCTTTGGGACAGAGGCGTGGAATATGAGGAGCATCTTCCCATCACCATGGAAAAACCCTATGAATATACCATGGATGAGATTCCCAGTACCTGGCAGAACTACTTCAAACGATTTCTTGAAGACCGGGAGCTGGACCCGGATATGTCTGCTGCCCAGCTCATGAAACAGCTCCGCAATGCCTACCGTATCCCCAACGACTGGGAAGATTGGGAAATCCGTATGGTGGTGGGCATCCGCTATGAGCTGAGTTTGCGGAGTGTGGTGACCAGCCTTCCTGCCTATGTGCTGGTGGAGGATGTGGACTCTGATGACCTGACCGCCATTTTGGAGCTGAGCGTTCCCGGCCTGGGGGTGCGCACTTCCACGGTGCGGCACTATGCTACGGAGTATGCGGCGCACATTTTGGGCACCATGGGTCTCATGAGTCCGGAACAGTATGAGGTTTTTAAGGAGCAGGGCTACTCTATGGATGCCTATGTGGGGCAGACCGGTCTGGAGGCGGCGTTTGAGGAGTACCTCCATGGCATCAACGGCGTTAAAATCACAGAAATGGATGCCAACGGAAATATTATTTCTGAGTATTATGACAAAAATCCGGTAGCCGGCAGTAATGTAGAGACTACAATCGATATCAATTTGCAAAAAGCCATGGAGGATGCTCTGGAGCAGACCATTCTGGAGTTGAGAGCCAATGGTGTCGGTGCCAATAAAGAGGGCATGGACGCCGAGGGCGGCGCGGCTGTGGCCATTGACGTGAAAACCGGCGAGATTCTGGCCTGCGCCAGTTATCCCACCTTTGATTTGGCTACCTACCGGCGGGACTACAACAAACTGCTGGAGACGGAGTTTGGCCCGCTGAACAACCGGGCATTGGAGTTGCCACAGGCACCCGGCTCGGTCTATAAGATGGTGGTGACCATAGCTGCCATCAATTCCGGTGCCATTACCTCGGGTACACCCATTGAGGACAAGGGTATTTATACCAAGTATGATGACTATCAGCCCATGTGCCTGATTTATTCCAGACGAGGGGCGACCCACGGCACAATTGATGTCCGGCAGGCGCTGATGGTGTCGTGTAACTACTTCTTCTATGAGAGTGGTATCTGGACCGGTATGGATACCATTGATGCCGTAGCCAAGGCGTTGGGGCTGGGCGAAGATACCGGCGTGGAACTGCCGGAGGATGAAGGACGCCGATCCAATGCCGAGACCAAAAAGGAAATCTATGGTGATGATATCTCCCGGTCCGGCTGGTATGAAGCGGACACGCTGCAGCTTTCCATCGGACAGGGCGAGAATCGGTTCACCCCCATGCAGCTTGCGGTGTACACGGCGGCTCTGGCCAATGGCGGCACCCGCTACCGGGCAACTTTCCTGAATCGGGTTATTTCTTCGGACTACCAGAGTTTGCTGTTGGACTCTGAGCCCAGAGTCATGAGCACCTGCTATATTTCCGACGATGCCTATAAAGCCTACACCGAAGGTATGCGCATGGCGGTCAGCCGTGCCGGTGGTACGGTGTACAGCTATCTCTGGGATTACCCCATTAAGGTGGCGGCCAAGACCGGTACCGCCCAGCACGGTGCAGGCGGCTCAGACAATGCCTCTTTTGTGTGTTATGCTCCCTATGATGACCCGCAGATTGCCATTGCGGTTTTTGTGGAGAAGGGCGGCGAAGGCGGCTACCTGTCCCATGTGGCCAAGGCAATCATGGACGTGTACTTCGCTCAGGCAGAGCAGGAGAATACGGAGATTGTCAAGGAAAACGTGGGCAAATAAGATTTTTCGCCACAGGCGATGACAGGAGGATAAACATGATCCAGCAGTATTTAGAGGCAGGCACCATCGTCACCACCCACGGTGTGCATGGTGAGGTAAAGATTCTGCCCTGGGCCGATGGGCCTGAATTTCTCACCCTGTTTGACCGGGTTTTTCTGCAGGGAAAGGAGTACGCCGTGGAAAATGCCAGAGTCCAGAAGACCTGCGTCCTGATGAAACTCAGGGGGGTAGATACCGTAGAAGCGGCACAGGCACTCCGTGACCAGGTGGTCAGAGTTGACCGCAATGATGTGGAACTGGAAGAAGGCACATATTTTATCTCGGACCTGATTGGTCTGAAGGTGCTGTGTGACGATGAGGAGCTGGGTGTGGTCAAGGAGATTATGACTCTGCCGGGAAATGATGTCTATGTGGTCAAGGGAGAGCACGAGTATATGATTCCCGGGGTCAAGGAGTTCATCAAAGAAGTTGACCCCGCCGCCGGATTCATCCGGGTAAAGATTATCGAGGGGATGCGTACCGATGCGGATTGACATTATGACCCTGTTTCCGGAGACTCTGGGCGATGTGCTGTCGGAGAGTATTCTGGGACGGGCGCAGGAGCGGGGCTTTATCCGCATTGATACCCACCAGATTCGGGACTACACCGCCAACAAGCAAAACCAGGTGGATGACTACCCCTATGGCGGTGGGCGGGGGGCTGTGATGACCGCAGACCCGCTGTACCGCTGTTGGGAGGCTATTTGTGACGAAGCCGCCGGACCGGTGCACACCATCTATATGTCCCCCTGCGGACATACCTTTACCCAAGCCGACGCCATCCGTTTAAGTAAGATGGATAATCTGATTCTGGTCTGCGGTCACTATGAGGGCATTGACCAGCGGTTTATTGACGAGTGTGTGGATGAGGAGATTTCTCTGGGTGACTTTGTCCTCACCGGTGGCGAGATTGCGGCCATGGCGGTGACCGATGCGGTGTGCCGGATGGTGCCCGGGGTTTTGGCTGATCCGGAGTGCTTTGAAGACGAGAGCCACTATTCCGGTCTGCTGGAATATCCCCAGTACAGCCGCCCGGCGGTGTGGCATGGCAGGGAAGTGCCGGAGATTCTCCGCTCCGGTGACCATGCCAAAGTTGCCCGCTGGCGCAGAAAACAGGCTCTACGGCGCACCAGAGCCCGGAGACCGGATATGTTCAGCAAGATTACCTTTGAGACCAAGCAGGAGAAAAAACTGCTGGCAGAGCTTGAAGCAGAGGGCTGGGAGCCTGCACCCTGAACCGGAAAACAGGAGGAATGACCATGAGCAATACAGTAGCGTTTCGCACAGCCCACCCGGAGGATGCCGGACTGATTCTGGAGTTCATCCGGGAGTTGGCTGAGTATGAGAAGATGTCCGGTGATGTGGTGGCGACGGAGGAACTGCTGCGCCACTGGATTTTTGCGCAGAAGAAAGCAGAGGTCATCTTTGCGTTGGAAGAAGGGAAAGAAGTGGGTTTTGCCCTGTTTTTTCATCATTTTTCCACTTTCCTCGGTCGGGCGGGACTCTATCTGGAGGACTTGTTTGTTAAGCCACAGTACCGGGGGAAAGGCTATGGCAAGGCACTTTTGAAGGAACTGGCCCGAATCGCCGTTGCCCGGGGTTGCGGACGGATGGAGTGGTGCTGTCTGGACTGGAATCAGCCCAGCATCGACTTCTATCTGTCTTTAGGGGCTGAACCCTTGAAGGAATGGACCACTTATCGGGTGGCGGGAGATGTGTTGCGGGGGTTGGGAGAAATAGACGGGGCTTCCACTGAACCGTCTTGTGACGCTGTATGTTAATGGAGGAAGAACATGGGAAAAATTCTTGGTATTGCCATCCAGAATTACGGTACATTGCATGATGTCCGGATGGGACAACTGTTCTCGAATCAGGCTGATCAGAAAGGGACACCGCTGGAAAACATTGTTGCGATAGTCGGCCCTAGCGGAAATGGTAAGAGTACCCTTGCGGATGTGTTTGGATTTATCTCGGACTGTTTGGTTGGGGACGTGGAGACCGCCTGTGACAAGGGAAACCGGGGTGGCTATGAACGTCTGGTGTCTCAGGGAAGCAATGATCCCATCCGCTTTGAGATATATTACAAAGAAAGTGGTAAAGAAAGGCCCATCACCTATGAACTGACTATTGCGCAGGATAAGATGGGCAGACCATATGTCAAAGAAGAACGTCTGCGGCAACGGATAAAGAAATACGGGTATCCCCTTTCTTTCCTCCACTTACAGGAGGGAAAGGGCTATGCGTTCATCGGTACTGAGAGTGGGCAGGATGATGACGGTAAAGTCATCTCCGGGCAGAAGGAAGAAGTGGAACTCAGCGATATCCGGAAACTGGGCATTGTTACTCTGGGCGCCATGAAGCAGTACTCCCGCATTGAGAAGTTCCTGTCATTCCTGAAAAGCTGGTATCTGTGTTACTTTACTCCGGATTCTGCCCGCCAGCTCCAGACCGCTGCGCCTATGCCTCATCTGGACAGAACCGGCAGTAATCTGAACAATGTGGCGCAGTATATGTATAGAGATAGTCCTAAAGATTTTCAACGGATTCTGGATGAAATCCAGACGAAACTCCCCAATATCCGGAGGATTCAGCCGGTGAAGATGCCCAATGGTCAGATGGTGCTGGAGTTTTATCAGGACGGTTTTGCTGAGCCCTTTTATTCCTCCAGAATGTCTGACGGTACGTTGAAGCTTTTTGCCTATTATCTGCTGCTCCATGAGCGTGACCCCCGGCAGTTGGTATTCATTGAAGAACCGGAAAACGGTCTGTATCATCAGTACCTGGTGAATTTAGCCACGGAAATGGCCCAAAGCGTAGGCAAGGGCTATGGAAAGCAACTGTTTATTACCACCCACAGCCCTTTTTTCGTCAATGCTCTCTTGCCGGAGCAGGTCTGGGTGCTGGAAAAGGGGGAAGATGGGTTCTCTGTGGCGAAGCGGGCATCGGAGTACAACATGGTTCCCGAACTGGTGGAAGAAGGCGTCTCTATTGGCAATCTGTGGAATAACAGGTTCTTCGGCTGAGGGAGGTGCGCCATGTATTTCCAATTTCTGATTGAAGACCAGTCGGGAGAAAAACTAATCCGCATCCTCATGGACAAGATTGTGGCTACGAATACGGATGTTACCTACGATTGCAAGTCTTTCGGTGGAATCGGCGACCTGCCAAAAAGCGGAAGTGCAAAAGACATTAAAACAGGAAAGTTACTGAACGATCTTCCGATGAATTTGAGGGCATTTAGCCGGAAACTGCTGGGGATGCCCGCTGCCATTTTTGTTGTGCTGGACAATGATACCCGGAATCCGGAGGAATTCAGACAACAATTGGAGCGGGTTGCTCAACATAACATGATTGTGACTGACCATGTTTTTTGCTTGGCTATCGAGGAGATGGAGGCATGGCTTCTGGGAGATGAGGTAGCGATTTTGACTGCATACCCGAAAGCCAGCCTACGGCATCTTCATGCTTATCAGCAGGATGGCATTTGCGGCACTTGGGAGGTGTTGGCGGATGTGGTCTACCCCGGCGGTTATAAGCGGATGAAAAAGGACTGTTGTGCCTATGCACAAATCGGAAAGCTGAAATCCGAATGGGCGCAACGCATCGGAGAACATATGGAGTTGCATAGAAACGTATCACCCAGTTTCCAACAATTTGTGTCGGAAGTAGAAAAGCGGATTGTCTGCTGAACCCTGCAACTGTGCGCTTAGAAAGGAGATCCCATGGACAAAATTGAAACCTTAAAACAATGGGTTGCCGAATCCCGCCGCATTGTTTTCTTTGGTGGCGCAGGTGTCAGCACCGAGTCCGGTATTCCGGATTTTCGCTCGGTGGACGGCCTGTATAACCAGAAATTTGAGTACCCCCCGGAGACCATCATCAGCCACAGCTTTTACCTGAACAAGACTGAGTATTTTTTTCGCTTCTATCGGGAGAAGATGTTGCCCCTGGGCTATAGCCCCAATGTAACCCACAAGGTGCTGGCCCGGTGGGAACAGGAGGGAAAACTTCAGGCGGTGGTGACCCAGAATATTGACGGACTCCACCAGAAGGCGGGGAGCAAGACGGTCTATGAGCTCCACGGCAGTGTCCTGAGAAACTACTGCCAGTGGTGCGGCAAGTTCCACAGTGCCGAATTCATTAAGGAATCTGAGGGCATCCCCCAGTGCGCCTGCGGTGGCATCGTGAAGCCGGATGTGGTGCTTTACGAGGAGAGTTTGGACGAAAAAACCATCAACAAAGCCTGCGAAGCCATCAGCAATGCGGATATGCTCATTGTGGGCGGCACCAGTCTGACGGTGTACCCGGCGGCGGGCTTTATCCGCTACTATGAAGGGAATCGGCTGGTGCTCATCAACCGGGATGAGACGCCATACGACCGCTGGGCGAATCTGGTGATCCATGACAGTTTGGGAAATGTATTTGGAAGATTTTGAAGTGATGAAGGCACTGCCCGGGCGGTTGCTTTGCTGGTACGACAGCGGACACAGAGACCTCCCGTGGCGGCAGGATAAGAACCCATATCACATCTGGGTCTCGGAGATTATGCTCCAGCAGACCCGGGTGGAGGCCGTTAAGGGGTACTATGCCCGATTCCTGACGGAACTGCCTACCATAGAAGCACTGGCTGAGGCAGACGATGACCGGCTGAGAAAGCTCTGGGAGGGGCTGGGGTACTACACCCGGGTCCGGAACCTGAAAAAGGCCGCCCAGATTATCCTGAGTGACCATGACGGGCAATTTCCCGGGGAATATGAGGCAGTCCGGGCGCTTCCCGGAATCGGTGATTACACGGCGGGGGCGATCTGCTCCATTGCCTTTGGCCTGCCTGCTCCTGCAGTGGATGGAAACGTGCTCAGGGTCATGTCCCGGCTCTTGACCTGGCAGGAGGCGACAGACCTGCCGGAGGTGAAGAAACGCGCCGGGGTCATGTTGGGAAAAATCTACCCTCAGGACAGACCCGGTGACTTCACCCAAGCCCTCATGGAGCTGGGGGCAACGCTCTGCGGGCCAAAAGGTCAGCCGGACTGCGACCACTGCCCCATGGCAGACCTGTGCCGGGCCAATGCCGCAGGAACGCAACTGCAATATCCGGTCAGACTGCCCAAAAAGCAACGGCGGCAGGAAGAGAAGACAGTATTCCTGCTGCGCTGTGGTGACCGCTTTGCTTTGGAGCGTCGGGAGGAAAAAGGACTGCTGGCGGGGCTGTGGCAATTCCCTCATGTGCCCGGTTTTCTGGATGAAAATCAGGCCATGGCACAGGCAGAGACTTGGGGCGTATGTCCCGCCGGACTGCTGTGCCGATGGGAGCGGGAGCATATTTTTACCCACATCCATTGGAAAATGTGGGCATATCGGATGGACTGTAACCAGATGCCGGAGCGCTTCACCTGGCTGACCGGGCAGGAAATCCGGGAGAATGCGGCACTGCCTACGGCTTTCCGGCAGTTTTGGGATTTGGTGGAGGAGCAGGAGGGATAGTTGTCCGTTCTGCGGAGACCGTCATATTCTGATTGCAGTATAAAGAGAGAAAAACAGGGCGATGCATCCGTGATTGTGGATGTGTCGCCCTGTTTTAATGATGATTAAGAAAACTGCGCTGTGCTGTAAAATTTTACGGCTAAAAGTAAATCTCACTCTTTCGGAAACAAGCATATACCAGCCATTTGGGGAAACGTTCTGGGCAAGACCCGACAGCATAGATTAAGGCCGAGAACCCCAGAATGATACCCAGAATGATGCCATAAACCAGAAGAATTGACGGGATAGTCTCCCGGTTGTATGCGGTAGAGTCCTGAAAACTTCGATAGGTCTCACCGCCGGATGAGAGTTTATAGACCCGGTAATATGGGTCATCATTTTTGGGTGTGATGCGCTCTGCCCAGAGGGTGAAGGATGTCGTACCGTCACAGCGGGAAGTCAGGTGTCGGAACCCGGACAAATGGTTTTCATAGCCGTCGATGCGGTAGACATCCTGGGTTTGCGGCGAGGTCAGAACCAAGGTTGTATCATCAATTTCCCTGGAGGTGAAGGTGACTGTGTACTTTTCGGCAACATCTTCGCCCACAGGTTGCCATGCATCTACCACAAGCCATATACAAGAACCTGCAAGGAAAGTCAACACCATGATAAAGACAATCAGATATTGACCGGGGGTGAGAACGTGAGCGCAAAAGCCGCCCCGCTCCTGATTGGGGGAAGGAGGCTCGGGTAGGCTTTGGTCGTTGTGGGTCTTCCGATACTTTGCATTGACTGTAAATAAAAAATCTGTGCCGTTTTTAGACAGCAGATTGAAAGAAATCTTCTTGCCGTTCATATAGATAGATGAGTCCATGGGGTTGCGGGTATTGAAGCGCCATGCGTTTACCTGAGTGTAGGTATAGCTATGCTGGCGACCCCAAAAGTTTTTCTGTGTAAATCCGGACCCGTCATAGAGCAAATAGCAATTCTTCCATCCAAGCATCAAAATGATGCAGAGCAAAACAGGGATGCCAAAGCAAATGGTCAATCCCAGACTCCCATCTTGTTTAGCTGCAAACCAAGCGATAATGAGCATCGCAATGCCACAAATCAGGGAAACCCAAAGCATGGCACTGGGGAGGGGAATCATCTTCTTTTTGCTGCTTTCCCGTCGCATATACTCGGCAACGCCGGAAATTGTTGCGACAAGATAGGCGATGGTTAGCACGGACAAGATAATCTCATTTACCATAGGTTTTACCATCCTTTCATCGCATACAGTCTATCATATTTTCTGGAGAAAGTAAATCTGTTCCGGATGGTTTTAAGTAAAAATTGTATACCGACCAATCCGGGAAAACGGCATATGGCACTCGCTGCGGCTCAGGACAAGTAACCCACGCAAAAAGGGAGCATCCGCACGAAACGGACGCTCCCGGTTTAATTTGGCTCAGCAATAGAAGTCCTTGATCTTCTTGGCTCTGCTGGGGTGGCGGAGCTTGCGGATGGCCTTATTCTCAATCTGACGGATACGCTCTCTGGTGACACCGAAAATCTGGCCCACTTCTTCCAGCGTATGGGTGCGACCATCGTGCATACCGAAGCGCATCTTCAGCACGTCAGCTTCCCGGTCGGTCAGGGTGGCCAGAATTTCCTTCAGTGCCTCAGCCAGCAGGGCGTTGGAGGTGGCATCGGCGGGTCCGGGAGTATTGTCATCCTCCACGAAGGAGCCGATGGTGGTATCTTCTTCGTCACCTACGGGGGTATCCAGACTCAGGGTATCGGCGGCGGTGCGGTTGGCTTCGATAATTTTTTCCACCGGAAGATTCAGCTCTCTGGCAATTTCTTCCATGGTGGGTTCCCGACCCAGCTCCTGCACCAGCTTGCGGTTGCAACGGGTGGCCTTATTGATGACCTCTACCATATGCACCGGCACCCGGATGGTCCGGGCTTGGTCGGCAATGGCTCTGGTGATGGCCTGCCGAATCCACCAGGTGGCATATGTAGAGAATTTATTTCCCTTTGTCCAGTCAAATTTGTCCACGGCACGAATCAGACCCGTATTGCCCTCCTGGATCAGGTCCAGAATATGCAGACCACGACCGGAGTATTTCTTGGCGATGGAGACCACCAGACGGAGATTGGCCTCAGTCAGCTTATTCTTGGCCACAGGGTCGCCCTCAGCTACCCGCTTGGCCAAATCCACTTCTTCTTCAGCAGACAGGAGCTTCACCTGACCGATTTCCTTCAGGTACATCCGGACGGGGTCATCCAGACTGTACTCGGCAGCCAAATCCACCGGGTCAACCAGCTCCTCTTCATCGGTGTCGACGATGTCCAAATCATCATGCAGGTCATCATCCAGAGGCAACAGCGCATCATCGGTTTCCAAATCCATTTCTGAGCTGACAATCTGAATACCCAGAGTATCAAATCGCTCATAAATTTCCTCAATTTTTTCTGGGGAGATATCCAACTTCTCCAGCTCTGCGTTTAACTCAGAGGTGCGTAGCATACCGTCTTTGCGACCTTTGGCAATGAGAGCCTGTAAGATGGCGTAGCTCTCATCACATTTTGCGGACTTTTTGATCGTTCCCATGTGATCACATCCTTTGTTCAATCTATTCATAATCCCACAATGTGACTATATCCTGTTTTTTCCCTGTTGACAAGGGGGTATCCATGGTTTTTTTCGGAAAGATACCATTTTTTTGACCGACGCAATAAACGCAGGGAAACTGACCTAAAAACCGGATAAAGTCTGCGAAGAAACTCAGTTGCTGTCTGCCTCTGCAGGAGAGTTTTCCCCGGATTCCGGGGAATCATACAATTTGCTGGGAGCAATGGGGTGGAGTGTTACCTCACAACGATGGATGGGAGTACCCAACTGATAGAATTTTTCTTCGTAGTCGGTCATAATACCCACCGGACCATGCTCGTGGAGGTTCCAGGTCACATTCTCCATAGGGAAGCCCATGGCTTCAAATTCCTCCAGAGAGAAGGCAAAGAGATCCCGGTTGTCGGTTTTGAAGTGAATCTGACCACCCTCGCGGACGACCCGGCTGTAGCGCTCCAAGAAACCGCGGTGGGTCAAACGGCGCTTGGCGTTCTTTTTTCTGGGCCAGGGGTCGCTGAAATTGAGGAACAGACCATCCATCTCGCCAGTGGCGAAGCACTCTTCAATCCGTGCGGCATCCATATCCACAAAAAATACATTGCTCAGTCCCATTGCGCTGGCTTTTTCCATGGCAACGACCATAGCATCTGCACACCGCTCCACGGCGATGAGCAGCATATCCGGATTGGCGGCGGCAGTCTCTACGGTGAACCGACCTTTGCCGCAACCAACCTCTACCCATAGTTTGCTGCACTGGGGGGCGAGGGAGCGCCATGTTCCCTGCATGGTCTCCGGCTTTTGAATCCACCACTGCTTGCACCGCTCCATCCGGGGGACGAGATTGGGCTTCTTTCTCATTCTCATGTGCGTATCCTCCTGAAAGGCCTAAATTAACATCTTATTATAACCGCAAAATTCGGGAATGTCAAAGGAAAAGTGCGATTTTTTTGCAAATCCACGCCGACGGTCGTTTTGGAGTTTTCTAAAATATGAAGCAAACCGCCCCACTGAGATATGGGGCGGTAGATTCGGGAGGCAGACGAGCAGGCAACCGCAAAAGTATACTACTTTTTCAGCAGGCGGTCAATCAGACTATACTTAAAGTTAATGCCAAAGAACGCCTTGGCTTGCTCCAGATTCATAATCACCAAATCCCGGGTCTTGTGCGCTTCAAGGGTTTCCGGCAATTCCTTCAATATTCGGTCTGCCTCCCAGGTTGCACCGGCATTATAGCGGAGTTCGTTATTTCGGGCAGAGATGGTAAAGGAGGAAGGGGAAGTGCGCCATGCGTTTTGAATGGATTTGATGGCATAGCTACCGGTAACCCGCTCGCTGAAGTAATCCTCCAGAGTGAGCTCTCGGACATAACCAGGCAGAGTACCAGTGCAGGATTCCTGAAGAATGGAGACGATGATTTGTGATGAGGCAGCCAGAATATCCGGGGTACTTTCTGCGGTATCGGACTTCATCATTTCGAGCAGTTCCGGCACGGTTTCCAGCATACGGCGCAGGTATTCCCGATAAAATGCAGTACCGATTTCCCGCTGAACCATCCGCACAACACTGCTGCGCATAACTTCGGTATTGGTCAGACCTGCCTGCACGCGGCAGATGACCGTCCGGCGGATGACTTCCGGGGCGACTGCTTTCACATCTTCGTTGGCACTAATGACGACTGCGGGATAGTGAACCAGATGGTCAGCCACACCGAAGTCATCATTTTTGATGGTCTCAATGGCGTGCTGGTTAAATCGGGTGTTGGTCAAATCATCCACGATAATCGGAGCGCCCCTGACGGTTCGTTTCAACCCCTCCATACTGGAGCGGGTAAATTCCGGTGCGGATAATTTGGTTTTTTGCCCAATCATCATTTTTAGCAGTGTCTCCAAAAAACTGGTTTTTCCGGCCTTGCTCTGTCCATATACCAGTCCGAAAACCGGATAGGGGAGCAGATTCTGGTTATATCGGACAGCCATGTCACGCATACATCCCATGAAAGGAGAGCAGAAGAACCAGTTTGCAAACTCGAAGTATCTGCGCTGCATATTCTCCACATCGCCGTGGAATTTTTCATAACCCTCCATATATTTCAGGAAGAGTAAAACATCGTGAGTCACTTCTTCCTTTGCCGGAGACAGGTTTACATCCGCACCATTAAGCCGCACATAACCTTCGCTGGTGAATACTTCAAGCTGTGGGTATTCGCTTCGGAGTTCTTTCTCTTTGGTGCGGTCCGCAACAACCTGGCGCCGGATGGTTTTGATTTTCTCGGGTGAAAGCAGCAGTTTTCCTTTCTTGTCCGGCTTAGGGACAGATGGTGCAAACTGTGCCGTCAAATTCTTAACGTCCAGCGCAAATCGGATTTCCTCTTTTTGCTCGTCCGTGGTCTGCAACATGACAACCTTGTTCTTTTTGACGGTTCTGGCAATTGGCAGTTCTTCTAAGTTCTCGCTACTGTCTGCAACCAGCAGAGTCTCCCTAAAAATCTGGTCGGTGCTGCTTTCTCGCAAGGACAGATAGCAATCCATGTACCAGTCATAGGCCTGATCACCGTCAATATAGCAAATGTTCTCCCGTTGCCGCCCGCCAAAAGCGTTGTGCGACAGATTGGCAGACCCCATGACCACACGTCGGCGACCGTCAGCGGCAGACAGCAGGTAAATCTTCTCGTGGGACAGTACACTGCGGGCAACATAAAAGCGCAGGCTCTCGTCCTCAATACGGGAAACGAGATCCAGTTTCATTTTCCCTGCATTCTCCCGCATCCGTTCAATGAGTTTGCACTGATAAGCCATGACTTCCTGTAAAGAATAAGAGATGACTTCGTCGCAACCGAAGATGACCTCGGCTTGTTTGAACAGTTTTAGCAACCGGTAAACAAAGCTGATTCCGGAGGAATAGGTAATGGCATGGAGCTGGTCAAAGCCGGAGAACAGCATTTGCCAGGACGTGGTTTCCGCACCGACAAAATCCATTCGCACGACATCGATGTTGTTGCCGTCCGGCAAGCCGTCTGGTTTGACTTCAGGATTCTCCATGGGACCAAAGAGTGACAAGTTTTCCATAATGCACCTCCGGGGAACTGGGCTAACCAGTCCAAGCTATTTATTTGCAGGTGGTTGTTGACGTAGCATTGCATGATGATAATATAACACATGTCCCGTGGCCTTTCAAGAGGGTGAGGGGAGTTTCATCTTCATTGTTGGCTCATTTTCTGGAGAAATATGCAGATGAATCATTATTTTGCAAATTTAGTAGATTCTGCCAGTCTATCGGGGCATTGGGTATAAAACTGGTTAATCTTCGGGTGAGAAGAAAATGCTGTCTGGATATGTCAGCTTTTCCGGGGCTAAAATCCCGCCAAGTCCGACATATTAACTGTGGCACGGACACAAAAGGGATGAAAGGATGGAGAAGATGAAAAAAGTGACATTTCGGTTAATCACCATACTTTTGGCGGTGGTTTTCTTAACTGTCCCCGCCTTTGCCGCCGGGACGCTGATTCCTGTGGGCAGGACAGTGGGACTGGAGCTGGATGCCCGGGGACTGACTGTGGTTGAGCTGGACGAAAAACTGGGCGATTATGCAAAAGCCGCCGGAATTAAAGCGGGAGATACCATCATAAAAGCCAATGACCAACCGGTACAGACGGCCAGTGAACTGCTTACTCTGGTGGAGCAAAGCCGGCAGGAAATGGTGCTGACTATCCTGCGCGGCGGGAAAGAACTGAATCTCGCCGTCAAGCCGGTGGAATCCAATGGGCAGAAGCGGTTGGGCATCTATGTCCGGGAGGGGATTACCGGCATTGGTACCGTCACCTATTATGACCCGGAATCCGGCGGTTTTGGGGCACTGGGTCACGGGGTCAGCAACGGAAGCGGAGACCTGCTGCCCATGGAGGAAGGACACGCCCTTGGTGCGGAGGTCGTCTCCATCCGCAAGGGCAAATCCGGCGCACCGGGTCAGCTTCAGGGGGCGTTCCAGACCGGTCTGATCCTTGGTACACTGGAGCGCAATACGGTCTGCGGAGTCTTTGGCAAGACAGATACGCACTGGATGGGCGCGCCCCTGCCGGTGGGGGAGCGGGAAGACGTCCACACCGGGGAGGCGGTGATTCTCTCGGATTTGGCAGGCGGCGGGGTGGTGCAGTACACCGTGGAGATTGCCAAGGTCTATCCCAATCAGGATGCACCGGGGCGAAATCTGCTGCTCCGGGTCACTGATGAAGCTCTGCTGGAACAGACCGGAGGCATTGTGCAGGGGATGTCCGGAAGTCCCATCATCCAGGACGGAAAACTGGTGGGTGCCGTGACCCATGTCCTTGTCAACGACCCCACTACCGGCTATGGCATTTTCATTGAAAACATGCTGGACGCAGCAGCGTGATTAAGGCGGGCAACTTCCCGCCTTTTTTTCTTGAAAATATGTAAAGCGTGCTTGACATTCCAAACACAATATGCTATACTGTTATGTAAAGTAAGCTTTACATCTGGTAAGGAGGTGCCTTATGAAGAACAAAATCGAGAACATAAGAAAAGAGCAGGGAATCTTACAGGATGAAATGGCAAAAGCTTTGGGTGTTTCCCGGCAGACGATCAGCTCTTTGGAAAACGGACGGTATAATCCGTCTATCATGCTAGCTTATAAGATAGCAAAATACTTTGGAATGACCATTGAAGATATATTCGTTTTTGAAGAGGAGGAGATTTAAATGAAAAACGATAGAAGAATGATAGCTTATATTATCTATATAATCTTTGGCGCAGTT
>SVLX01000083.1 GCA_015067725.1 Oscillospiraceae bacterium | reverse complement strand
GGCTTCCTTCTTGGCATCTTCGTATGCCTTCTGGGCGTCCTCAGCGGACTTCTTGGCATCGTTTGCGTACTTCTCGCCCATCACGATGCAGTAACGGTGCTCAGCCTGAACCAGAGTCTCATAGTTGGTTACCTTGGCCTTGTCCTCGTCGGACAGAGCATCGTAAGCTTCACGGGCGGCCTTGATGGTTTCGCCGTCTTCCGTGTCTACCTCACCGATGGAATCGATGAGCTGAATGACGGCATACCAATCCACAGCCTTCACATCATCCGGGAAGAACATGCCCATGACAGACACGCCCAAGCCCTTGCCCGTGTGGAGCAGTTCGGCGGTGAAGTCATTCAGATTGTACTTGACGATGCCGGTTGCGTTTTCCCTGCGGGAACCAAACACATCGAACTTACAGCCCAGATACATGGCGTTACTGTCCTTGTCGTAGAGCAGGTTGCCGCAGTATCCGTAGATATTGAGCGCACCACCACATCTCTTGGCTCTCTCCAGAGAGGTTACCGTGACTGTTTCCTGAATCTCACCGGTAGTCACATCAATAAAAGTAATCACGGATTGCTGATTGCCTGATTCCACATAAGCCGCAGTATTCTCACCAACCATGGTCGCCGCCCATGCGGTTCGGCTACTCAGTTTGTGGTCCCTAACCACTTCACCTGTGGTCATATCCAGCTTGCCCAGGAAACGGTCACCTCTGAACAGGAAGAAAGCGTAAGTCTCATAGGTCACAGGATCAACCATGATGTTCCAGACCTCAGGCTTAAACCTGCTGTCTGCCACAAAGAAGTCCAGAACTCGTTCTCTTTCCAGGGTTTCGGGATTCAGCTTGTACAGAGACAACAGGTCATTGCCATACAGCGTGCCATCGATGGTGACCATGGTGCTCAGGATGTCAAACAGCAGGAAGTTTCCGGTTACAGCAACAGGCGCATCATGACTGACCTCGGTCAAATAGGCGGGGACAGTGGTGTTGTTGGTGTCCAGTCGTACCCACGCCAAATCATGGGTATAGTCGGTGTTATGATCAATCTGCTGCTGGGCAATGATGGTCTTGCCGGGTTTGGTGATGGTGTCGTTCAGGTTGGTGACTACACCATTTTCCACCTTGTAGACCGCCTCATTCCGGGCATAGTCCGCAACAGCTACATAGCAGGTGGTCAAGTCGGTGGCATAGCTCTCCTTGACACCCCGCTCCTCAGCAAAGACACCATTCTCATAAACCAGCTCCGTGCGGGCTTCGTCAGCATAAATGGCGTAGTAAGCAATATAGTTGGCATCGAGAATCTCAATACCACCTTCAACTGCAGTAACCACAGGGGCAGTCAAGTCCTTGGTAACAGGGAACACCAGCCGGGCATTGGCATTTTTCTCCAGTTCAAAGCCTTCGTGGTCCAGATGCGCTTCCAGCACAATGTAGACCTTCTCATTTTCCTGAAGCTGGGCACCCACATAGTCGAAGGCAAGGTGGCTGTAGCTGTGATAAGTACCGTTGGCACTGGCACAGTATTCCTTGCGGAAATTATAGTTGAGATCATAAATGGTCTCCAGCACATTGCCCGCTTCATCCTGTACATATAGTTTCAGGGACTTGGGATTTCGGAGCAGGGAGAATTCAAGATAATCCACCGCATCCAGATAATTATCTCCATTGGGAGAGATAGCATTTCGGTCTGCCACATAGGTCTTACCGGTGGCATCCCAGTAGGGGTTCAGACCCAGACCCTGCTCCATCTTGCCGCCGGGCTGGAATGCACCGAAGCCAATGTAAGTACCCCAGGTGTTAGCATTCTGGGCGGGGTTGTTCTGACCATAGGGAATCTGCCACCAGAAGCCGTCGTCAATCACGGCGGGCTTATCCCAGTCACCCACATACCCCAGGAAGGGCACATTCAGGCTCACGCCATCGGCGTCAGTATCGTTCAGCTTAATCCAGCCTTCGAGATACATCCCGTTGGGGCAGTACTCCGCAAAATAAGCCATTAACTCCTCGGTACAGGAGAGGGTCACGGTGATGGAGACCGTTTCTCCGGCGGGAACAGTGACGGTCTTGGGGGCATCCAGCTTGCACAGGCTGGTCACATCCTTAACGGTGTTGTTGCCCACCTTGACCATAACGGGTTCAGGGTTCACCAACTGCAGTCCTGTCTGCTGTGCCCAGGGCAGATCCGCGGCAAAGCCGGAATACTCCTGGGTCTTGATTTCCTCAGTGATGGCCTTGAAATCCACGCCGAAAGTCTTTTCCTTGTCGGCAAAGTTGGTCACTTCCACGGTGAAGGTGAACTTGCCGTCTTCCTTTTCGCCCAGTTCCAGCTTGGGGCGGCTGCCATTGACGGTGGCGAAAGCCTTGGTGCTGAGAGCAGACTCCAGATGAATCATGCCTGCGCCCTGCTGACGGACGAAGGTATTGATCTGCTTGGAGGTGCTCATGGCAACGGCAAAAGCTTTCTCGTTGATCTGGGCGGGGGTATCCTCAGGGAAATTCTCCCGCAGGTACTGCTTAATCAGGAGCAGACCACCGGCCACATGGGGCGCGGCCATGGATGTACCGGAGTACTTGGTATAAGCGGTATCGCTGCTGGCACCCTTGACAGAGTTGATACTCTGGCCGGGGGCGGCAATCTCCGGCTTCAGACTCAGCTCAGAGGTGGGACCCCAGGAAGTAGCGGTATACATACCAGCCGTGGCATAATCATAGCCCAGCCGAACAGCAACCTGACCATGGATACCATCACTAAAGCTGGCAATCATGGCCTCAGCATCTGCGGTGGTAATCATGCCACAAGGAAGTGTGCTGGAAGAAATCGAGGATACTGTATCCTGATAGAACACAATGCCCACCGCACCGGCAGCCTCTGCGTTCGCAATAGCTGTTCTTACCGCCAGCAGACCGCCCTTCAAATCCAGGGCAATCTTGCCTTCCAGACCGCCAACTTCTTCAATCTTGGCAGGGTCACTCAGGTCGACACGAACCAGCTCATAGGTCTTCCCGGCCAGAGCGGACAGAGAAGCATAGCTGCTGCCCTGATAAGGGATGCACTCCTTACTGCCGGAAATCAGATAGGCGGTGGTCTTGGTCATGGCCTTGTTGGCCGTACCAGCCACGCACAGAGTTCCGGGCAGTGAACCGGGAACGCTGAGCACGCCAGTATCGGGGTTACCGGAGAGCCAGAAGCGGGTGGTGCTGGTGTATCCACCCTGATTGGTCCACATGGCAGAGTGTCCGGTGTTGCCGGAAGTGCCGACGACGGAAATACCAGCCGCCTCCAGTGCATCATAGGCTTCCTTCAGGCCGCTGACCACCAGCTCATACCGGGGGAAGTAAGCGGCGGCGCCGATGGACATATTGATGGTATCCACGCCCAGATAGACACAGTCTTCCAGTGCGCAGAGGATGTCTGAAAAGGATGCGCCACCATTGGCATTAAAGACCTGCATGGCGACGATCTGAGCATCAGGAGCAACGCCTTTAAAGGTAGTGCCATTGTTGCCGGCGGCAATACCGGCAACGTGAGAACCATGGTCAGAGGCGGTGTGGTTGGGAACCGCATCGCCGTCGAAATAGTCCCAGTTGAAGGGCAACTTGTCGCTGTAATAGATGGTATCCAAATTCTCCGCAGAGCCGCCGTGCATCTTCTCGCCATGAGTAGCATAGACATTCTGCAGATAAGCCTTATCCATCTTAATCTGCTCGGGCGCAACGGAGAACGCCTCATGGGTCTGACGGATGCCGGTATCGACAATCGCCACCACGGTTCCCTTGCCGGTATAGCCCAGCTCCCAGGCAGTAGTAGCAGTTGTCATCTCAGTAGCCGTACCCATGTTGGGGGTCAGGTTGATGTCCTCTCCGTCATCATGCGTCTCTTCCAGCATGAAGACAGGCGCTTCAAAGGCGGTCACGCCATCAAGTTCATTGATGGCATCGATCATCCAGCTTTCGCCGGTGAAGGAGAAGCCATTGAACAGCAGGGTGAAGTGTTCTTCCACCTGAATGTCCTCATGGAGCTGTGCTTCAATGCGGTTTTCCGCCTGTGCCAGCACAGCCATCTGCCGGTCATTTGCTTCGGCAGCAATCTGAATGTCACTGGTGTTCAGGAAAGGGAGTTCACCCTCGACCTGCACCATAATGGTGACCATTTCACCGGATTCCGGCAAAGCGGCATCAGGGGCAACAATTTCCCCATTCGCCGTAACCTGACCGGCATAGGTCGGGCTTATGGTCTGGTTTCCCTGACGGGTCGCCATGGCAGACGGCACCAGACAGGTGATAACCATGACCGCAGCCATGAGCATCGACAGAACTTTTCTTTTCATGTGTTTACCTCCATTAAATATAGTGTATGTATAACCTTCACTACAGGGCGAAGGGATATACCAAAACCGGTCACTCCTTGAGGATGTACCCCAACAGATCCTGAACGAACTGTCTCAGATTCTCTTTATTGGTGGTATAACTGCGGTGGATACCATCGACCACCATGTCCACCAAATGCTCATTGAACAGGCTGTTGAGGCTACGGAAAACAGTACCAGGGTTCATGTTCAGCTCCTGTGCCAGTTCCTTGGGGGTCATGACTCTTCCGGACATGGCCCGGAGAATTTCGATTCGGTCTGCGCTGGAGAGAATCCGGAGCGTCACCATATCCTCCCGGGTCAGGCTTTCTTTTTCCTCTCCAAAAGGCGCAATATCCAGGCCCACACTATAGAAGAAATTGTTGCTCAAGACATTGTACATACCCTCCGTGCAAAAAGGTCTGAAAACCCGCAGACTCACATACACGGTATCCAAATCCTCCAGCGCGATATTGATTCTTCTGAGCAGCTCATGCCGACCTTTTTCCGTATTCAGCACACTCTGCCACTGTTCCAGTCTGGGGCGCATCTTGTCCCACCAGGGAGCAAGCAACGGCAACAGCTTCTCCCCCACCGGAATCAGCAACTGACAAAGCTGAGTAACATGAGCTGTATAATTGGAGAACACCTCAGCCAGCTGCAGACGCAAATCCTCCGGCACATCCAACTTCTTCAGTTCTTTGGACAGCGGGCGGTATGTCTCGCTCATGCGGATACCAATGCTGCTCCAGGAGTGGTTTACGATTTCAAAGGGCTCTCCCCGACCAACGGGGTGGTTCATCAGTTCCGCCCGGGTACTTTCCAAATCCGCACTGCAACTGGACAGGATCGAATAAATCAGCATAAACGCCACGCAGGTTAACCTCTCCTGCCGGCTCTGGGGGTCACTGACCGGATAGCCCTGAAAGTAGAACCGCATTCGCTCACTGGTTCTGTCCAGATGACCGCAGGCCTGTTCCATCATTCTGCCCACCTCGTCAGCAGGAATTCCATAGGGGCTGGCAGCAATCAGCGTCGTCACATCCGACCGGTTCACATAAGCACAGACCAAATCAGCCGCTTCCATCAGGAGGCTAATCTGGGAATTGAGGGTAAGTTTCATGTCATTCACCTTTTTATCAATACTCAGGCAACAGTCTTGTCTGCTACCTTCATTTTTTGCTTCATACGCAAAAAATATATCACATTTTTTGCCGGTTTTCAATCCCGACAGGCATGGTATTTTCGCCAAAATTGTTGTGTCATTTTTGGTAAAAACCTACAAAGAATCATAACCACGCGTAAAACGCGTGGTTTGCTCTAGGCCGATAAGGCCATATTACTAGCCTGGATCTTAAGACCCCCGAGGGTTTGCCAGCCGCGGAGCATTTCCCTAGCTACCCCTGAAGGGGCTACTATTTCTTGCTCTTTCCTACTGGCTCACCCGTAAACGGGTCGATGTACTCCTTTATGCACATCTGATCCTGTACGTAATCCTCCTTTAGCTGATTTCTTACGTACTCCGCGATTTTCTTCTCGTTCTTTCCCACCGTGCTCACATAGTAACCGGTACACCAGAATCGCCTGTTCCCGTACTTGTATTTGAGGTTGGCGTGGCGCTCGAAGATTAGGATGCTGCTCTTCCCTTTCAGATATCCCATAATCTGAGAGACACTGTACTTCGGCGGTATCGACACGAGCATATGGATGTGATCCCGACAGGCTTCTGCCTCGATTATCTCTATCCCCTTATACTCGCATAATTGCCGCAGTATCTTTCCGATATCCGCTCTTAGCTTACCATATATGACTTGCCGCCGATATTTCGGTGCAAATACGATATGGTACTTGCATTCATACGTCGTATGTGCTAAACTAGACGTATCCTTATTTCCCATAAGGATCCCTCCTTGATTTTTTCTTTGGCTGGCAAACCCAAAGTTATTCTATCACGGAGGGTTTCTTTTGTGTATAGGTATAACCTTTTTGGAACCCCGGCTAAAAGCCGGGGTTTTCATATGCA
>SVLX01000082.1 GCA_015067725.1 Oscillospiraceae bacterium | reverse complement strand
TATTCATATTGCCACCTGCGTTTCGTGTTTTTCTGTCCAATTAACATTATATCACAGGTCGGCAAGGGGGAGTGCTTCGGCGCTCCCTCTTTTTTGATGCTTTGCCAATACTTATTTTACACTTAGGACATCTTCCCACATACCCGTTATAATAACATAAGCATCTGCTTATTATCTTTTATGAAAGTTTAGAGGTCGTACCATGACACAGCGAGAACGGCAAGTCCTTAGCTGCATTGCGGATAACCCCATGATCTCCCAGCAGGAGCTGGCAGACCGCCTGGGCATCTCCCGCTCTGCCGTCGCCGTCCATATCTCCAACCTGATGAAAAAAGGCCACATCGCCGGTAAGGGTTATGTCCTGCAAAAAAACAACTATGCCGTGGTGGTGGGCGGCGCCAATATGGATATCGGCGGGCAGTCTTTCTCCCCCCTGATTGCGGGGGATTCCAACCCCGGTGCTGTCCGGCTGAGCCCCGGTGGTGTAGGTCGGAATATCGCCCATAATCTGCGGCTTCTCGGGGCTGACGTGCGCCTCCTCACCGCTTTTGGCGATGACCTCTATGGTCACCAACTGGCCAATATCTGCACCGGGCTGGGCATTGACCTCTCCGGGGCGCTATGGGTAAAGGACCGGGCCACCTCCACTTACCTCTATATTGCCGACCATGCCGGAGACATGGCCCTGGCTGTGTCCGACATGGAGATCTGCGCACAGATTTCCCCGGAGTACCTGACCCGGAATCTGAGGCTGGTGAATGATGCTCAGGTGGTGGTTGCAGACACCAATCTGCCCCCTGAGTCGCTGGAATATTTGGCAACTCACTGTACCGCCCCCATTTTCTGCGACCCGGTCTCCACGGTGAAGGCAGAAAAACTGCGTCCCATTCTGCCCTATATCCACACCCTCAAGCCCAATAAGCTGGAGGCGGAGTTGCTCTCCGGCATTTCCATCTCCGGCATGGACGATGTTCGCCGGGCGGCAGACCGGCTTCTGGGGCTGGGTGTACAGCGGCTCTTTATCTCACTGGGTGCGCAGGGTGTTTATGCCGCCACCAAAGAGCAACACCTGCACCTGACCAATCCCCCCTGTACCATGGTCAGTACCACCGGCTGTGGCGATTCCTTTATGGCTGCATTGGTCTGGGCTTATCTGGAGAATTACAGCCTGCACGACAGTGCCCTGGCGGGGCTCTGCGCCGCAGGCATCACCATGGAGCACCAGCAGACCATCAACCCCAATCTCAGTGCAGAAGCCGTCCTGAGCCGTATGGAAGGCTTATGACGCAGGCATTGTTATTCATAAACCAATTACAATTCATATACGAAAGGTGAAATCCCATGAAGCTGAATCAATATCTGGACATCAACCCCGAAGTCGCCGCCGCCGTTGCAGAAGGTCGCCCCGTGGTGGCATTGGAGTCCACCATCATCTCCCACGGTATGCCCTACCCTCAGAATGTGGAAACCGCTCTGCAGGTAGAGCGAATCATCCGGGATGCCGGCGCTGTCCCCGCCACCATCGCCATCATCGGCGGTCGTCTCAAGGCCGGTCTGACCTCTGAGGAAATTGAATACTTCGGCAAGAAGGGTCAGGCCATTCACAAGGCATCCCGCCGTGATTTGGCCGTTCTGTGCGCCAGAGGGGAAGATGGTGCCACCACCGTCACCACCACCATGATTATTGCCCATATGGCCGGCATTCAAATCTTCGCCACCGGCGGTATCGGCGGTGTGCACCGTGGTGCCGAAACCACCATGGATATCTCCGCCGATTTGGAAGAACTGGCGCATACCCCTGTCATGGTGGTCTGTGCCGGTGCCAAGAGCATTCTGGATTTGGGTCTGACTCTGGAGTATCTGGAAACGCATGGCGTTCCCGTGCTGGGCTATCAAACCAACGAGTTGCCTGCGTTCTATACCCGCACTTCCGGTTTCCGGGTTGACTACCGGATGGACACCCCTCAGGAGCTGGCCGCCGCATTCAAGGCGCAGAACGATATGGGCTTAGGTGGCGGTATGCTGGTCACCAACCCCATCCCCCAGGAATACTCCATGGACCCCGAAGTCATCAACAAGGCCATCGACGATGCCGTCAGAGAGTGCGGAGAAAAGGGCATTCAGGGCAAGGAAACCACACCCTTCCTGCTGGCCCGGATCGCCGAGCTGACCGGCGGTAACTCTCTGGCTTCCAACATTCAGTTGGTGTTCAACAACGCCAGACTGGCCGCGGAAACCGCCATTGCCTACTGTAAACTGGGCTGATTTCAGCAAAAATACCCCGGGCAGTACTCTTCAACCCGAGAACTGCCCGGTATTTTCGTGAAAATGCCCTGTTTTGGGGGTCATAATTCTACACTTTCACAGATAAATTATGGTTGAATTTTCCCGGGATATCCGTTACAATATCTCTGCTGAGAATAAAGCCAAAGGAGCACAACAAACATGGAAAAGAAAAAGAGAAAGTTGTTCACGCACCGTGAAAAACCAGAGCACCCAACCACCGAGAAGAACGCCATCAGTTTGGAGGCTTTTATCTTCCTCGGCGTCTTCATCCTGATTTTCGGCCTGCTTGGCAGCAAGATGGGCATGATTAACCTGCTGAACACCATGATGAATACCGCCTTTGACCTGCTGATCAATACGGTTCTTTATATCATGGGCATTGCCGTTCTGGCCGGCGCATTGGGCGCACTGCTGACGGAATTTGGTGTTGTCTCCCTGATCAATAAACTCCTGTCCCCCCTTATGGGCATTCTCTATGGTCTGCCCGGTGCCGCCTCCATCGGCGTGGTCACCACTTACCTGTCCGATAACCCCGCCATTCTGACTCTGGCTGACGATACCAGTTTCCGCCGGTACTTCCGCCGCTACCAGCTCCCCGCCCTGACCAATCTGGGTACAGCCTTCGGCATGGGCGCCATCATCACCGCCTTCATGCTGGGTCTTCAGCTCACCGGAACCATGGAGGGGCACTTTGGTATTGCCGTCCTCGTTGGTAATCTGGGCGCCGTTGTGGGAAGTATTGTCAGTACCCGCATCATGCTCCGGTTCACCAAGAAGGTTTATGGCACCGAAGCCTGGTGCGAAGGTGCTGAGGATGCATCACATGCTGACCTGAACAAGCGCACCATCCGCTCCGGCAGTATCGGCAACCGGTTTTTGGGCGCACTCAATGACGGTGGCGCATCCGGCGTTAAGATGGGCTTTGACATTATCCCCGGCGTTCTGCTGATTTGTACCTTTGTCCTGATTCTCACTGAGGGTCCCAGTGCCACCGGCGAGTACACCGGTGCTGCATACGAAGGCGTTGGGGCACTGCCCTGGCTGGGTGAGAAGCTCTCCTTCATCCTCAAGCCCCTGTTCGGCTTCACCAGCGCAGAATGTGTCTCTGTTCCCATTACCGCTCTGGGCGCCGCCGGTGCCGCCATCGGTCTGGTTCCCGGCCTGCTGGAAACCGGAATGGCTACTGCCCATGATGTGGCCGTATTCACTGCCATGTGTATGTGCTGGAGCGGCTACCTGTCCACCCATCTGGCCATGATGAACAGCCTGAAGTGCAATTTCCTCACCGGCAATGCCATCATCAGTCACACCATCGGCGGTCTGTGCGCAGGTGTCTTCGCCAACTGGGCTTATACCCTGATTGCCATGATTCTGTAAAAAATCCATAGATAAAGCCCCCAGAGCCAAACGGTTCTGGGGACTTTTGTCATATTCGGGACACTAACCGCCATGCTGCCAGGCTAAGGCCGTCTCCAGACCGACCTCCGTCAGTCTAAAGATATGCGTCTCCATCTCGCCGTCTCCAATCTTTCCGGCGTCAAAGGCGGAATCATAAGCCCGCTTAAACGCCAGTACATCCGCCTGATCAGAGAAAAGACCACGGCTGTTTAGTTGCAGCCAAAATCCGGTCAGGGGCACATACCAGTGAAGGTCAGTTACAATCTGGTCATCGAAGGGAATAGTATTGTACGCATACCCCCACAACACACCATCCGGTCGTGAACCAAGCCAGTATTCTCCGGCATAGTCACTCTCGACAAACAGTGCCCGGATGGGAATTTTCCGCATCTGACAGGCCAGGATATAGCGGGTCAGGAGGTCAGGCTCACAGATAAAAGACCGGAGAACAACGGCATCCTCACCAACTTTCCGCGAAAAAGCCTCTTGGCACAGGGCGTAAGCCTCCCGGTCGTGAAGAATGTTGTCAACTGCGTAGAGAGGCTCTGTGCTGTATGCAGCAAGGCCATGATAAGGGAAGGACTTAATGTAGTTCAGAATGCTATAACAAGGGGCATCTGTTCGCTGGAGTACAAATCCGTTTGGAATCAAATCGAGCACGGCAAATCTCCTTCCTGCTTCAAAAAACGACAATCGGCGGACATATTCACGCAGAGAGAAACCGGTAAAATACCTTCTCAAAAGAACGCAAACGGCAGGAGAAGGCATGGCCATCCATAGTCCCATCTGCCGGAACGCCGCCACAGGCCTCCAGTAACCCCAGAACCCAACTACAGTCCGCTTGCAGCATGAAGTAGCCCATGGACTGTTGGCCCAATTCCCAAGCCTCCTGGAGCCTGTCTCGTGGGAATCGGCGTTGCCAGGGGGACAGATACGCCAACTTGAGTTGTTCCGTCTGTGGTGGCGTCAGGCTGCGGTGGAGGACCCTCAAAAAGTGCAAAGTATCATAAAACGGAAAACCATAAAATGCCATACCCCAGTCATACAGAACAGGCACATTTCCAATCATGCGGATATTGCCAGGACGAATATCCCCATGGCAGAGGGTATCTGGTATCCCGACAGCAGAAAGTCGGGCCAATTCAGCACTGACTCCAGAGAGCCTCATTTGAAAACGCCGCCTGTCATCAGGAGAGAATGCACGACCAACCAGTGAAAAAATTTTCTCCACATCAAAAGGAAGGTTATCAAGACCAGCAGCCAAACGCCGAAGCGAAGAATCCGGAAGCCGGTGGGGATTATCACCAGCAGAATTGATTTGCATCTCACTCCAACGTTTCAGTAAATGGCAGAACTGGCCAATATCCAGTTCCCCCACATCGTGCCCCGGCATTTCCAGCATCAAACTGGCAGCCCCATCAGGAGTAACGCCCAGATAATGGGGATAGCCACCGTGCAGCTCAGACAAGAGACGCTCAGTCCATGTACGGGCAACATAAACATTAGACACAATCTTTAGATACACCACACCTGAATTGCTCCCAGCCGAAAAAACGGAAGACATAAAGGCATTCTTGATCTGATGAAAAGATGAGGTAAGCGTGATACCGCAGTCATACAATAATGCTTCAGCCCACCGGATATACACCGAAAAGCCATTTGGACCCAACCATGGTACAGTGACATCAGAACCACGGCCACAGGTAAGCTTCAACACATCAAGCACATCACGCTCAGTACCTGAATGCAACAAATCCGAAAAGGAAACCCAGGCAAAGCCCAAGGGGAGAGAACAAGTACCACAAGGCGCAAACAACGCAACACAAAATGAACCAAAGGTAAAAACATACTGGCGATAGACTGGCAGGCTGCAATGATCCAAAAGCCAACGAATACCCGATGCAGGGGAAGAAAAAACATAGTCCTCAGTAACATCCATGCAGGGTGTGGGCAGCGAAAACGATACCCCATCTGGGTCATTCCTGACCAAAAACAAACCATTTGACTTCACTACATACAGCAAACGCACCAAGATCACCGCCCCAAAATACAATCTCTTAAAATTGTACATGCAATTGCCAATAAAAGCAAGAAAAAACTGGCAGAACCCAAAAGTCCCACCAGCAAATTCAATCCCGCCCATTAAACACACGAAGGATTTCAATCCCGCCAACAATATGCCGGTTAAAGATTGCCAGCTCCTCGGCGGGAATCCACAGTTCCTGATGATCATGCTTTCCCACAGTCTGCACCGGAAACGATGAGACATAATCATCATCAACAGCAAACCGTGTAACATAGCCAACACGACCAGACATATGGCCTCGGGAATTCCAACGCCCGGCAATTTCACAGGCGTACGCTTCACTAAAACCGGATAAAGAATAGGTTGACCAGGCAGTCGGGGCGGGAAGGTGGTAAAACCACTTTCCTCAATCAGGGCAAACTCTGCGGCACCAAAAGGTCGGAAGGGAACCATAATGCCACTATCAGATTATGAACTTGTAGACCAAGTGCAGGATAAAAAGAAACCACGCCTGAAACAAGCGTGGTCTCTTTGGCTCCCCCTGTCGGACTCGAACCAACGACTCCCTGATTAACAGTCAGGTGCTCTACCGACTGAGCTAAGGAGGAATATTTGTGTTGGCATTACCTATTTTCCCGGCCAGTCACCCGGCAAGTATCGTCGGCGCATGTGAGCTTAACTTCTGTGTTCGGGATGGGAACAGGTGGACCCT
>SVLX01000081.1 GCA_015067725.1 Oscillospiraceae bacterium | reverse complement strand
GTAAGTGCGCCGTTTTTACGTTTTTCTGCACAACCTTTCCACAGTGACAACGACAAAAAGGGTGCTGCCCCTTATGATTTCATAAAATCATTTTGAGACAGCACCTTTTTGACGCTAAGGGGGGTTGAAACCAATCAGATTTAAGAAAATCTTAAGAAATTTAGTCATAGATTATTCATATTTACCCGCTAGGATGGTTATAAATAAAATGGCACTAAAGTCGTTGGAGGTGGATGCGGGTGGAAGATATGAAATATATCATTTGGGTGGATTGGCAGAATGAGGTGGTTTCGTTCCACCAGAGTCCCGGATTTGAGGCAGTGCACTTTGCCACAGAGTCGGCCTTGCAAGCCAATCTTCAGATTATGCTGTCAGAGGGCTTTTTGTTCCAGTGAGGAGGGGTGTTATGAAGATCGTTTTGCTACTGATGCTCTGTGCGGTGCTGTTGCTGTCCGGATGTGTCCGGTCGATTGATGGCGGAGCAGACAGCGAAGCCAGAGTTGTGACCGGAATTCAGATTTCTCTGGTTCCGAATAATGGCGAAGAGCCATACAGAGTCTATACTGACGAAGAAAAGATTGATTGGGTTCTATCCTATATCGACAGCATTCAGGGTGAAGAAAACCCGCGCAGAGCCCCACAGGATGAAGTCGGCTGCTGGCAGATCACCTGCTTGTATATGAGCGGGGAGGAGAAGGCGTACTATCTCCGGGAGGATCGCTTTTTCCGGGAAGATGGAGGACTTTGGGTGCGCATTGAGGAGAGCAATACCGGTTTTACGCAGTACCTGCTGGACAATCCCAGTGACCTGATTCAGGACTCCAGCCTGCATCATTCAACGGAGGAAACCTCTGACGGTTTCATCAAAGTTCCCACAGTGCGTGACGAGATCAAACCCAACGATACGCCAAAGCCCGAAGATAAAACACAACCCCCGGAGAGCATTACTCCGGAGGTGTGAGTTCAACTATAATCCTGCTGAATCCTTTGCAGGATGTCTTGATCTGCGGGGCAGAATTCATACCCATTGATTTCTGCGGGCAGGAGCCACTTCATATCCTGATGCTCCAGCAGCTTTGGTGTGCCGGAAGCAATGGTGCAGTGGAATAAAGTCAGCCGAATGTGAATGTCCGGGTATTGGTGCTCCACCTGCAGGTAGATCTCCTCCACGTTTACCGTGATGCCCAATTCCTCCTGGCATTCCCGAATCAGTGCTTCTTCCATTGTTTCACCGGGCTCTACCTTACCACCTACAAACTCCCACAAGAGCCCCCGGGCTTTGTGCTGTGGACGCTGACAGGCCAGGAACCGGTCATTATTCCAAATCAATGCGGCAACCACATCCTTCATGAAGATCTCCTTTCTTCGGTTTTGGCCTATCATAACACAGAAAAGCGGGTATGGCAAGCCGATTTATTGACAAACAATTCAAAATACTGGTATACTTTTTGCCGGAGATATGCTATAATGATCTGGGCAGAACACGATTCTGCTGCAACGCAAGTGGTTTTCACTCTGCGTTAGTGTGACTGAGACACACGCTCAGCCGCAAATCCATTACGAAAGGACGATAACAACATGAAGACAAATAAGTATGCCGGTACTCGTACGGAGAAGAACCTGGAAGCCGCTTTTGCCGGTGAATCCATGGCAAGAAACAAGTATACCTACTTTGCTTCCAAGGCAAAGAAGGAAGGCTTTGAACAGATTGCAGCCCTGTTCCTGAAGACTGCAGAGAACGAGCGGGAGCACGCCAAGCTGTGGTTCAAGGAGCTCAACGGTATCGGTGATACCGCTGAAAACCTGGGTGCTGCCGCTGACGGTGAGAACTATGAGTGGACCGACATGTATGCCGAGTTCGCCCGGGTTGCCGATGAAGAAGGCTTCCATGAGCTGGCTGCCAGATTCCGTCTGGTTGCCGCCATTGAGAAGACCCATGAGGAGCGCTATCGTGCGCTGCTGAAGAACGTGGAGATGGCTGAAGTCTTCGCCAAGAGCGAGGTCAAGGTTTGGGAATGCCGGAATTGCGGCCATTTGGTGGTCGGCACCAAGGCCCCTGAGATCTGCCCCACCTGCAACCATCCCCAGAGCTACTTCGAGATTCACGCGGAGAACTATTGATTTTCCCTTTTTGTCCGGCAGACATTTTAGTTTGCCGGACTTCTTATGCTTTTGGGTGGACATTTGCTGGCGAATGTGATAGAATTCAGGAGAAAGGGGCGTGTATACCCATGATGACCAAGAATGAATACTGTCTGGAAGCCTGTGTGGACAGTTTTGCCTCTGCAATGGCTGCGGTTGACGGTGGGGCAACCAGACTTGAGCTTTGCTCGGCCCTGATTGTTGGCGGGCTGACCCCAGATGTGGCACTGTTGCGCCAGATTCACAAGGAAACGAATATCCCGATTCGCTGCTTGATTCGTCCCCGGTTTGGCGATTTCCTCTATTCCGACCGGGAAGTTGAGCTGATGGAGCAACAGATTGTCGCCTTGGTGAATGCCGGGGCTGACGGTGTGGTTATTGGCTGCCTGACTCCGGAGGGAGAGCTGAATGAAGAACAAATGACCCGCTTGATTTCTGCGACACAGGGCTCAGGTGTGACGATGCACCGGGCATTTGATGTGTGCCGGGATGGACTTAAGACGGCAAAGCGGGCGGCCGCGCTGGGGGTGGATACCATTCTCACCAGTGGTCAGCAGGACAATTGCTGGTCCGGTCGGGAATATATTGGGATGCTTTTGGCACAGAATTTGCCGCTGACCATCATGGCAGGCGGAGGCGTAGGTGCTGGGGTAATCGGGGATTTGCTGAAGATTTACCCTTTGCGGGCTTTTCACATGAGCGGTAAGGTAACGCTAAACAGTGGCATGGTTTTCCGGCGTGAGGGTGTTCCTATGGGCTTGCCGGGGCTGGATGAATTCTCTGTTTGGCAGACTGACGCAGAGAAAATCCGGCAGGCGGCAACAGTATTGGCCGGGCACTATCGGTAAAAGGGGAGGACACACAATGGGAATTGTGGTAATTGGCGCGGTATTTGTGGACATTAAGGGCTATCCAGAGGGGGCTTATATCGAAAAGGGAAGAAATGCAGGCAAGGTAGAGCAGATTCACGGTGGCGTGGGCCGCAATGTGGCAGAAGACATTGCCAATATTGAGTTGAGGCCCACCTTTGTCAGCCTGGTTAACAAAAGTGGTACCGGCATTGATGTCCTGCGTAAACTCAGAAGTCACAAGGTCAATACCGACTATATTGGGGAAACACCGGACGGTATGGGTACATGGTTGGCGGTTTTTGATGACAGTGGCGATGTAATTGCCCAGATTTCCCAAAGACCGGATTTGCGCCCCATTTCCGGTATTTTGGAAGAACACGGCGATGAGATTTTCCGCAATGCTGACAGTATCATTATTGAGATTGACATTGACCGGGAAGTGGTCAAGCGTACCTTTAAGCTGGCACAGAAGTACGGGAAGCCGGTTTATGCGGTGGTAGCCAATATGAGCATCGCCGTTGAACGCAGAGATTTTCTGCAGTCGGTGGATTGCTTCGTCTGCAACATCCAGGAGGCGGGCATCTTGTTTATGGAGGACTTTGAAGGCAAGTCTCCGGCAGAAATGGTGGAAATCATAGCGGAGAAGGTGCAAAGAGCCCAGATTCCCAGTATGATTGTGACCATGGGTGGCGAAGGTGCGGTATTTGCCGGCAAGGATGGAGACAAGGGCTATTGCCCAGCCAAGAAGGTGGAGGTTAAGGACACCACCGGCGCAGGGGATGCTTTCTGTGCAGGTGTCGCCATTGGCTTGACCTACGGGAAAACCTTAAAAGATTCCTGTGAAATTGGCGCGCGTTTGGCTGCTTCAGTCATTGTGACCTCGGAGAATGTGTGTCCTCGGTTCCTCCCCAGAGAGTTGGGGTTGGATGTGGATGTAAAAGATTGAATATGGTGCTTACCCCGGAGACAAGAAACTGTTCTCCGGGGTATCGTTTTGGTTAGGTCATGTCGCCGCCCAGAAGTTCGCCGGTGTAGAGATCGATGAAGACAGTGACTTCATCGGCAAAGAAGCTGTCTGGATTGGTGTAGACCAGTCGCCATCCCAAGCGGGTGACGGCGCAGGATTCCAGATTGGGACTAATGAGCCCAGTGAAGAAGTAGTTGGGGTGCACCACTTCCACGGCGGCAGATTCCAGTATGCGCCCCTGAAGATTTACACCGGTCAGAGAAAGGGCGATGGACTCGGCTTCCTCCTGGGTCAGCGGGACATCCTCCGGGCTGTGGTCGTCCAAAAGGGGAATGGAGAAAACATTACAGCCGGTCAACCTGCCACTGACGGGATTGACGGAGATGCGCACCATTTCGTAGTAGCTATATAGCCCGTCCATAACCTCCCGGCAGAAGCTGTAGCTCCAGTACTGCTCGTCATATTGTTCACACCCGGTCAGGACGTAGGTCTGGGGCACAGGGAGACGGGAATAGTAATCCTTAGCCAGTACCTCGGCCTCTGCTTCGGTCTGACAGACAGGCACGGTGTCAGTTGTGTAGTCAGTACTGCTCAGGGAGAGAAGGGCACCTGTCTGGGCGTGGAATTTGACCGTTGTCCGAATCTCATCATTCAGGAAGAATACTTCTGCTTCCTCCCGGTTGTAGTACAGGTTGCTCTGCCTGCGGACACTGAGTTCCCTGGTGTCCACATCCTCCAAACCAGCCAGCTTCAAAACGGAGACAGCCTCACGGATAAACTGCTGATCTGTCCATGGTTGGGATGCGGTGGTTGGTTCGGTGAAGTCGGTGTTTTCCGGGTCATAGCGGTATGTTTCTTCCCGGTGGATGGCCAGATTTCCACCGTCGGGGGAGGAGTAGGTGCTGGGCTGGGGCAAATGCCATTGTCGATAGGTGGCGATGGTTATGGTGCTTAGGGCAAGAAACAGGGCAATACAAGCCACAAGCAGAACAGCACGGCGCAACCGAAGCTGACGGCAGGACAGGCGTTCTTGTTTCAGGCGATGGTTCACCCGATTCAGTACCCGGTCATAGACATCTTCTTCCGGCTGAATCCGGTCATAGGCCGAGACAACATTTTGATCTTTCATCGTTCTTCCTCCAGTCGTTTTTTTAAGAGCATTCTCCCCCGGCGCAGGTAAGTGCGAATGGTGGCATCCGGCTTTCGTGTCAGTTTGGCAATTTGTGCCGTGGGGTAGCCTTCGTAATAATACAGGTAGATGGCTGTGCGATACTGCTCCGGCAGGGAATGGACAGCCGCGAGTATCCCATCGTTCTCCGGTGGGGGAGACGGGGCGTCGGCGGTCACATCCTCCAGAGAGACCTCCTTGCGGCGGGCTTTCTTCAGCTCATCCCGGCAGACATTTCTGGTGACGGTAATGAGCCATGCCTTTTCGTGTTCCGTATCCCGGAAAGTTTTGCTGGAAAGCCCGGTGCGCAGAAAGACCTCCTGCATGGCATCCTCGGCATCCTGCGGATGACGGAGCAGGGTATAGCACAGATTCCAGACGGTTTTGCAGTGCCTGCGGTAGATTGCAGTCAGCTCAGTTTCGCTTCTCAAAGTATCACCTCCTGTAAAATACACGACTGAGTGGAGGAAAATGTTTCAGAAGATGAAAAAACTTGCCTGAATGCACGAAGCACCAGGCAAGTTCTTTTTATTCAGTAAAGACTGTGGTTCAAAGTTCCTGTTCCTCCAACAGTTTGCAAATGTCACTGCCCACATCGGGACAGGCCTGCATCACCACGGAGGTCAGCGCCTCCGGCTTAAAGCGGCAACCCACCAGGGCACGCTCCAAAGCAGGGAAGGAGTCCCAGGTCATAGAGTCAGAGTAGACCCGGCAGTCCCGAATCATACCCTCATCCACCTGAAGCTGCAACTGAATGCCACCCCAAGGGAATCTGCCTTCTATGGCACAGGTGAACGGAATCTTGCGACCATACTTCCAGTCCCAGGAGCGGTAATGGGCTTCCAGACTGGAGATGGCATCTATATTCAGGTTGGCAGTGGAGAGGAGCTCCACCGGACGACCATAGACCTGACCAAAAGCGGCCAATAGTGCCTCTTTTAGCGCAGGTATTGTCAAATCCGGACAAAGTTCCTGCAAATTCACCACCCGGGAGCGGACAGAATCCACACCCTTAGTGGCCAACTTCGCCTTGGTCGGGGTCAGGTAACGGCTGAGTCGCTCCATATCCGCAGACACCAGCAGTGTCCCATGGTGATAGGACTTGCCGTGGTGCTTGAAGAAAGCATTTCCGGAAAACTTCCGTCCGTCACAGAGAATGTCATTGCGACCGGAACGCTCTGCATTCAGTCCCAGATTTTGACAAGCCGCCAGAATAACCCCCAGTTGCTTATCCAAATCATAGTCCTCCGTGGGAACAAGGAAGGTGAAATTCAGATTACCCAAGTCGTGGAACACAGCGCCACCGCCGGAGAGCCGACGTATCAAATGGCCGCCCTCAGACTC
>SVLX01000016.1 GCA_015067725.1 Oscillospiraceae bacterium | reverse complement strand
GATTTCGGTATTCTTGTGCTCAAACTCGACCTTAATGGTTTCGGTGGTGCCAACGGCATTGCCGAGCTGCTTGTGCTCCACAGTGATGTCAGAACCATCGGTATTCAGCACATTAAAGGTCAGTGTTGCGATGGTGCCCTCAGCGGGAATCTCATTCAGGGCGACATAGCCGAAGGTCAGCTTGCCGTCTTCTTCTGCCTTAGCGGTGTAGTCGCCGGAGATTACAGCGGACTTCAGCGCCAGCTTGGCGGCATCATAAGACACGGTGACGAGACCATTGTTGGCGGCCTCCTTAGTGGTGACTGTGACAGTGACGGTCTTCTCGCCGTCCTCCACACGGGAGTCGGATTCGGGCTGAGCCTCAGCGTGCATCTTGGCGTTGCGGATTTCCTCCGTCATGGTGAAGGTGCGGGCGGAATTTACAGGCAGCTTGCTGGCGGCCAGCTCTTCCGCAGTGATGGGTCTCGCCGTCATAACCTCAGTAGCCTTGGGCATGGCCACATCATTGCCCTCAGCGGGAGCATTGGTGGTGACCTTGGTCAAAACGGCAGGCCATACACCCTGACCCATATTGCCAATGGGAACAGCGTTGTACATCTCGTTGACCGCATCAAAGGTCAGTCGGTACAGTTCAGTGGCGGCCCCGTTGAAGTAGGACAGATACAGCGCACCGTCATCACCGGGAACCAGAGAGCAGTACATATACATACCGTTGTAGCCCATGAAGTCCAGTTCCAGGTCAGACAGATAGTAGCCATAGAATGCCGTCACACCTTCGGTGCCGTCATAGAGCCAGAAGTGGTGAATGCTGCCATCATTGCCCAGCAGAATGATGTGCTCGGTATCATAGGTATTGCCGGTTTCCTCGTCGAAATACTTCTCGTGACCCAGAGAGGTAATACCGGTGAGCCAGCCCACATCATAGCCCAGGTCATAGCCGAAGCTCTTCATGTCCATGGGATCCATGGGCAGCAGGAAATAGTAGTTGAATACGCCGGAAATCTGTTCTGTACCTCTTTGCTCGGTAAAGTAGGGGTTGTAGGTCATATCCCACAGCGGGACGGTTGCGCCATTGGCGCCGGAGTTTGCAAAGGTCTTGCCATCGGGACCCATCTTATGCATGGCCCAAACGTTGTTGACGGTGTCCATAACATAGTAGATGTTGTCCTTCTGGTTGTAGCTGGCGGAGGCGATGCTGGTATCGATGGCATTGCCGGCAGTCCAGGTTTTGGCATTCTGCAGATCCCAGGTGAAGAAGGAAGAAGCACCGGCGGTATCCTGAAGCATACCCTCAACCGTTACCTTCAGGGTGTCGACGGTAACGACGCAGGTAGCGGTAAAGCTGGGATCCAGATTGGAGGTGGCTGTAATGGTGGCGGTGCCTACGTTAACGGCGGTAACCACACCGTCCTCGTCCACGGTAGCCACGGACTCGTTATCCGACTTCCAGGTGACAGAGTTGTCGGTTACGGTCCAGGGCTGCACGGTAACGGACAGCTCCTTGGTGTTACCCCGGAGCATATTCAGGCTGGTGTTGGAGATTTCCATGCCGATAACTTCGTCGGTGGGATCGCTCCAGTTGCCGCCGTCGCTGCTGCCGCTGTCTCTGACCGGGATAATCAGTGCGCAGAGCTCATGCCAGACATCTTCATGCTCGATGTCGTCGCCGGTTACGGTGTCAATCTCAAAAATCTTGGCGTAGGGAGTGGGCCAGTAGAGTCCATCGTAGTCATACATATAGAAGCTGGTCCACCAGAGCTTGCCGGTGTTGGGATTGATCTCCATGGACTGGAGATAAGCGTTGTCGGTGTCAATGTCCACATAGGTCAGCTCTTCGGGGGTTGCCAGAGTGTCCAGCGTGAACTTGTACACAAAGAAGGATTCCAGCGTATGGCAGTAGAATGTGCCGTTGGCATCGCAGGCCAGGGTGTTTGTCTTGCGCTTGTTATAGCCCAGTCTGATTTCGCCAACCTCGGTGACTTCACCGGTCAGCTTGTCGATGCTGATGAGGTTGCTTTCGCTGGTCACCGCATAGACCTTGCCGTCCGCAGGATTATAGGCCATGTCAGTGACGATGCAGCCCAGATTGGCTACCGGGTACATATCGGACAGGTCATCTTCGGGCATAGCATAGAGCATGCCTTCGCTGGTGGCCGCCAGAATCACATGGTCAACGATGGTTGCGGCATAGATGGTGTGCTTGGAGATGTCATAGGCCGCATTGGGGCTCTCCAGATCTTCATAGGTGGTGTCCTTGTTGAGCGCAACCCAGTGACCCTTATCCAGGTCGAATGCGATCATTTCGGGCAGTTCGCCGGCAGTGCCCAGTTCCATTTCAAAGGAATAGGTTGCCACATTGTTGGCATAGTCCATGACCTGCAGCATAAACCGCTTGCCATTGACGCCATTGAGATCCAGAACATACTCGGCCTTTTCATTCTTTTCGATGTCCATCTTGGCACCGGTATAAGCATGCAGACGAGCACCGGAGCGGTTGTACAGGGCAACCGCGGCCACATATTCATTGTCAGAGGCCACTGCCACCAGAGTATTGTTGGTCAGGTCGATCATAACCTTCTCCAGAACAGGGGCGGTGTTGTCAACCACCATGGGCAGGCTCAGCGTTGCGCCCTTGCCCAGAGCATCCCAGTTTACATTGCCTTCGGCATCCACATAATACTCGGGTACCAGTGTCAGGGCGATCTCCAACTGGTCGCCTTCTTTTGCGCCGGTGGGCTTGAAGCCCAGACGCAGAGCGTTGGAGGTTCTGGTCCAGTAGCCGCCATTGACATAGTAGAATGCGGCACCGAATTCACCGGGATTCGTCTCAATCATGGTTTCACCGGTGGTCTTGTTGACCGCAGTGAATCTGGAAGCAACAGCGTTACGGATAGCCGCAAAGCTCATGCTGCTGATCTGAGAATAGTTTTCGGAATTGATGGCATTACGCTCGGGAAGATAGGTTTCGTCAGGAACCAGAGGGTTGCCGCCGAAATAGAATTCCTCTTTGCCCTTCTTGTCATAGCTGACGAAGAACGCATTCACCAGCTCATCGCCGGCATAGGCCGCGCGGTAGGAATCGCCGGCAACCACTTCGTGATAAGTACCGACCTCGAACATAGAGGAGCTGGTCCAGTTGCCATAGTAGCCCAGAACGGGAATGGAGTGGGTTGTTCCCTCAACACCCTCGCTGGTGGACAGGCTCTTGGCAAAAACATAGCCCTCAACATAGACACCGGTGCCGGTGTAACTCAGGTACTCGTCCCAAGCCTCAGTCAGCTCTACGGTCACAGTGACCTGAACCTTGCCGTTGGCGGGAAGAACGGCTACGCCGGTGCCCAGTTCTCTGAAGAACAGGTAAGCATCGTGGGTGTCCACATCACCATCGGTATCCAGGTCAGCCTTATCCGGATTCTGCAAATCGGCGCTTACACCAACCACATAGTCCAGAAGTGCCTGACCGTCAGCGCTGTTGACCGTACCGTTGCCGTCAAAGTCCAGACCGGAGACTTTGTCGCTGGGCTCCAGCGTCTTGCCGTCCACCTTCCAAGTGGTGTTGACCGGCAGGGAAACAGCCAGATAGTCCAGATAATTGGCAGTCTCGTCATACTTGTAATCGCCATTGGCATAGGCACTGAAGATATCCTGGGTAAAGAAGTCCGCACTCAGGGCGAAGGTCTTCTCCAGGTCTGTCAGGTTGTTGATGGTAAAGGAGAAAGTATACTCGCCCTTGAAGGTGGGGTCGTCGCCCAGCTCGACCTTGACCTTGCCGTCGGCATAGGACCCGGTGGCATTTTCATCCATCAGGATGTAGCTGTCAGCGGATACCGCCGCGCCCACATTGGCCAGACCCGCACCCTGCTGAATCACAGGATAGTATACGCCGGTTGCGCCGTCCACAATGGGCTCAGCGGTGGACATCAGCAAGCTCATGGTCAGCGCTCTGTTGGACAGACCGGTCTTTTCCTCCAGACCGTTCTCACGGATGTACTGCGCCACAACTGCGGCCATACCGGCAACCTGGGGGGAGGCCATGGAGGTACCGGACATATTCTCATACTGGTCAGCACCGCCGCCGGCAGGCGTCTCGCCGTAGACGGAGTAAATGTTACCGCCGGGGGCGGTGATCTCGGGCTTCAGCTCCAGAGAGCCGGGAACGCCCCAAGAGGAGAAGGAGGACATGGTGTAATGCTCGCTGTTATACTGGGCAGTACCCATGCCGGAAGAAACGGTCATCTTGCCCACATAGTAGAGGATATTGCCAGCTTCGTCGGTAACGGGAGTAGCCGCGGCTCTGAGTGCGGCACCGTCTGCCTGGGTCAGAGAAGCGACAGGAGCCTTGGAATAGTAATCCGTCAGGTCCATGTTGATGGAGCCGGGCTCATTATTATAAATGAATACACCGATTGCACCGCAGTAAGCGGCAAAGGTGGCCTTTTCATAGAAATTGGTCTGGCCACGGGAGCAGATGGCAATTTTGCCCTTCAGCTCATCGCCGATGGCTCTCCAGTCATTCAGTGTACCAACACCGTCGATGAGGACATACTCATGCTCTCCGGCAATGGTCACGAAGGGAGGATTATGATACAGCGTCTCGTTGTAAATGATCATCTGGTCATTGACCATAACATAGGGACCGACCACGCCGTCATTGTTCACGGAAGCGACGCTCAGAGAATTGGTAAAAGAGCCGGGAGAGCCGCCGGTCTGGAAGTTGACGTCGTCAGCGTACAGGAAACTCTGGAAAGTATTGGCATAGTTGGACCAGGCACCGGAGTTGCCGGCAGACATGACCACAACCGTGCCGGTCTTGGTCAGATTGTCCAGAATGGTCTGGTATTCGGCAATGGCATTTCTGGAGTTGCCGGGATTGCCGGTACCGAGAGACAGGTTGACGGCATCGGCACCCAGAATAATGGCGTCCTCAATGGCTGCCATATAGTCGGAGTCGTATGCACCGCCGGCCTTGCCGAAGACCTTCATGGTCAAGAGCTGGGCATCGGGAGCAACGCCCTGCACCATGCTGGTAGCCAGTGCATTGGCAAAGAAGCCTTCGCCATCGGGAATGTAAGCATTGGCCGTGGCGATACCGGCAACGTGAGAGCCGTGCTCGCCCTGCATATCATTGATGTGCAGAACGTCATAGTCGCCATCAACATAGTTGTAGATGAAGGGAGACTTGGTATTATGGTAGGCCGCACTGGGGTCAATCTGCACATTCAGATCGGCGGCAACGGCGGCAATCTCTTCAGCGTCCAGCAGATTCAGTCCGTCCATATATTCCTCAACACCGCAGCCATGCAGACCGGCCTGATAGGTCAGGGAATACAGGAAGGCGGCCTCGTTGAAGGCCTCGTGGTTCAGGTCCGTACCGGTATCAATAACGGCGATCCGGCTGCCTGCGCCGGTATAACCGGCGGCCCAGGCAAAATGAGAACCAATCTGCTTGCCGGAGGTTGCCATATTGGGGTCAACGGTCTCCTCTTTGCCAACCACATCGGGCTGGTACTGGGTTTCCAGGAGCACCTGCTCAACACCGGCCACAGACGCGATCTCTTCGATCTGGCCATAGGGGACGTTGGCAGAGATCAGGTTGGCCGCCAGAGTCAGATTCCAGACTACATTCAGCGTTTCACCGGTAGCCTGCTCGATGGCGGCGGTAACGGTCTGCTGATTCCGGCGGAGCTCATCACGGTAAGCCATAGCCTGGGCATTGTATGCAATACCCTCGGTGGAGAAGCCGGCCTCAACCGTGGAGTTTTGCTCCAGGAAGATGGAGACACGAACCAGGTCTGTGTCAGCGTATGGTTGTTCCTCGACAATGGTTTCCTCACGCCCGGTGAGCATATTGGCGGAAACCAGACTGTTGTCTACCTGCTCGAAGTGGACTTCTGTGTGATTTCCGGCAGTGGCCTGAGCGGGCACTGCGAAGGAAAGCACCATAGCCAGGGCCAGAAGCAGGGACAGTGCGCGTTTGGTCAGGTGTTTTTGCATTGCGATACATCCTTTCTTTTCCGGGATTCCCGGTATTTTTGTGGAATCTGCCGGTGTGGCCGTGTCTGCATCTGCCACCACTCCAGATTCCTGAGCTGTTTTTATCATACAACAGAACAAAGCGATACGCAAACAAGGTCTGGTTGCGGAGCAACACCGGTGCTTTAGATATCACAACAACAACAAGGTCTCGGCTTTAGATTAAAGCCCTTGTTGTCGTTTTCTTGATTTTTGGTAGAAACTGCTTGCAATTCTCAGACATCCGTTGTATAATTAACCTAAAATTAGATTTTCCCCCCAAAAAGTCCCTGTTTATTTGTAGTCACCAGTAAATTAAACTAAACGCCAGATTTAAGGAGTGATTGTTATGGCAAGCAGTGCTGTCGGGAAGATGATCGCCGCCTTTCGGGAGCGAACCGGAATATCGCAGGGCGATTTTGGCAAGCGGCTAAATGTCTCCGCTCAGGCTGTGTCCCGTTGGGAGCGGGGCGGCATGCCGGATACTGCCCTCCTTCCCAAAATTGCGGAGGTCATTGGCTGTTCGCTGGATGACCTCTATGATATCTCCACCGCCCGCACCAAGACCATGGAGGAACTGCTGACCCAGGAGCTGCGGGATACGCCTCCGGAGCAGCGGATGCAGCGGGCAGTTCAGTTGGCATGGCATTTGATGAAGCTTAATGGCAGTACCGTGGTGGGAGACAGCGCAGACCCCACTTTTGCCGCCGCCACCGCCTGCGAGGATGCGGACAAAGATGACCGCTCCTCCGCCAGAGTCCAGCAACCCACCAATTGCTATATTTCTTCGGACAAGGGGTTGATGTATGCCTCTGTGGCCGCAAAATTTAAGTATGTCATGTTTATGCAAGAGCCGGATGACGGATTTGCCTCCATCATGAACGGCATCAATGACTATCAGAAACTGTTCTCTCTCTTTGGCAAGGAGCATCGGCTGGCGGTTTATCTGCTGGGCTTTTCCCTGCCGCCCAACAAACAATTTACGCTGGATTATGTCTGTACCCAGTTGGGACTCTCCCGGGAGCTGGCACAGGAGATTCTCGATGAACTCTGCGAGTACCGGATGCTCAACTATCTCAGCATTCAGGCCGCAGAGCATTGCGTGGATACCTATGCCGTGCCGGAGAATGCCGCCATTGTGCCCTTCCTCTATTTTGGCAAGACCCTGATGCGGGATGGCAAGTCCTATGTGCTGTGCGCCAGACTGCGGGAGTCGCCGCTGTTCCGGGCAGAGCAATCCAGAGTGCCGCAGTCCTCTTCTTGGACACCCGGCAACAGCAAGGATATTGCCCGCCACCGCCCCTGGTCCAGAGCCAAAGACAAGGACTTCTGAGGCCAGAGAAGCCAACAACAGTAAAATACCCGGAAACCACAGGATGCGCAACCTGAGCTACCTTGGTTTCCGGGTATTGTGCATATTGATGGCCGACCGCTCCGGCATAAGCCAAAAAGAACTGCCGAAGGGTATCCTCCGACAGTTCTCATTATTGTTCCTTGGTTTACCGGCTCAGCAATTCCTCCACTTGCCGCAGGAAGGTGCGGATTGCATCCAAATCGGTATGGTAGTAGTTTCGCTGGGCTTCCCGCTCCATCCGCAGGAAGCCATAGTTGTATAGGATGGACAGATTCCGGGACATATTGCCCTGATCGGCATTCATGGTCTCGGACAGCTCATGGCAGTAGGAGCGCTCTTTGTTCAGCCGGCTGAGGATTTCCAGCCGCTTCTTATCGCTGAGGGCCTTGAGTACGGCACTGACATTCTCAAAAGAGGACTCCCTGCTTCTCAGGGTACTGCCGGTATTGACGTTACAGCCCATATAAATATAGTTCTGCTCGCCATCATTTTCGCCAATCTCATAGATGACCATATTGCTGTACATCAGGGAGATGGCCATGGTGGTTTTCTTCCCGGACATACCGGCCACCTCATCGCCAAAGAGCCGGGAGAGGAATTCCAGTGGCGTTTCTTCAGAATCCTGCCAATAGGCCTCCAGTTCATCGAGAATCCAGTCCCCCTGCCGGATGGTTTGCCGCAATCGCTCAGCCACAGGACGGATAATCTCCATCAATTCCTCCAGACTCTGGTCAAAGCGGCGCAGAGTCTGATACAGCTCCAACTGGAATCCGGCAGGAAGACGCAGGGCGCAAATCTGGTCCAGCAAATCTCCGGGCGAGCCGGGGTCATCAGAGAACCGCAGGCGCACCGAGGAGCAATGGTTAATCCACGAACCGTTATTCTGGAGCTTATGCCAGGTTTTGCGGATATGGTCGATGCTTTCCTCCAAATCGGTGTTCTCCAGGAAACAGAAGGAGCAGATCATAAACCGGGCAAGGCAGACGGTGCGGTCTTTCTCTCCGGTTTCTACGCCGGCAAAGAACCGCTGCAGTCCGGCATCCTGAGGGTCTAAATCCTTGCAGGTTTCTTCCATAATGGACTGGAGTTGTTCCAGCCGCCGCACCAGTCGCTCATCGGGTTCTGTTTCCGCAGTGGGGCGACGTTGGGTTAAAATGGAGCGAAATGACACACCATTGACGAATTTATAGAGCATCTCCACCGTCTCCAGCAGGATAAACGGCTCCCGCACAATCTCTACATTCATAGTATGTCCCCTCCCATCTGAAGTATTTTTCTCTATTTTAATTTGCATTGGGGAAAAAGTAAAGGCTTTTTTGCCATTTTTCCGAAATAATTTTATTTGCACCCATGTATCAGTAAAAATAGCACGCTGGCATAGCGGATTAGCATCATAATTTGAAGGTTTGGATGGTGGAAGGCAGGGAAAACCCCCGGCCATGTGGGGTGGGGTAAGGCCGGGGGTTGGGGTTATTGCAATGCCATAAGCTGGTCATAAAGCCACTGGGGGTCAATACTCCGTGCACTCACTTGAATCAGGACATCGCCACAGAGAACGCCGAACCCCAAAAGCACCGGACTGTCGCCGTCATTTACTTCCGCAGTATCCACTCTGGCGCAAATTGCCTCCAGGGTGAGTTCTTCTATGGGGAAAATGGGATTCTCCAGCATTTCCCGGGTCCCTTCCGGAACGGCATCATACCATGCATCAGACAGCCGGGGCGGGTACAGAGACAGGTCATAGTTCTCCCGTTCTTCCACCGACACAATCCTCCGCCGGTCTGCGTCCTCCAGCCAGGTCACTTCCCAGTCCAGAAATCCGTCGGCTGTTGTGAACCTGCTGCTGAGGCGGTTCTGTCCTGCATCTTTGTCATAGCGGAGGTTGGTTGTCTCCGTGCCCTCCGGCGATTCCCGGAGAACCCATGGACCAAAGGGCTGATTCTGCCGGGCTTCTTCCAGGGTCAGGCTCTGGTGGATGTATTCATAGTCCGTTTTCGGGGAAAGCCCATTCAAATCCGGTGCGGTATTGCCCCCGGTCAGGAGTTTCATGGTCACATCGTCCAAAACCCGGAGGGCTTGCGCAATGTCACTGCTGTCCCGGTCTTCGGTGATGGAAACCCGATAATACATGTCCTGCCGCTGGAACTCGACCCAATACCGGGAAGACGAGTCGTAATCATACCGGTAGCCCCCGAGACGCGTATTGTCCTGCCATGTCCGGTAGACCGTCTCCACAAATACCTCTGCGCCGGGCACATATCCTGCGTATACTTCCTCCTGCATCCGGCTCATCAGGACTGAGACTGTACCATCCCATGCGGGGTCAGTAATGCTCAGGCGTATACCATAAACCCCTCCGTTTGCGGCATAATACACCGCCTGCCCGGAGACCGTCATGGTTTCCGGAATGACCTCCGGGATGATGTCGCCAATCTCCCCGCCGGTCAATTCTTCCTCAAAAATATAGGGAGGTTCGCCAACCCACAAAGAAGCCCAGGTGTGGTTATAGTAAATGTTCTCCCGGAGCGAATCCAAATCAAACCAATCGCCCATCTGGCTGAGACTCTGCGCCATGGGCTTGTCAGATTTCACATAACAGGTCAAAACATCCCAGAAGTCCTCCCGTCCCGCAGTCAACTGCCCGTTGGGAATCTGGGCAGAAATCAGGTAGGTGAGCCCATCTTTCCGGAATTCGGTCCAGAGTCTGGTGGTGTTGGTGTCGCGATCGACCATTTTATAGAGCGTCACGTTTTGCGTCCCAATCCCGGTGGCAACCGCATCCGCAGGCACCATGTAGACCTTACCGTCACTGAAGGTCGCTCCTACCTCGCCTCTGTGGTCCGGCGTGTCTTCCATTTGGAATGAACTGTGTTCCCGGATTTGCACCTGAATCCCGGTTTCCTGACGGCTGCTGTTTACCAGAAGGTCTGCATAATTTAACTGTCCGTCTGAATTGTACTTGACACAGCCGGAAAAGTCCATCCATGGCTCGGTGGTCTCCGGCATCAGCTTTTTCAGGTCGTCCTGTTTCAGGGTTATGGTATAGGTGAAACCACTTCCGGGTTGACTGGTTATAAATGGTTTTCTGGCGGTGTTGTAGTGTACCTCCCATACCGCATCCAAATTAACCTCCTGTTTTGTGAATGCAAACTCCTTCGCTACCGCCTCCATCGCATTTTTTGCTCTTTCCAGCTTGTCTCCATTCTCCACCGTCGTATAGAAGCGGTAGAAAATGCCATCCCGCTCATGCTCCATCCAGAGTTGGGTTCCATCATCGGTATCTGCCCGGTAAGCCGTAACCGAATTTCTGTCCATGACAAAAACATAGGTTGACCTCACCAGTTTGTCGGTTGTGGGTGTTGCCCCAAGGAAAACATCTTCCGGCGTCTTCCGCATGAGCACCATTACCGGCTTGTCGCAATATGTCGTCTCCGCCCGCAACTGCACACCATAAGGTACACCATCCGACGGCTGATGCAGGGCATAGCCGGTGAGCGTGGTCAACGGGAGGGATACATCGGAATAGATGAGATCCATTTTCTCAGAAGACAACTCCGATTTGGTGAGATTCTCTGTGGGGTCTTCTCCAAGGGGGCTGGAAACCCGGTTGTAGTAAATCTCTGTATGGAGTTTTTCATAGGCGAGGGTGTTGCTGGGATGAATCTTCCCGGGCTTGGGCACGGTATCGGTCACGCCGTAACACGCCAGCAACGCTTTGAAGCAGTCCTTGCCATAGTCAATCTGGGCATCATCAATACTTGCGCTGATTCGGTAAGTCATATCGCCCACAGGATACTCTGTCCAGACCTTTGTGTATCCACTGCCGCTGGTGTGTTCTTCATAGACCTTGAAGGAGCGGTCTCCAATGGTACTGGGCACGGCCTCCAGCGGCACAACATACTCCCCATCGTCGAAGTAGACAACGATATTGCCATCCTCATCCGGCGCGCCGTACATTCCATATTCTCCGTAGCTGTATTGCTGGTTCAGGATACTCACCTGAAACGCCAGACCATCCTGCGCACCATCTACCGTCAGATAAATGCCGCGCAATTCCCCGTTCCCATAGAAGCGGGTAACACCGGAAAACGCCATCCAGTCTGCCATGGTATCCGGTAGATACTGCGCCAGCTCTTTTTCCGTCAGGTCTTCATCGTATGTATAGAATTCAAGGTACTCTCTCAACGGCCCTGTATATCTCTCCGCCGGATTATAGTATACCTCCCAATTCTCCGCCGGGTTTTGAATCGGCTCCGGGTCAAATATCGCCCGCCAGCCGCCGGAGAGCATCACCAGCACAAGGCAAGCCGCCACGGCATACCAGGCCAGCCGCCGACGCAACCCACCCTCCGGTGGAGCATCGGCGTTTTCCACCAGCTCGCCATCCACATATTCCATCGCATCGAGCAAATCACTGCCATTCATTCCAGATAACCCTCCTTTTCCAGATAGGCCCTGAGTCCATTCCGGCTTCTGAAGAGCATACTCTTAACCTTGCTCGTGCTGAAGCCAAAACGTTTCGCCACATCTTCAATGGACTCCAAATACCAATACCGCCGCAGGAAAACGTTTCGCTGTTCCTCCGGCAGTTTCCGCAGATACCGGGTAATGGTCTCGCCCAAAAGAATACCATCCACCATTTGCGCCGTATCGTGACCCGAGGGGATACATTCCTCCAGCTCCACCGTCAGACTCTCCAACTGGGCGCTGCGCTTCAACCGGTTGCGCCGGCGGCAACAGTCCAAAGCCAGATGCCGGGTGATTTTGGCCAGAAAGGAGAAGAAATATGTCCGGGGTTCATGGGGCGGAATGGAGCGCCAGGCCTGCCAATAGGTGTCATTCTCGCACTCCTGGGCACTCTGGTAGTCATCGAGAATGTTCTCCGCCAAACTGCGCAGGCGGGTGCCATATTTCGCCACGGTGCAGGTCAGGGCGGTTTGGTCCCGGACTAAGTACAGGTCGATGATGCTGCTGTCGTCCATGGGGGGTTCTCCTTTCTCTAAAAAATATCCTCTTATGGGTTATAGCGTCAAAAGCCGGCAGTTGGTTGCATGGCTGGACAAATTTTTTTTACAGAGGGGCGGCCAACCGGTCAATGGATATGCACCATTCCCTTTTTCGCAAAACAGACTTGCGCCGATGAGCGGATAATGGTATAATATACCCATGCTATGCGACTGCACACCGTCAGAGGGGGACTGCCCCCCGGGTGTTTTCAACCTATACAGCCATAACCGGAAAGGAGGTGTATTATGCTGAATTGGTTCAAACGGAAGAAATCCCATGGTAAGGCACTGGCCTTTGTGGACTATGAGTATTGGTTTTACTCTTATAAGAATAAATATGGTATCCGACCGGATGTGGGGCAGTGGAAGGCCCAACTGGAGCGGGAATATGATTTGGTTGACCTGTACATCTTTGCGGATTTTGCCTCCGCCGGATTGGGGGAGGAATTGCGGAAACTAAAAGCCATCACAGACAAAGTCACCGACACCGGCACCATTGGTCAGCGACTGAAAAAAGACATGACCGACTTCATTATGCTGGATGAAATCTATCAGAGCGCCGTATCCCGCCGGGGGATTGACACCTTCATCCTCTTTACCGGTGACGGGCATTTCCAGTCGGTTGTCCGGTATCTGATCCACAAATTGGGTAAGCGGGTGGTCATCTACGGGGTCACGGAGACTTTCAGCCGCAGTTTGCAGGCGGCGGCCACGGAGACTTTGCTCCTGCCGCTGGAATCGGAGCTCTATACCCGGTATCGGGAGATGATTTTGCAGGATTTGGCCCATTGCTCCAAGCGGTATGACATTGTTCCCACGTTCTTAAGCACCATTGATGCGGTGGTAAACCGGTACGGTGCGATACATGAGTACACCAGGAGAGTCCTGCAGGAGTTGATTGACGAGGGTTATGTTTACCAGAAAGAGCATCGACTGCGCTTCGGAAAAACCGTCAGGGCGCTGGCCACCGATTGGGAGCGGCTCATCAAAGAGGGAATTTGGGACCCCGAGCGACAGGGATGAGCCAACAAGAGAAGATTTCCGGTTAACCAGAGGGCTGGCCACGATTCGGTCAGCCCTTTAAGTATTGTAAGCACCTCTGACTGGCGGCGTATGCTTGCTTATGCCGTCAGCAGACCCAGTAACCCTTTCCGGCCTTGTGTCGGAGAGGGTTTTGTTGTTGACAGGGTATAAAAACTCCGGTCCTGAGATGAACTGCGGGCCGGAGATGTTCATTTTGCGCTATCGGGGATATGGAGACAGTTCCGGGCGGTGGATGCTGCACTGCGCCTGCATCCGGGGGGGTTCGCCATAAGGTTGTTTCCGGTTATTCCTTTTCCCTAAACAGCACCCAGGGCCAAATCTCCGGCGGTTCTTCCCGGAATGTGATTCGCTTCTCGCTTATCGGGTGGGTAAACCCCAGGGAGTGGGACCACAGGGCAATGGGGCAGTCATCTTCCAGCAGACTGTACTTCCGGTCACCCACCAGGGGCATACCCCGGCTGGAGAATTGGGCCCGAATCTGATGGGTGCGCCCGGTTTCCAGGTTGATGCGGACTTTGCTCAGGTTATCCCCGGTGGACAGGGTTTCATAGGTCAGGATAGCCTCCTGAACCCCTTTGGCGGGGGTGTCGGTGACATAGGTTTTCCGCTCCGCTTTGCACCGGAACAGCAGGTCGCGGAATCTCCCCTGAGGGGATTGAGGCTGACCGTGAACCACAGCCAGATAAGTCTTGTGGAATTCCCCGTCCCGAATCTGTCTGCTCAGTTCTGAGGCCGCCTCCGGTGTCCGGGCAAGCACCATGAGCCCGCTGACCACCCGATCCAGCCGGTGGACGGTGCGGACTGAGCCTCCGGGCTCGCCCAAAGTCTGCCTGAGCAACTCCGGAAGACCGCCGGGCTCATCGGTGGACAAAACCCCGGCAGGCTTGATGCAGACCAGAACAGCCCCATCCTGATACACGATGGGAATGGGGAGCGGGGACTGGGGGTAAACTTCTGTCATAAGATGGCCTCCAGTATGGGAATGAGGGTCATGAGTCCTGCCTCATCTTCCGGGGTGAAGCGGGCTATACTGGGACTGTCAATGTCCAGAACCCCCACCACCTGTCCGTCTTTCCGCAGGGGCAGGACAATCTCCGACCGGCTGGCACTGTCGCAGGCGATGTGACCGGGGAAGGCGTGAACATCCTCCACCCGCTGGCAGAGTCCGGTTTCTGCGGCAGTACCGCACACCCCTCTGCCCCAGTGAATTTCCACGCAGGCGGGTTTCCCCTGGAAGGGACCCAGAATCAGCTTCTCGCCCCGGCGCAGATAGAAGCCCACCCAGTTGATGTCCCGGAGTGCCAGATTCATCAGGGCAGAGGCATTGGCCAAATTGGCAATGGTGTCCGTTACATCTTCCGTCACCGCCTGCAACTGCAACCGGAGCAGAGGATAGAGGGATTTGGGGTCAGTGGGATAAATCATGGATTCGGTATGCATGGAGGGCCTCCTTGGAGCTATGGTGCCTTTGGCAGTTATGGTGCCTTTGGCAGTTATGGTGCCTTTGGCAGTTATGGTGCCTTTGGCAGTTATGATGCCTTCGGCAGTTATGGTGCCTTTGGCAGTTATGGTGCCTTTGGCAGTTATGGTGCCTTCGGCAGTTATGGTGCCTTTGGCAGTTATGGTGCCTTTGGCAGTTATGGGCCTTCGGCAGTTATGATGCTTCGCAGTTGTGATTCCCCTGTGGGGAAGTGATATTTAGGGGAACCCCCAGTCTTGTGACCGCAGGGAATGCCTGTGGCCTCTCTCAGAGAGAGCCTTTGACTCCGCAACAACACCGCCCCACCATCGTAGAATGCGACGCCCTCGTCGCACCGGCGGTAGCCTCTTTCCAAAACCGCCAACCTACCGGCGAATCCGCACAACTTTGGGCGACAATCGTAGGGGAAGTTGCCCTTAATGTCCTGCCCGCCACAACGGCAATGGTTAATGAAATCTCATACGATCAGGACAATAATGTCCTTTAAGAAAATAAACGCCATCAGCAACAGCAACAGCACCATACCCACAGCATGGACATAGCCCTCAATTTTGGGATTCAGTTTCTTCCGGGTGATGCCCTCAATCGCACTGGTCAGGAGTACACCCACAATCCGGCCGCCGTCCAGTGCGGGGATGGGAAGCAGGTTCATAAAGCCCAGATTGACCGCAATGAAGCCGCCCAGATAGACCACGTTCCAGAAATTGTCGGCGCTGTTGTTGGTTTCCTGGGTGCCCACATCGGCTATGGTCTTGATGATATACACCGGGCCACCCATGTCTTTGAGACCCACATCGCCCTGCAGGAGCATCTGCAGACTGAGCCGGACGTTCCGGGTGGCGTTGACGGTCTCCAGCCAGCCGTACTTGATGGTGGTCAGCAGTGTCCGCTTTTCCCCCAGCAGGCTGAAGCCATAGCGCAGTCGGATTTCACCATTGGCATCGGGCAGTTCTCTGGGGGTCATGTCCAGATCGTCAAAGAAGATTTCCTCGCCGTCCCGAATCAGGGTCACATCGTGGATATACTGCTGACCGGACAGATTCAGTGAGAGGATGCTGGTGATGTCACTGCCGGAATAGATGCGCTCGCCGTCAATCTCACGAATCACATCCCCCGGCTGCAAGATGCCCTCAATGGAACTGCCGGCGGTGACTTCGCTGAGCATGGGGGTACCGAAGGTGGCATTGAACTGGGGAATTCCCATCAGCAGAAGGATCAGCAGGAAGCCCGCCAGAAAATTCATGGTTGCGCCGGCTGCCAATACAATAATCTTCTGCCACCACTTGGCATTGCCGAAGGCTCTGGGGTCATTGCTGTCCTCGTCTTCGCCCTCCATGGCGCAGTAGCCGCCAATGGGGATACAGCGCAGGGCATAGAGGGTCTCCCCTTTCTGCCTTTTGAAAATGGCGGGTCCCATGCCAATGGCAAACTCATTGACCTTAATCTTAAAGAGCTTGGCCGTAAAGAAGTGACCGAATTCATGGATGCCAATGAGGAATCCAAAGAATACAATGGCGAAAATGATATAGAGAATATACAAAGAATCAGCCTCCAAATGTTGAAGATACATATTGCCGGGCCAGACGGTCGGCTTCGATAATGGTTTCCAGCCCTGGATTCCCGGTGAACGGTACGGCATCCATTGCCCCCCGCACCAGTGCGGGAATGTCATAGAAGCCAATGGCATCCCGGAGATACAGCCCAACGGCCACCTCATTGGCACCGCTGAGGACCGCACCGGCCGTGCCACCGGCTTTGGCGGCTTCTTTTGCCAGCTTAAGGCAGGGGAAAGCTTCCTCATCCGGGGCGCAGAAAGACAGTGCCCCGCAGGTCAGCAAATCCAGGTTGGGCGCGGGACAGGCCATTCGGTTTGGCCAGGTCAGCGCCAACTGAATGGGCAGACGCATATCGGGACTGCCCAACTGTGCCAAAACGGCACCGTCACAGTATTCCACCAGAGAATGAACCACACTCTGCCGGTGAATAACCACGTCCACCTGCGCCAAAGGCAGTTCATACAGCCGCATGGCCTCGATGACCTCCAGCCCCTTATTCATTAAGGTGGAGCAGTCAATGGTGATTTTGGGACCCATTTTCCATGTGGGATGCTTCAGGGCATCGGCACTTCTGACCAGCTTAAGCTCCTCCCGGTTCATGCCGAAGAATGGGCCGCCGGAGCAGGTGAGAATCAGCCGCCGCACTTCCTGCCGGTCAACGCAGCCGGCAAGACACTGAAACAGGGCGGAGTGCTCAGAGTCCACGGGGATAATCTCTGCCCCATAAGCCTTCGCCGTGGCCATGACCAGCTCACCGGCGCAGACCATGGTTTCTTTGTTGGCAAGACCGATTCTTTTGCCTGCTTTCAATGCGGCCATGGTGGGCTCTAAGCCAATCATGCCAACCACGGCGGTAATGACCGTATCCGCATCAGGATGGGCGGCGGCGGCGAGAAGTCCTGCTTTACCCCACATGACTTCCGTGGGCAGGTCAGCAATCTGGGCTTTCAGGGCTTTGGCGGCGGCTTCACTGCCCATGACCGCCAGACTGGGACGGAATATCCGGCACTGCTCTGCCAGTCGGTCAACGCTGCGCTCTGCGGTGAGGGCGGCAACACGAACCCCCAGCTTTTCTGCCACATCCAGCGTCTGTCTGCCGATAGAGCCGGTAGAGCCAAGGACGGAGATACATTTGCTCATCTCAGCCCACCCCCGCCATCGGCACGGCCATGGGCAGCATCAGAAGCAGAATCTCGGTGGCAGGCGCAACCAGAATCATGCTGTCAAACCGGTCCAGCGCACCGCCGTGACCGGGAATCAGATTGCCATAGTCCTTAATGCCCACCTGACGCTTAATCACCGAGAAGGTCAAATCGCCCAGAATGGAGATGGTCGAGCCCAGAATGCCATAGAGAATGCCATAGCCATAAATCACATCAAAGCCAAAGGCCTTATCCAGAATCAGGGCATACACTTCCAGCAACAGCACAGTGGCAATTACGCCGCCCACTGCGCCCTCAATGGTCTTCTTGGGGCTGATGACCGGAGCCAGCTTGTGTTTGCCGAAAGCCTTGCCCACAAAGTAGGCGGCAGAGTCGGCGGTAAAGGTCAGGATACAGGGGATGAGGATCAGATACTTACCCAGAGCATTTTCCGCAGGGTCAATCCCGGCATACATGGCCCGGATGCGCACCATGGCGGTCAGCAGATAAGGAATCAAAAGACCGCAGACCAGACACATGGAGAGCCGCTCAAACCGCAGTTTCCCACCCCGGCTGAAAGACCAGAGGAATTCCCCCAGAAGCACCAGCAGATACACCATCACGCCGATGGCGCCCAGACTGGCACTTTTTCTCAGACTCCACAGTGACACCAAAAACGCCATGACCATGGCATAAATGACCAGCCGGAGATTTTTCATCATGCCGGTGCGGTACATCAGCTCATAGACCGCCAGAGAGGCGACGGCACCAAAGACGATGGCGGTAGCCCATGCCGGGAGCACCAGCACCACCACCAGAAACAGCGGCAACAAGACTGCCGCGGAGAGGATTCGGGTTTTCATCTTTATTTTGCACCTCCGAACCGCCGGTCACGGCGGTGGAATTGGGCTATGGCTTCGTCCAGCTCCCTGGGCCCAAAATCCGGCCACAGGACATCCATAAAGACGAATTCGGAATAGGCGGACTGCCACAGCAGGAAATTGCTGGTCCGTTGCTCGCCGGAGGGACGGATAATCAGCTCCGGGTCGGGGACGGACGCGGAATAGAGATATTGGGAGAAGGTGGCCTCGTCCAGCTCCTCCGGTGTTTTTTCGCCCCGGGCGACATCCTGAGCGAAGGCTTTGGCGGCGCGGATAATCTCATCCCGACCACCGTAATTCAGGCAGAAATTCACCTGCACATCATATTCCCGGGACGCTGACTCTGCCTCCAGACACAGTTGCCGCAATTCCGGAGACAACCGGGACAAATCGCCAAAGAAGACGAAATGCACCTTATTTTTCTCCATGTCCCGCAGAGCCTCCCGGAGGTAGTTGCCCAGCAGGGTCATAATGCCGCCAACTTCCTCGGTTGAGCGCTTCCAGTTTTCCGTGGAGAAGGCATAGACGGTGAGATATTTTACCCCCAATTCCCGGCAATAATTGGCGATGCGCCGGAAACTCTCAGCGCCGGCGGCATGACCGGCGGTACGGGGAAGACCCCGCTTCTTTGCCCATCTTCCGTTGCCGTCCATGATGATGGCGATATGGTTGGGGGGAGGCAGAGGGGCGGATTCCTTTTTTTGAAACAAACTCATATGAAAACTCCTGGGGTTTCCGGCGAAAAGCACCAAAAACCAAAGAAAAATCAAAGTTCAGGGCGAGGTTACCCCCGCCCTGATTGGTTGGCGCGTCAGATGGCCATCAGTTCCTTTTCCTTCACGGCGCAGGCATCGTCCACCTTCTTGATGTATTTGTCGGTGATGTCCTGCAGATCCTTCTCGGCCTTCTTCTGGTCGTCTTCGGTGATTTCGCTCTTCTTTTTCAGTGCCTTGATGTAGTCCATGGCATCCCGGCGGATATTGCGCAGGGCGACCTTGGCCTCTTCGGCATATTTGCGCACCTGCTTGGTCAGGTCACGGCGGCGCTCCTCAGTGAGCTGGGGGAAGACCAGACGGATGACACGGCCGTCATTCTGGGGGTTAATGCCCAAATCGCTGGTCTGGATGGCCTTCTGGATATCCTTGAGCAGCTTGGTATCCCAAGGCTGAATCACCAGAGTGCGGGCATCGGGGGAAGAAATGGTGGCGACGGAGGCCAGAGGGGAGGCCACTCCATAATATTCCACAGAAATCCGGTCCAGAACCTTGGCGTTGGCACGACCGGCACGGACAGCGTCAAAGTTCTCCTGCAGAACTTCCAGCGTCCGATCCATTTTACGGGTATATTCCTTAAATTCAACGTTCATTGGTTAATCCTCCTTGACAATCGTTCCGATATTCTCTCCCTGCAGGACACGCAGGATATTCTCCGGGTCCTTCAGTTCAAATACAATGATGGGCATATGGTTGTCCATGGCCAGGGTCATGGCAGTGGTATCCGTGGCCTGGAGATGACGGGCGAGTACCTCGTCATAAGTCAGGTGGTCAAAGCGCACCGCATTGGGATCCTTTCGGGGGTCTGCTGAGTATACGCCGTCCACATTCTTGGCAAGCAGAATGGCATCGGCTTCAATTTCCACACCCCGGAGGACAGCACCGGTATCGGTGGAGAAATAGGGGTTGCCTGTGCCACAGCTAAAGAAGATGACCTTACCCTCGTTTAAGTAACGCTCGGCAGTGTCTCTGGTGAAATACTCGCAGAATTTGGGCATCTCCACCGCAGACAGCACCCGGCTGGGCACCCCCCTGCGCTCTAAGGCATCAGCAACGGCGATGCAGTTCATCACGGTGGCCAGCATACCCATGGAGTCAGCGTGGGAGCGCTGCATCTTGTCCGCGCCATCCTTCACGCCCCGCCAGAAATTGCCGCCGCCGATGACCACACCCACCTGAACGCCCAAATCGTGGCAACGCTTAATGGTGTCGCATACGGCACCGATAATCTCAAAATCCAAGCCATGGTGCTTATCTCCGGCCAGAGCCTCACCGGAGAGCTTCAGCAGAATTCGCTTGTAACGCACTTGGGACATGGGAATCCACTCCTTTTTTGTTGTCGGGTCTAATCCTGTGCCTATTTTATCACAGCAAACCGCCCATTGACAACTGCTATTTTCGCTTTTTCACAATGTTTTCCGATTTTTCACAATTCAGACCAAAGAAAACAGAGGAATCCCTTGCCTTTCCCATTGGGAGAGGTGGCACGGCGAAGCTGTGACGGAGAGGGAAATGCGGATTTGCCGGGGGCGGGCACTTCCGCAAGGGGGAACGCCGATCAAAACGCACAGCCTGCCCCATTATTCGTAGGGGAACTGCCTTGCTGTTCCTTGTTGTCTAACCGGGGACTGTCGATGAATGCGTATCATCTACGCACCCTGTAGCGCGCGGCATCCCTGACGCGCTTGGTGGGTGGTTACGGATTCGCGGGAGGTTTTTGGTTGCGGAAAGGTTCTGCCAGCGGGCGGGTCATGACCCATTCCTACAAATGCACACCAACAGTTTGCGAATTCGCCGGAAGTTGGGTGGTCGCTGTCAGACTCTGCCGCCGGGACATCAAGCACAACTTTCCCCACAAACTCACTTCCCGAAGGGAAACATCACAGCGAAGCGACATCACTGCCGGAGGCAATATCACGCCGCAGGTGCATCACTGCCAAAGCCTTGTGCTAGAACAGGCTGACCTGACTGGTGTCGGGCAGGTCACCGAAAGCCCCGGCAATTTTCAGATTCTCGATGTGGGTTTTGGAAACCTTGGGACAGGCGGCGGCAAATTCCTCAATGGAGACGAACCGCTTGCCCTTGCGCCCCTCCAGAATGTCCCATGCGGCGGTTTCGCCCAGACCGGACACGGAGACGAAGGGTGGGAGCAATTTGCCGTCTTTCAGCAGGAATCGGGTGGCATGGGACTCATAGAGGTCGATGGGGGAGAATTCAAACCCCCGAAGATAGAACTCATAACAGACCTCCAGAGTAATTAGCAGATCTTCATCCTTGTCGGTTGCCTCGTCATTTCCGTCAATGGCGGCGATGTGGGCTTTGACCGATTCCATGCCCCCGGTCATCAGGGCGGCATCAAAGCCACCTTTCTGACTTCGGCGGTAGAAGTAAGCGGCGTAGAACGCCAGCGGATAATGCACCTTAAACCAGGCAATCCGGAATGCCATCATGCAGTAAGCCACGGCGTGGGCTTTGGGGAACAGATACTTGATCTTCTTGCATGAGCCGATGTACCACTCCGGCACACCTGCCGCCCGCATTTCGTCCTCTGCCCCGTCGGGAAGTCCTCTGCCCTTTCGCACCGACTCCATAATCTTAAAAGAACGCTTCTCCGGCATACCGCAGGAGATGAGATAGATCATAATGTCGTCACGGGCGCCAATGGTCTGGTCCACGGTGGCAGTCTTGGAGACGATCAAATCCTTGGCGTTGCCCAGCCACACGTCTGTGCCATGGGTATAGCCGCAGATTCGCACCAGGAAGTCGAACTTGGTGGGCATGGTGTCCAATAGTACGCCCCGGGTGAAGCGGGTATTGAACTCCGGCACAGCCACGGCGCCGGTGGGACCCAGAATGGGGTCATTCTCATAGCCCAGCACCTTGGAGGAGGTAAAAATGGACATGGTGTCCTTGTCGTCCAGGGGGATGGTCTTGGCATCCACGCCGGTCAAATCCTCCATCATGCGGATCATGGTGGGGTCATCGTGCCCCAGCATATCCAGCTTCAGCAGGTTTTCTTCCATGGAGTGGTATTCAAAATGGGTGGTGATGGTGTCGGCATTGGGGTCGTCTGCCGGGTGCTGTACCGGGCAGAAGTCCCAGATTTCATTCTCCTGGGGGATGACCACCAGACCGCCGGGATGCTGACCGGTGGTTCGTCTCACGCCGACGCAACCGGCGGCCAGGCGGGCTTCTTCTGCCTTGGAGACGGTCTGATGCCGCTCAGACAGGTATTTTTTCACATAGCCGAAGGCGGTTTTCTCTGCCACCGTACCAATGGTGCCCGCCCGGAAGACGTGGGATTTGCCGAACATCTCAATGCAGTAGGCGTGGGCTCTGGCCTGGTACTCGCCGGAGAAATTCAGGTCAATGTCCGGGACTTTGTCACCGCCGAAGCCCAGGAAGGTCTCAAAGGGGATGTTGAAGCCGTCTTTTTCAAACTGCGCGCCGCACTTGGGGCAGACCGCATCCGGCAGGTCAGCGCCACAGCCATAGCCCTCCGGCACATCAAAAGTGGTAAATTTACACGCCGGATTGGGGCATCGGTAATGGGGCGGGAAGGAATTGACCTCTGTAATGCCGGACATAAAGGCCACAATGGACGAGCCTACCGAGCCACGGGAGCCCACCAGATAGCCATTTTCCAGAGAATTCTGTACCAGCTTCTGGGCGGACATATAAATCACATCATAGTGACAACTGATGATGTCCCCCAGCTCCGTCTCCACCCGCTTCACAATCAGCTCCGGGGGGTTCTCACCATAGAGCCGGTGCATCTTGTCATAGACCAGCCGCCGCAAGTCCTCCACGGAGTTTTCGATGGCGGGGGCAAAGAGGTTATGGGGCACAGGGCGCACGGTGTCGCACATATCGGCAATCAGATTGGTGTTTTTGACCACCACTTCATAAGCCTTTTCTTCGCCCAGATAGGCGAATTCCCGGAGCATCTCGTCGGTGGTACGGAAATACAGGGGATTGGGGGCGTCGCAGTCCTCAAAACCCTTGGTGGCCAAAAGAATATGGCGGTAAATCTCGTCATCGGGATTCAGGAAATGGACATCGCCGGTGGCGCAGACGGGAATCCCCAGCTCCTGCCCCAGCCGGACAACGGTGCGGTTAAAGTCCCGCAAATCTTCCTCGCTCCGCACCTGATTCTTGCGGAGCATGAAGCGGTTGTTGTCCAGTGGCTGAATCTCCAAGAAGTCATAGAAGGAGGCAATGCGCCTGAGCTCGGCATCGCTTTTCTTTGCAATGACCGCCTGAAACAGCTCACCGGCTTCACAGGCGGCACCAATGATGATGCCCTCCCGGTAAGTCATCAGTTCTGACTTGGGGATGCGGGGGGTGCGCTTGAAGTATTGCAGATTGCTCAGGGAAATCAGGTGGTAGAGATTCCGCAGACCGGTCTGGTTTTTGGCAATGAGGATGATGTGCCGGGCGTGGCGGTCACCGATTTTGTTCTTCGCCCGGAGTTTGGGCATAGCGGGGTTGATGGCCTGGGTGGTGCAAATCCCCATCTCTGCCAGCCGGGGACGGAGACGGTCAAAGATAAGACCACAGGTCAGGGCATCATCTGCCGCCCGGTGGTGGTTGAATTCCGGCAGACTCAGGGCAGAGGCCACAATATCCAGCTTGAATTTGCCCAATTCCGGCAACAGATTCTGGGAGAGAATCAGGGTATCGATGCTGGTGGGGTGGTAATCTATGCCCATGCGCTGACAGGCGGCGGTCACAAAGCTCACGTCAAAGTCGGCATTGTGGGCAATTAAGGGCCGGTCACCGCAGAAGGACAGGAATTGGGGCAAAACCTCCTCGATTTTCGGCGCGCCCTGCAGCATTTTGTCGGTAATGCCGGTTAGGTCAATGATTTTCTTCTGGAGGCTGCGACCGGGGTCCACAAAGGACTGGAACCGGTCCACCTCCTGCCCGTCCCGGAGGATAACGGCACCGATTTCGATAATTTCTTCTTCCAGGGGAGAAAGTCCGGTGGTTTCCAGGTCGAAGGCCACCACTTCTCCGCTTAAGGGGAAGTCGCCGTCACCATGGACCACAATCCGGTCGTCCACATCATTGACGAAGTAGCCCTCACAGCCATAGAGAATCTTGATGGGCTTATCCGTCCCGGCGACCTTGGCTTTTCCGGCGGCTTTCATGGCATCGGGGAAGGACTGGGCACAGCCATGGTCGGTGATGGCAATGGCCTGATGTCCCCAGCTTGCGGCCTGCTTGACGGCGGCACCGGTGGGGGTCAGGGCATCCATGCTGGACATGGTGGTGTGCAGATGGAGCTCCACCCGCTTCTCTTTGGCGGTATCCACCCGTTTGGGGGCGGTCTGGGGCATGATGGCAATGGGGTCAATGACGGTCTCGTTGTCAAACCGGTTGATGGTGGGCTTGCCCAATACCCGGACCCAGGTGCCGATGGTGGCGGCATCCACAATGGCCTGGGCTTTGGGCAAATCCCGCTCCCGGAAGTAGCGGTTGATGCGGATAGAGCTGGTGTTGTCGGTGATGTCGAAATTGACCACCAGCGCATTGTTTTTGGGCAGTTCCTTATGGTCAACGGCAAAGACCCGGCCAATGATGCAGACGGTGCGCATATTGAGGTCAACCTCTTTGATGGGCATGACTTCATCCACAAAGGGCTTGCCGAAAATGGTATCGGGACTGCCGGAGGGGGAGGAAGACGCACTCTTCCCGGCGGGGGACGCAGGTTTGGTCTCAGGTACTGGGGTGGAGGGCATCTGGGCCATTAAATCCCGGCGCATATGTTCCATGTGGTCAAAAAGGGCCTGCCCCTCCAATTCTGTACCGGAGACAAAGCTGATGGTAACTTTCCGTCCGAAGCGGTCAGCCAGATAAGCACAGACCCGGGGCACGCACTGTTCCAGTTCTTTTCTGCCGTTGCCCGGAAGGGTGACGGTCAGGGCATCACCTGACCACTGCCACGTTGCGGAAGCCAGAGACGCCATGGAGCGGGAATCCAGAGACACAAAGAGTTGCGTCAGCTCCCCGGTTTCGATTTCCTCCAGACTCTCCCCGGGGAATCGGGGGGCAAGCCGGAGCCTCAGAATGTCATAGTACCCGCACAGCTCTCTGGACAGTTGCTCCAGAAGCCGGGCGGGGATATACTGAGGGCAACCCAGAGATAGCGTAATGGACCGCTCCTGGGTGTCCATCTCGGCAGAGGTGATGCAGACACCCTCCAAAAGATTGTCCAGTGGCGGCTGGGGGATATATCGGGAGAACATCTGGGTAAAGGGAATAAAGGTATTCATGAATCCTCCACGGCAAAAGCCGTAAATGTACTGTGTTTCCGGGTTCTTTTACGGTTGCGGGGTCAAGGAAAAGGTTCAGGGGTGCTTTCCGGAAGAACAGGGGCAACAGAGTTCCGGCGCATCACTTCCTGCGGCCGGTTCACCTTTCCGTCAGCTTGGCCAAAACCCCATCCCGGAACAGTCCCATGACCAGAACAGACCGCACCTGATTGTGCAGAAGAGAGCCGGGGACATAAATTTTGGCATAGTTGGGGCTGTGACCGGTCCAGAGTTCCTGGTTGGCGGTGAGTCCCAGTGCGGTTCGTTCTTCTGCGGTACAGGGGGCGGTTTCTTCCAAAAGAACCTCCTGCACCGTACCTACAAGCCGGGTCAGGTACTGCTCCTCCAATTCCCGGGCGACGGCAATGGCTCCGGCACTGCGGGCTTCTTTTTCCGCTTTCAGGAGCTGACCGGGCATTTTGTCTGCCGGCGTACCGGGGCGGCGGGAATAGGGGAAGATATGCATGGCCGCAAAGCCGCATTTCCGGGCGAAGGCCAGAGATTCCTCCAATTCTTCCTCCGTCTCGCCGGGGAAGCCCACAATCACATCGGTGGTGATGGCACAGCCGGGGAAAGCCTGCCGCAACAGCTCCACGCTTTCAAAATACCGGGCGGTATCATACTTCCGGCGCATCCGCTTTAAGACCGTATCACTGCCGGATTGGAGACTCAGGTGGAATTGGGGACAGAGGTTGGGGAAAATGCTGAGCCGGCGGCAAAAATCCGCTGTGATGATTCGGGGCTCAAGGGAGCCCAGCCGAATCCGGACTTGCGGCAGAGCCTGACACAGAGCCTCCAGCAGGTCGGTCAAATCCTGCCCGTTTTTTAAGTCCCAGCCCCAGGAGGCAATCTCGATACCGGTGACCACAATCTCCCGGTATCCGGCGGCGGACAGCATCTTTGCCTGCTCCAGTGCCGTCTCCATGGGCTCGGAGCGCACCGGCCCTCTGGCATAGGGGATGATGCAATAGGAGCAGAAGTTATTACAGCCGTCTTGTACCTTCAGCATGGCCCGGGTACGTTCTTCCAGACCGCCGGGAGGCAGGAGTTCAAATTCCCGGCGTTTTAAGGCCTCGTCCACCTGCTCCAAATGAATACGCTCCCGGGCGGCTCTGACCATCATGTGGATAAAGTCCTCCCGCCCTGCACTGCCGGAAATCACATCCACCTCCAGCTCCCGGACAGCTTCTGTGCTGACCTGAGCATAGCAACCGCAGACCCCCACCACCGCGCGGGGATTCTCTCTCCGGCAGCGGCGAATGATGGCCCGGTTTTTCTTGTCTGCTACAGCGGTGACGGTGCAGGTGTTGATGATGTAGCCGTCACAGGGCTCCTGAAATGTGCCCAGAGAATGCCCCATGGCGATGAGTTGCTTTTCCATGGCCTGGGTCTCGAACTGGTTGACCTTACAGCCCAGGGTATAAAACGCGAATTTCATGGTTATTCCCCTCTTTCCCGATAGAAGATGAGACTGAACCAGGTGACCACATTGTCCCCATACTGGAAGGGCAGACCACATTCCTCTGCCACTTCGGTCAGGACAATGCCGTGGCTCTCAATGCAGGGATTCATGTGCTCCGGATGGCGGCAGGGGCCATTGGGCCAGGCACATTCCTTGCAGATGGCGCAGGCTTCGGTGGAGAGGGTATAGGTCTCCATGCCCTGCGCTTCCACCATGGCTCTGGCCTGACGGGTGATTTCTTCGTGGTCGCCCCGGGTATTTAAGGTGGCGTGAATGTCGGCGATATCCTCTACCTCGGTGACGGTGACCACCATAAGAAACTCGGGGTAGCCCATGCATTTGGCCTGACATTCCTCCACCGTACCCACGGCAGGGGGACAGGCCCAGGTTTTGTTATACATCTCGCAGTTATACTGGCAGATATACCGCACCCGCTCGGAGAACATGAGCTGCTCCGTGCGCAGGAAGAAATAGCCATACAGAGGCAGTTCTGCCAGTTGGCTTTCCAACTGTTCAAGATTCATCATTGTTTCTGTTCCTCCAGATCATCCGCCAGTGCTTCGCAACCCATGCGGATTTGGTTGTAGACACCGGAAAAATCGCCGGTATACCAGGGGTCGTCGATGTCTCCGGGGGTGGGTCAATATGTTTTGTCGTATTAGAGGTGTGCAGATGAATGCACGAAAAAACACACGCGTGCGTTTGAACGCACGAAAAAACGCACGATTTGTGCTATTCGTGTGTCTTCTTCTTTTGTTCCTCCAGATCATCCGCCAGTGCTTCGCAACCCATGCGGATTTGGTTGTAGACACCGGAAAAATCGCCGGTATACCAGGGGTCGTCGATGTCTCCGGGGGCGGAGCTGAAGTCCATCAGTCTGCGGCATTTCCCCAGAGGGTCACTGCCCAGAATCCGCATCAGCCGGGGGTAATTGTACCGCTCCATATAAATGAGCAGGTCATAGCGGTCGTAATCCGATTTTTCCACCTGCCGGGCGGTCTTTCCGCTACAGGAGATACCATGCTTTTGCAGTTCTCTCCGGGCGGGCGGATAGACGGGGTTGCCCAGTTCTTCGGCGCTGGTGGCGGCAGAGTCCACCCGATAGCCCTGGGATATGCCCCGCTGCTTCAGAATGTCCTTAAAAATAAACTCAGCCATGGGACTGCGGCAGATGTTGCCGTGACAGATAAAGAGAATGTTGACCATGGGAAATACCTCACTGGTTTTGTGGTTTGGGGATATTATAGCATAGTTGGGCTTGGGCTGCAATGGGGAAATGGAGAGGGGTGACCGGCTTGACTTTCGACGGCGGTTGGAGTATAATGTTAACAAATCAGGGCGCATTGTGGGCATGTCCGGATTGACACCTGAATATGCGGGAGGGAATGCCGTGAGAATTGTTCTGCAGGATGTTGTCCTTCGGGATTATCTGCTGCCGGATGTTGAGGACGAGGTTCGATGGACCAATGTGGATACCGCTTGGTTTTACGCCGATACCCCCTGGATGAAGCTGGAGCCAGCAGACCCGGAGGAACTGCGCCGGGATATGCTGGAAATCATGAACAGTATGCCTCAGGACGCAATCCGGTGGCGGTTTGAGATTGAAGTGGAGGGCCGCCATGTGGGTTTGGTATCCTCCTACTATCTGGGCGAGGATTTTGCGCCTACCCCATGGGAATCCATTGACCAAAGCAAAAACGCTGTCGGCAATCATTCCGTCAGAGCCCTTGGAATTGAACTCTGTGAGATGGACTGTTGGGGCAGAGGCATTGGCACGAAAGCGCTGACCGCCTTTATGGACTACTATCGCAGCTTGGACGAGCATCGGTTTTTTCTGGAAACCTGGAGCGGCAACCTCCGGATGCTGGGTTGTGCCAGAAAGCTGGGCTTTTATGAGGTGAACCGGGTGAAGGATGCCCATATTGTGGATGGGAAAGCATATGATGGGCTGATTCTGGAAAAGCGCTTTCTGTAAAGGGGGTTTTACCATGGACGGTATCTTTGTTCGGAAAAAAGTAAGACTTTGGCTGATTCTGCTGCTGGTTGTCGCCCTGTTTGCGGCAAGGTATCTTCTGCGGCACATTGCATCGCCTGAAACCGCCGGAAAACCCACAGCCCTGATTGTTTATGGTGTTGTGTTACTTCTCTTTGGAATACTGGCGGTGCTGATGAATCGTGGCGCGTACCTCCACATCGACACTAAGACCAACCGGATGAAAGCGGAGTATCGTTGGTTTGGCAGAATCGACTGCAGTTTGGAGGACATCACCTTTGCCTGTCCACAAATCAACACCCTGACCATCCTGATGAAGGACGGAAAGCGCCATGTTATCGGTCCGCTGGAGAACTCCGCTGACCTCAGCGTAGCGATCCGGCGACAGACTTTTTCTCTGGAGCGGGAATCTCCGGAGAAACTGCGGCAGGAGCTGCTTTCCTTGCAGATGCGAAAAAAGAAAGCCCTCTGGTGGATGCTGGGTGGCAGTGTTCTGCTGTTCGTCTATATCGGTCTTGCGGTCTTCCTGACCGGTGGGAAGGAGCTTCACCGGTTTAACGGGCGGGATTGGGTTGTTTTTGGCCTGATGTGCGCAATGGAACTGGTGACCATGGTGGCGACCATTTGCGTTGCTGACCGGTGCGGAAAGTACCAGTTGCCCATGGAGCAGTTGCAGTACCGGATTCGCAGTGCGTTGATTGCCACGCAGCCTTTACCTTCCAATCAGGTGTTGGAGGTCTATGTTGATGTAAATTGCAGAAAACGGGTTTTGGCCTGTGGCTTCCCCAATGACGAGAGTGTCTATTGTGATGTACAAAGGTTCAACGGGGATATGGTACTGGAAACCGTAGAATCTTCTGAGATTTACAACAGCGTTGAAGCGCTTAAGGAAGATTGCGTCTGGATGAAGGAGACGGAAGCCGAGGCTGCCGTTGACTTAATCGATATTTCCGACTTGGTTTTGACCCGATAAATTGCCTATCCACCAATCGGCCGCCTCCCATCTTCCGGAGGCGGCTGTAACCGTATCCTGCAGCCTCCCGTCCCCAGACAAACGCTATTGACCAAAAACATCAAAAACGACAGCAACGGAAAATTTTCCCAGGAGAAATCCGCCCCCTTTTGTACAACCCGCCCAAAAACCGCCCCTCATTTTCTCCGTAACCGTCAATTGAAACTGGGCGCAAGTCATGGTATCATTATCCTATCCCAGTGTGGCTTGCCTACTCCACGCAAAAGCCTTAGGTCTGCCGCATCATCAAAAAGGAGGATAATCATTTCCGTTTCAGACTCGCGGTGCGGCAGTGTGGAGACCTGTCGTAATGTGGTGTCGTCTTTCACTGGCGACCACGAGGCATCAGGCGCGGAGGCCCTTATGCCGGAGTCTATTGTCTATGGCAAAAGTAATTCTCAAGGGCATCAAGAAGATCTACCCCCTCAGCGGCGACGAAGCAAAGAAGAAAAAGAAGAAGGGCGAAGAAGAACCTCAGGAGGGCAAGGCCAACCTGACCGTAACAGAGCAGGGCGTTATTGCCGTCCATGACTTCAATCTGGAGATTGAAGACAAGGAATTTATCGTTCTGGTCGGCCCCTCCGGCTGTGGTAAGTCCACCACACTGCGCATGGTTGCCGGTCTGGAAGAAATCTCTGAGGGCGACTTGATTATCGGTGACCGCAGAGTCAACGATGTTGCGCCCAAGGACCGGGACATCGCCATGGTTTTCCAGAACTATGCCCTGTATCCCCACATGACCGTGTATCAGAACATGGCCTTTGCCCTGAAACTGCGGGGCGTGGACAAGAAAGAGATTGACACCAAGGTCAAAGAGGCCGCTGAAATTCTGGGCATCACCCAGTATCTGGGCCGTAAGCCCAAGGCCCTCTCCGGCGGTCAGCGTCAGCGTGTGGCCATTGGCCGCGCCATCGTTCGTGAGCCTCAGGTCTTCCTGATGGACGAGCCGCTGAGTAATCTGGATGCCAAGCTGCGTAACCAGATGCGGGCTGAGATCATTAAGCTCCGCAAGAGAATCAACACCACCTTCATCTATGTTACCCATGACCAGACCGAGGCCATGACGCTGGGCGACCGCATCGTCATCATGAAGGATGGCTTCATCCAGCAGATTGGCACACCGCAGGAAGTGTTCAACCATCCCCATAACCTCTTTGTTGCCGGCTTCATTGGCACGCCGCAGATGAACTTCTTCGACGCCGAGCTGAAGATCAAGAACGGCAAGTATGTGGTTGACCTGGCCGGCATGGAAGTGGAGCTGAGTCAGGAGAAGCAGAATGCTCTGACCAGAAACCAGGTCAAGGCACAGCCCATTACCTTGGGCGTCCGTCCTGAGCACATCACCCTGAGCGAAAACGGCCTGAAGGCCAAGGTGGAAGTCTCTGAGATGATGGGTTCTGCCGTCCATCTCCATGCGACCATGACCGGTGGCAAGGATGTGGTCATCGTGGTGCAGACCATGGACATGAGCGGCCGGGAAATCGGCAGCTTCAATATGGGCGATACCATTGGCTTCACCTTCAATGGCAATGTGGCGCACCTGTTTGGTCTGGAGACCGGAGAGAATCTGGAGGCTTAAGGGCTGACCGGATTGATGGATATCGCATAAATCATGAACACGCTCCCTGTTTTTTGGGGAGCGTGTTTTTGCTTGCCGGAAATTGAAGAATCTTCCGGCACAACAGCGGCGGGTATTGGGGAATACAAAAACCCCGCCAAAAGTCCTTGACTCTGGGCGGGTTTGTGGTATAATAGGGATAGAAAAGGGTGCTGCCGATAGACGGTTAGTCCCCCTTGAGTTACAACAAGATGTAACCGCTATGCTTGGGAGGCCTGGCGGTTACTTCTTGTTTCTGGGCTTTCCAGCACGGAGACCGAGCCGGAAACCGAATCCAAGCGCAGTGAAAATCAGCCCAAGGATACTAATCAGGTCCGAAAGCGTGATGCTCATGTGCGTCACCCCCTTCCGTTTAGACAGGGGGCAAGAAGTTTCACCCCCTGAAAAAGGGGGGGGGATAACCGCCTACCGTTATGGCAACACCCTGATTCTCCTGAGAGAATCGACTATATTCTAACAGAAGTGACAGGAAATGTCAAATGCTTCTATGACATAAAACCTGCCAAAAGTCCTTGACTCTGGGCGGGAATGTGGTATAATAGAGACAGAAAGGGTACTGCCGATAGACGGTTAGTCCCCTGAGTTACTTACAAGAAGTAACCGTACGTTGGGGAACGTAGGGCGGTTACTTCTTGTTTCTTCATTTCTTGCGAGTGAGCAGAGAAATGAGCGAAATGATGAATGTTCCGAGCTGAAGCAGTTCAGACCATGTAATCATACGCCTCACCCAGAGCCTGCGGCAGTAAAATTCCCCTTGCGGAGAGCGAAATTGCTTCGCAGTGAAATTTATCCCTCTGGGATAAGTGAAATATTCCCTTTGGGGATATGATGTTGCGTGTTATCATACAGAAAACAAAAGGATCCGGCGCTAAGCCGGATTTTTTCTGTTGGTGGGATGTTTTTCGGTTGCTTTGCTGTCAAATCCGGCGGAGTTGTCTGACTTTTTGGTGGAATCCCGGTTTCCTTGGTGATTTGCAGCCTGCCGGGCAATTCTGCGGAAAATCCATTGCATATTTTCCGGCTCTGTGGTAAAATGACTCTGATTATGGACGAAAAGAGGTTCACCATGGAAGTTTGGACCAATTCCCCCCAGGAGACGGAAGCTCTGGGCAAATTACTGGCAGAAAAACTCTGCCCCGGGCAGATTATTGCCTTCCGGGGCGGCTTGGGTGCGGGCAAGACCGCCTTTACCCGGGGGCTTGCCAGAGGACTGGGCATCACCGACCCGGTGACCAGCCCCACCTATACCATTGTCAATGAATATACCGGTGGCAGACTGCCATTGTTCCATTTTGATATGTACCGGCTTCATAGCAGTGATGATTTGTTCGATATTGGCTGGGACGACTATCTGGAGCGGGGCGGCGTATGCGTGGTGGAGTGGAGCGAGAATGTGCCCGAGGCTATGGAGCAGCCCATCACCATCACCATTGAGAAGATTCCGGGTCAGGATGATACCCGGCGCATCACCATCGAAGGAGTGTAAGCCATGCGGATTTTAGCCTTTGAAACTTCAGCCAAGGCCGCTTCTGTGGCCATTGCGGAGGATGAATTGCTGTTGGCGGAGACCTATCAAAATACAGGACTGACCCACAGCCAGACCATTCTGGCCATGGCGGAGAGTATGCTTTCTGCCTGCAATTTGACGGTGCAGGATATTGATGCCGTGGCCGTTGCCGGTGGTCCCGGGAGCTTCACGGGAATCCGCATCGGCGTTGCCGCGGCCAAGGGTTTTGCCTGGGGGCGGGAATTGCCGCTCTATGGCGTGTCCACATTGGAGGCCATGGCATTGAGTCTGGGGGCGACCGGCGGTATTATCTGCGCCGCCATGGATGCCCGGAGAAGTCAGGTCTATAATGCCATCTTCCGGGCGGAGGATGGTAAACTGGTCAGACTCCGGGAAGACCGGGCCATCAGTTTGCAGGAACTGGGGGAGGACTTGAACACCTTCTCCGAAGACATTTATCTGGTGGGAGACGGCGCTGCGCTGTGCCACCGGACGCTGGCAGAGACCGTACCCGGACTACAACTGGTGCCGGAGCATCGCCGCCACCAGAGAGCCGGCGGTGTTGCTCTCTCGGCCATGGCACTGGCAAAGGCTGGAGTCAAGGGAAATGCCGGGGAAATGATGCCCAATTATCTGCGGCTGTCTCAGGCCGAGCGGGAGAGGGCGGAGCGGATGGCTTCTGCCGGTACGCCCTAAAATACCGATTCCCGATGCGAAGTGTTTTTTGTGGAGGGCGAAAGGTTGTGGCGGCTGGTGGGTTTTCAACTGTCGGGCATCCAACTGTGCGGGGGTAACTGATTCCATAGGAGGCGATTGCACAACTGGTCGTAAACAGCTTGGTCGAATCCGATGGGCAGAAAGTCGGGGGATTTGAAGAAGCGGTGGAAAATGAGGGCATTGGGAGCGGTCTCGTTGCCGTTCAGATAGATGCAGATATAATCCTGGGGCGTGAGCGCAGGATAGTATTTCTCTTCAATGCGGGAACGTGCCCGCAAGTAGATGAAATTTCCGGCGTGGGATTCTTTTTTGACGGCGGTGATTGATGTGTAGGGAATGTCCCGCCAAATCCGTCCCCGGTGGTCCTTGACTTGAATGGACTCCTGTGCCAGCGTGACTGTGGAGCGGTCGATTCTGATGCCGTGTAAACAGTTGGAGATGATGATAAGCCCTCCCAGAAAACTGGTAAGACCCATGGCGAACGGGACGGCGGGAAAGTCTTCTTCCAACCAGGAACGCCCAAACCCGACAGCGGCAAGGAGAAAATTTGCTGCGGCCAGTGCCAAATAGCACAGACCAAACCGAAGCAACTTTGTCAGGCGGCCAAACATATTCTCAGGTAGCAGTGGAGTCATTGTCCGTTCCTCCTTCTGCGCTTGGCGGCTCGTTTTGCCCTGCTCTTAAACCAGTAGATACAAAACCCGCAGACCATCCACTCTGCACCCCAGACCAACAGCACCCAGGGCCAGGAGAAGGCGCAAAAGCCGGACAGAAGCAGGTGCGTGATTCCACTGCCAACGACAGCGAACCGTCCCCGCATTTCCTGACGACGGTCGGTTACTGCCAGAGGGGTCAACAGCAGAAAGCAGATACCCAGTAAAAGAAAAGTGGCGGGCATCTCCGGGGGGACGTGGCGACCACCAAAATGTGTCAGAAGCGCATTGATGCCGGTGAAACCGTAAAAGAGCCCCAACAGCCAGGTATATAAATCCAAATCCGGTGTATTTCCCCTGCTGACCGGCAGGTCGTACTTTTTCTTTGTGCCCATAGCCAATACCTCCTGACTACTTTGCGGGATACCGGGAATAACGTAATTCATACTATATATAGTATACAAAACATCGGGACAAAAGTCAATTCTACACAATGATTGTTCCTGCAGGGAGCAGATCACATTTCTCTCGCAGAGAAATATTTCTCGGCGTAAAGAGATATTTCACACGCCCAGGGCGTATTTTACATCCCATAAGGGATATTTCACCAAAAAACAGGGGGCATCCATGGAATTACTGGACATCTACAACGCCAACCGGCAAAAGACCGGGCGCGTCCACCGCCGGGGAGAGAAACTGGGGAAGGGCGAGTATATTCTTGTGGTCTGCGTCTGGGTTTCTGACGGTGCCGGGCGCATCCTGCTGACCCTGCGGGCCCCGGAGAAAACCGCCAGCCCCAATACCTGGGAGAATTCCGGCGGTGCCGCCAAAATGGGGGAGACCAGCCGACAGGCCATTGCCCGGGAGCTGTGGGAGGAAACCGGAATCCGGGCGGGGGAGAAAGAATTCCTGTTTCTGGAGTCCGACCAGATTAAAGATGCCTTCTTCGATTTTTATTTTCTGTGCCACCCGGTGCCCCTGACGGAGATTGTTCTGCAACCGGGGGAGACCAGTGACGCCAAATGGGTGACACTGGCGGAAATGGATGAAATGGTGGATTCCGGTGTGGTGGCGACCCCCATTGCCAAGCGATACCTGCTCCACCGACAGAGATTGACACAATTGGTTTGGCAAAAAGGCAAAAATGCATAAAAAAACATCCCGGATTTGGCGGTTCTGCACAAATCTGGGATTTTTTGCCCATAAACATTGACAAATGACCGGAGATGTGGTATCATGGGTATCCCATGATGTGGTAATATGCCCCCAAGCACCTACTCCCCGAATTGTGAGTATATATTACCACACAGATGGGCTGCTGTCAAGAGTCGCAAATAAAAAATTTGACAACCGCCCCGGGTGTTATAAAGTATAGACAGTGTATTACACATTATTCCGGCTTAGGCCGAAAGAAAGGCTGTGATGACGTATATGGCTATGGATAGGGTCAGGGATCAGCAGTTTGGCAAGACTGTTCGTAAGAGTTATGCCAAATATGCAGAAATCCTGGAGATGCCGAACCTTCTGAAAATCCAGAAGGATTCCTATCAGTGGTTCCTGGACGAGGGACTGCGCGAAGTGTTCCGGGATGTGGGTACCATCACCGACTTCAGTGGCAAGATGGAGCTGACCTTCCTGGACTTCTCCATGAAGGATGAGCCCAAGTATACTGTGGAAGAATGTATTGAGCGTGATGCCACCTTCGCCCGCCCCATGAAGGTCAAGGTTCGTCTGCGCAACATCGCCACCGATGACATCAAGCAGCAGGAAATCTTCATGGGTGACTTCCCCGTGATGACCAATGGCGGCACCTTCATCATCAATGGCGGTGAGCGTGTCATCGTCTCTCAGATTGTCCGCTCCCCCGGTATCTATTATGGTCACGAGGTGGACAAGGCTGAGCAGCACACCTATTCCACTACCGTCATTCCTTACCGGGGTGCCTGGCTGGAATATGAGACCGATGTGCAGGGCGTGTTCTACGTCCGCATCGATAAGAACAGAAAGCTCCACATCACCAGCCTGATCCGCGCTCTGGGCGTGGATACTGAGGAAAAGATTCTGGAAATGTTCGGCGAAGACCCCCTGATTCTGGCTACGTTGAAACGGGAGAAGGAGAAGAAAGACGCCGCCCAAACCAGAGAAGAAAGCCTGCTGGAAATCTACCGCAACCTGCGCCCCGGCGAACCCCCCACGGTGGAAAATGCCATCAGCTATCTCGATGCACTGCTGTTTGATGCCCGCCGGTATGATGTCTCCCGGGTGGGCCGGTATAAGTTCAACAAGAAGCTGGATATCTGGACTCGTCTGGCCGGTCAGAAACTGGCTGAGCCCATTGCTGACCCCCTGACCGGTGAATTGCTGGCTGAGGCCGGTGAGGTTTTCACCCGGGCGCGGGCACAGGAAATTTCCGCCCGTGGTGTCAATGAGGCTATTCTGGACCTGCCCAGCGGCCGGAAGCTGAAGGTTTTCTCCAACGGCATGGTGGATATGTCGGGTTTCGTCTCCTTTGATCCCAAGCAATATGGCATCAAGGAGAAGGTTCGCTTCAGTGTCCTGCGGGAAATGCTGGAAGAAAACCCCGAAGATTGGGGCGAGGCCATCGAACTGCGCCGGGATGAGCTGATTCCCAAGCATATCATCCCGGACGATATCCTCTCGTCCATCAATTATCTGTGTTGTCTGGCCGCCGGTGTGGGCGTTAAGGACGATATTGACCATCTGGGCAACCGCCGGCTGCGTTGCGTGGGCGAGCTGCTGCAGAATCAGCTCCGTGTGGGCTTCACCCGTCTGGAGCGCGTGATCCGTGAGCGCATGACCGTTCAGGATCTGGACTCCGTTACCCCCCAGAGCCTCATCAATATCCGGCCCGTTACCGCCGTGATTCGTGAGTTCTTTGGTTCTTCTCCGCTGTCTCAGTTCATGGACCAGAATAACCCCCTGGCTGAGCTGACCCATAAGCGCCGCCTGTCCGCTCTGGGCCCCGGCGGTTTGAGCCGTGAGCGGGCCTCCTTTGATGTCCGTGACGTTCACTACAGCCACTATGGCCGTATGTGCCCCATTGAGACCCCCGAAGGTCCCAACATCGGCCTGATCAACTATCTGGCCACCTTTGCCCGCATCAATGAGTATGGCTTTGTGGAGGCCCCCTACCGCAAGGTGGACAAGGCTACCGGCAAGGTCACCGACCAGGTGGACTATATGACCGCCGATGTGGAAGACGATTATTATGTCGCTCAGGCCAATGAGCCGCTGGACGAAAATGGCTGCCTGGCCAGAGCCCGTATCAGTTGCCGCCACCGTAACGAGATCATTGAAGTTGACCGGGAAGTGATCGATTATACCGATGTCTCCCCCAAGATGATGGTCTCTGTGGCTACCGCCTTCATCCCCTTCCTCCAGAACGACGACGCCAACCGTGCCCTGATGGGCGCCAATATGCAGCGTCAGGCCGTTCCTCTGATGGTCACGGAGTCTCCTATCGTCGCTACCGGCGTGGAGCATAAGTGCGCCGTGGACTCTGAGGTCTGCATCAAGGCTACGGAGCATGGCATTGTCACCGCCGTCTCTGCCACGAATATCACCGTGCGCTATGACAATATCGGCTCTTACACCCATGCACTGACGAAATTCAAGCGCTCCAACCAGGGTACTTGCGTCAATCAGCGCCCCATCGTTGAGGTGGGTGAAGAAGTTGAGACCGGTCAGATTATTGCTGACGGCCCTGCCTGCTCTCAGGGTGAGATCGCACTGGGCAAGAATGTGCTCATCGGCTTCGTCACCTGGGAAGGCTATAACTACGAAGACGCCATTTTGCTCAATGAGCGTCTGGTTCGGGAAGATGTCTTTACCTCCATCCATATCGAGGAACATGAGACCGAATCCCGTGATACCAAACTGGGACCCGAGGAAATTACCCGGGATATCCCCAATGTGGGCGAAGATACCCTGAAAGATCTGGACGAAGAGGGTATCATCCGTATCGGTGCGGAAGTTCGTGCCGGTGATTATCTGGTCGGTAAGGTCACCCCCAAGGGCGAGACTGAGCTGACCCCCGAAGAGCGGCTCCTGCGGGCCATCTTCGGCGAAAAGGCCAGAGAAGTCCGGGATACCTCCCTCAAGGTGCCTCATGGCGAGAGCGGTATCGTTGTGGATGTTAAGGTCTTTAAGCGGGAGAATGGCGATGAGCTGGCTCCCGGTGTCAATAAGGTCGTCCGGGTCTATATCGCCCAGAAGCGTAAGATTTCCGTGGGCGACAAGATGGCCGGTCGCCATGGTAATAAGGGCGTCGTCTCCCGGGTCCTGCCCCAGGAGGATATGCCTTTCCTGCCTGACGGTACTCCGCTGGATGTGGTGCTGAACCCCCTGGGCGTGCCCTCCCGTATGAATATCGGTCAGGTGCTGGAGGTCCATCTGGGCTACGCCGCCAAGGCTCTGGGCTGGAAGGTTTCCACCCCTGTCTTCGATGGCGCAGACGAGAAGGATATCCGTGATACCCTGCAGATGGCCGGTTTGGCCGAAGACGGCAAGACCATCCTCTATGATGGCCGCACCGGTGAACCCTTCGACAATCGGGTCACCGTGGGCTACCCCTACTATCTGAAGCTCCACCACCTGGTTGATGACAAGATTCATGCCCGCTCCGTCGGTCCTTACTCCATGGTCACGCAGCAGCCTCTGGGCGGTAAGGCCCAGTTCGGCGGTCAGCGTTTCGGTGAAATGGAAGTCTGGGCGCTGGAGGCTTACGGTGCCGCATATACCTTGCAGGAGATTCTGACCGTTAAGTCCGACGACATCGCCGGCCGTGTGAAGACTTACGAGGCCATTGTTAAGGGCGACAATGTCCCCACCCCCGGTGTGCCCGAATCCTTCAAGGTTCTGGTCAAGGAACTGCAGTCTTTGTGTCTGGATATTCGTGTGCTGGATGAAAACGGCAACGAGATCGAACTGAAGGACGAGGACGACGATGATGTGGTCTATGCCAGCGAGGACGAGGTCTATGTCACCGATGAGCAGGAGGTCTTTGATTCCGGCTTTAACATCGATGAAGACAGTCCTGAGGACATTATGGACGTGTTCAGCGAACTCGCCGAAGAAGTCGGCGATAACGAAGAATAAGGAGGCGTGAAAATGGCAAATGCCACCTTTGATGCGATCAAGATTGGCATCGCGTCACCCGATATGATTCGCAGTTGGTCTTTCGGCGAGGTCAAGAAGCCGGAAACCATCAACTACAGAACCCTTAAGCCCGAACGGGACGGCCTGTACTGCGAGAAGATCTTCGGACCCACCAAGGACTGGGAATGCCACTGCGGCAAGTATAAGAAGATCCGCTTCAAGGGAAAGATCTGCGACCGTTGCGGCGTTGAAGTTACCAAGGCCAAGGTTCGCCGTGAGCGTATGGGCCACATTGAGCTGGCCGCGCCCTGCAGCCACATCTGGTACTTTAAGGGCATCCCCTCCCGGATGGGTCTGATTCTGGACATCAGCCCCAAACTGCTGGAGAAGGTGCTGTACTTCGCCTCCTATATCGTTACCGATCCCGGTGACTGCCCCGGCCTGAGCAAGAATGAAGTGCTCAGCGAGAAGCAGTATCAGGATCTGCGGGAGAAGTATGAAGATGACTTCCGTGCCGGAATGGGCGCGGAGGCCATCAAGGAATTGCTGGAGGCCATTGATCTGGATGAGCTGTCCGAAGAGCTCCATGCCGAGCTGAAGGATGCCTCCGCCCAGAAAAAACTCCGCATTGTCAAGCGGCTGGAGGTCGTTGAGTCCTTCCGTCAGTCCGGCAACAAGCCCAGTTGGATGGTTATGGATGTTCTGCCCGTCATCCCCCCCGACCTGCGCCCCATGGTGCAGCTCGATGGCGGCCGCTTCGCCACCTCTGACCTCAATGACCTGTATCGCCGGGTCATCAACAGAAATAACCGCCTGAAGCGGCTGATTCAGCTCAATGCCCCCGACATCATTATCCGCAACGAAAAGCGGATGCTGCAGGAGGCTGTGGATGCTCTGGTGGACAATGGCCGCCGGGGTCGTGCCGTCACCGGTGCCAACAACCGGGCACTGAAGTCCCTGTCCGATATGCTCAAGGGTAAGCAGGGCCGCTTCCGTCAGAATCTGCTGGGTAAGCGTGTTGACTATTCCGGCCGAAGCGTTATCGTCGTCGGCCCTGAGCTGAAGCTGTATCAGTGCGGTGTACCCAAGGAAATGGCCATTGAGCTCTTCCGCCCCTTCGTCATGAAGAAACTGGTGGCAGACGGCGTGGCCAACAACATCAAGTCCGCCAAGAAGATGATTGACAAGGGCAAGACTGAGGTCTGGGACGCTCTGGAAGAAATCATCAAGGATCGCCCCGTTATGCTGAACCGTGCGCCTACCCTGCACCGTCTGGGTATTCAGGCCTTTGAGCCCATCTTAGTGGAAGGCCGCGCGCTGAAGCTCCATCCCCTTTGCTGTACCGCCTTCAATGCTGACTTTGACGGCGACCAGATGGCCATCCATGTACCCCTGTCCGCTGAGGCTCAGGCTGAGGCCAGAATGCTGATGCTCTCCGCCAATAACCTGCTGCGTCCTCAGGATGGCAAGCCCGTTACCGTCCCCACCCAGGATATGATTCTGGGTGCCTACTACCTGACCTATGTCCGTATCGGCAAGGCGGAGAAGGGCGCTGAGGAAGTCTTCGTCACCGACGCCGGTGAGACGGACCTGCCTGCGGGTGTTCTGGTGGACGGCGACGAATTCGTGGCCGCCAACAAGAAGGCCAAGGCTGAGGGCAAGAAGACCGCCTCTTTCCTGCCCAGACTGGCTTACTCCAATGTGGATGAGGCCATTGCCGCTTATGCCAGCGGCGCCGTGGGCCTCCATGCCCCCATCCGTGTCCGCAACAGCCGGGTGGTGGACGGCGTGACCCGCTATAAGCTCATCAATACCACCGTCGGTCGCCTGATTTTCAATGAACCCATTCCTCAGGATTTGGGCTTCGTGGACCGCAATGACCCCGAAAAGGAATTCGACATGGAAGTGGAATTCCTGGTGGGCAAGAAGCAACTGGGTCTGATTATCGACAAGTGTATCGCCCGCCACGGCTTCACCATCTCCACTGAAATGCTGGACCGGCTGAAGGCTCTGGGCTATAAATACTCCACTAAGGGCGCTATCTCCGTGTCCATTGCCGACATGAAGATTCCCGAGGCCAAGCAGAAGCTGATTAAAGAAGCCGAGGATACAGTCGTCCGCATTGAGTGGTTCTATAAGCACGGCTATATCACCGAGGACGAGCGCTATCGCCGTGTCGTCCGTCAGTGGGAGGAAACCACCAAGGCCGTCACCGCCGCCCTGCAGGGAAATCTGGACGAGTACAATACCATCTATATGATGGCTGACTCCGGCGCCCGTGGCTCCATGAACCAGATTCGTCAGCTTGCCGGTATGCGTGGCCTGATGGCCGATACCTCCGGCCGCACCATCGAGATTCCCGTCAAGGCAAACTTCCGTGAGGGTCTGTCTGTTCTGGAATACTTCATCTCCTCCAGAGGCGCCCGTAAGGGCTTGACCGATACGGCTCTGCGTACCGCTGACTCCGGTTACCTGACCCGCCGTCTGGTCGATGTCTCCCAGGATATGATCATCCGCATCCATGACTGCGGTACGCCCAATGGTATTTGGGTCAGCGAAGTTGTGGAGAAGGGTAAGGTTATCGATACCTTCGGCAACCGTATCCGTGGCCGCTACCCGGTCAATGACATCGTTGACCCCGCCACCGGTGAGTTGCTCCATCCCAAGACCAAGCTGATGATGCCCGAGGATGCCCCCGTGTTCGAGGCCCATGGCATTCACGAGGTCTATATCCGTACCCCCCTGGGCTGTCAGTCCAGAAGCGGTCTGTGCGCCGTCTGCTATGGTATGAACATGGCCACCGGCGAAGAAGTCAATCTGGGCGAAGCTGTCGGTATCATCGCTGCCCAGTCCATCGGTGAGCCCGGTACCCAGTTGACCATGCGTACCTTCCACTCCGGCGGTATCGCCGGCGATGACATTACCCAGGGTCTGCCCAGAGTTGAAGAACTGTTCGAGGCCCGCCGGCCCAAGAAGATGGCCCAGCTTGCCGAAGTCTCCGGTACGGTCTCCATTGATGAGACCCACCGCACGGCTCTGCGCTCCATCACCATCACCGCCGATGACGGAGAAGTCAAACTCTATCAGGTGCCCTACTCCGTGGGCCTGAAGGTTGAAAATGGCAAGCGGGTAGAGCAAGGTCAGCCCATCTGTGACGGCGCCCTGTATCCCCAGGACGTTCTGCGGATTTCCGGTACTGAGGCTGTCCAGAATTATCTGGTGCAGAATGTCCAGGCTGTGTACCGTCAGCAGGGTGTTGATATCAATGACAAGCATATCGAAGTGATCATCCGCCAGATGATGCGTAAGGTCAAAGTGGAAGACCCCGGCGATACCACGTTGCTGGTGGGTACCACCATCGATGCTTTCGAGTTTGAGGATGCCAACGCTGTGGTGCAGGCCCGTATCGATGCCGGCGAGACTGAGCTCCGTCTGGCTGAGTGTTCCATGGTGCTTCTGGGTATCACCAAGGCTTCTCTGGCCACCGATTCCTTCCTGTCCGCCGCCTCCTTCCAGGAGACCACCAAGGTACTGACCGATGCCGCCATCAAGGGTAAGGTCGACCACCTGATTGGTCTGAAGGAAAATGTCATTATCGGTAAGCTGATTCCCGCCGGCGCGGGTCTGCTGGCCTACCGTGACTTTGAAGAAGGGAAGACCCCCAAGAGCATCATCACCAATGCCGTTGTTGGCGCTGGCGAGAAGGCTGAGGAGAAACCCGAAGACAGCGAAGACCCCGAAGACATCGAGGTCACTGAGGACACCGAAGACATCGAGGAAATCGAGGCAACTGAGGACGAAGCGTAAGAGAAATTACCACCTGCCCCCCTTGTTTGGGGGGTAAGGTGGTTCTTACTGTGCCCGCAGAGACAAAATTTTTCCTGCCCGGTATAAATCTGCCGGAACCGGGAAAAATATTTTGGCAAACGGGAGAAAATTTGCAAGTTTTTATTGACTTTTTCCCAAGAAAAGAGTATAATTGTGTTTCGTATGGATATTCTGAATGAGACCGCCCGGCAAGCACAACACCCGCTCCCGGAACTGCGGGATGCTGAATATGTTGTGGGTGTAAAACAGTTAAAGAAGGCACTGCGGGATGGCCGCGCAGTCCAGGTTTACCTTGCCCGGAATGCCGACCCCAAGCTGACCGATGATGTGGTTCAGCTCTGCGACCAGTGCCGGGTCCCATTTACCTGGGTCGCCAATATGGATGACCTGGGGAAAGCCTGCGGAATCTCCGTGGGCGCCGCGGCAGCAGCCACGGTAAAATCCTGATTCCTGCAGGGAAAACCCTGAGGATATAAATCCGCCTATGGCGAGTATCGAAGAAAGGAGAACCCAATGCCTACTTTTAACCAGCTCGTGAGAAAGGGCAGACAGCAGGTCGCCTACAAGTCCACTTCCCCTGCTCTGCAGAAGGGCGTCAACACCCTGAAGAATAAGGCCACCGATCTGTCCTCCCCCCAGAAGAGAGGCGTCTGCACCGCCGTCAGAACTACCACCCCCAAGAAGCCTAACTCCGCTCTGCGGAAGATCGCCCGTGTGCGTCTGACCAATGGCTTCGAAGTTTCTGCCTATATCCCCGGTGTCGGCCACAACCTCCAGGAGCACTCTGTGGTGCTGATCCGTGGCGGTCGTGTTAAGGACCTTCCCGGTGTCCGTTACCACATCATCCGCGGTACTCTGGATACCCAGGGCGTCCAGAACCGGAAGCAGTCCCGCTCCAAGTACGGTGCCAAGCGGCCCAAGGCTGCCAAGAAGTAAGATTCCTTCTTAGCACCCACCATCACGAAAACGTGAAAACACGCCTTATGCAAGGCAACGCCTTGCTGGACGTTTTTTATAGAGCATTGAGTTCTTGTAAAAAACCTCTGGCCAGGCACCAACAGAAGAAAACTTCTGAAGTACCTATGAAATCATCTTTATATGAAGGAGGGAAGCGAAGTGCCCAGAAGAGGTAACGTACCCAAGAGAGAGGTTCTGCCCGATCCTATTTATAACTCCGTTCTGGTAACTAAGCTCATCAACAGCGTCATGCTCGATGGCAAGAAGGGTGTCGCCCAGAAGGTCGTCTATGGCGCTTTTGAGATCGCCGAAGCAAAGCTCGGCAAGAATGGCCTGGAAATTTTCCAGCAGGCCATGGAGAACATTATGCCCGCCGTCGAGGTTAAGTCCCGCCGCGTGGGTGGCGCCACCTATCAGGTGCCTATCGAAGTCCGGCCCGCCCGCCGTCAGACCGTCGGCCTGCGCTGGATCACCGCTTACAGCCGTAAGCGTGGCGAAGCTACCATGAAGGAGCGGCTGGCCGCTGAGATCATGGATGCCTACAACAACACCGGCGCTTCTGTCAAGAAGCGTGAGGATACCCACAAGATGGCAGAAGCCAACAAGGCTTTCTCCCACTTCCGTTGGTAATAAAGGAGTTCCGCAATGCCTAGAGAGTATTCGCTTGAAAACACCAGAAACATTGGCATTATGGCCCACATCGATGCCGGCAAGACCACCACAACTGAGCGGATCTTGTTCTATACCGGCCGGAGCCACAAGCTGGGTGAAACCCACGACGGATCTGCCACGATGGACTGGATGGCGCAGGAGCAGGAGCGCGGCATTACCATCACTTCTGCTGCCACCACCTGCTTCTGGAATGGCTGCCGGATTAACATCATCGATACTCCGGGTCATGTGGACTTCACTGTCGAGGTCGAGCGCTCTTTGAGAGTGCTTGATGGCTCTGTGACCGTTCTTTGTGCCAAGGGCGGCGTCGAGCCTCAGACGGAGACCGTCTGGCGTCAGGCCGACGAGTACAGAGTCCCCCGCATGGTGTACGTCAACAAGATGGACATCATGGGTGCCAACTTCTTCCGTGTCCTGGATATGATCCATGACCGGCTGAAGGCTAAGGCTGTCCCGATCCAGCTGCCCATTGGCGCTGAGGCCGATTTCCGCGGCGTCATCGACCTGCTGAAGATGAGAGCATTCATCTTCTACGACGAACTGGGTAAGGATATGCGGGAAGAAGACATCCCCGAGGATATGGTCGAGCTGGCAGAGGAGTACCGCGAGAAACTTCTCGATGCCGTCTCTGATGTTGATGATGAAATTATGGAGATGTACCTGGAAGGTCAGGAAATCCCCATGGATCGCATTAAGGCCGCCATCCGTCAGGCAACCATTTCCAACAGCATTATTCCCGTCACCTGCGGCTCTTCCTACAAGAACAAAGGTGTTCAGGAAATGCTGAATGCAGTTGTGGATTATATGCCCTCCCCCCTGGATAAGAAGGGTGTTAAGGGCATCAATCCCGATACTGAGGAGGAGGAATTCCGTCCTGCCTCCGATGATGCTCCCTTCTCCGCGCTGGCGTTTAAGATCGCTACCGACCCCTATGTGGGTAAGCTGTGCTACTTCCGGGTCTATTCCGGTAAGCTGGCTAAGGGTACTACCGTTCTGAACTCCACCAAGAAGAATCGTGAGCGTCTTGGCCGCATCCTGCAGATGCATGCCAACCATCGTGAAGACATCGATGTCGTCTACTCCGGCGATATCGCCGCCGCCGTCGGCGTGAAGAACTCCACCACCGGCGACACCTTCTGCGATGAAGAACATCCCATCATCCTGGAATCCATGGTCTTCCCCGAGCCCGTTATCCGCGTGGCCATCGAGCCCAAGACCAAGGCCGGTCAGGAAAAGATGGGTATTGCCCTGGCCAAGCTGGCTGAGGAAGATCCCACCTTTAAGGCATATACCGACGAAGAAACCGGTCAGACCATCATCGCCGGTATGGGTGAGCTCCATCTGGAGATCATCGTTGACCGACTCCTGAGGGAGTTTAAGGTGGAGGCCAATGTTGGCGCTCCCCAGGTCGCCTACAAGGAGACCATCCGCAAGAGCGTGGAACAGGACACCAAGTATGCCCGTCAGTCCGGCGGTAAGGGTCAGTACGGTCATGTTAAGATCCGTGTCGAACCCAACGAAACCGGTAAGGGCTATGAATTCGTCAACGCTGTCGTTGGCGGCACCGTCCCCAAGGAATATATCCCTGCTGTCGACGCCGGTATTCAGGGCGCAATGCAGGCCGGCGTTATGGCCGGATTCCCTGTGGTGGATGTCAAGGTCACATTGTATGATGGTTCGTATCACGAAGTTGACTCCTCCGAAATGGCCTTCAAGATCGCCGGTTCCATGGCGTTCAAGGAAGCCTGCCGGAAAGCGAACCCCGTTATCCTCGAACCCATTATGAAGGTCGCCGTGGTTGTGCCCGATGAATACATGGGCGCGGTTATCGGTGATGTCACTGCCCGCCGTGGCAACATTCTGGGTCAGATTCCCAGAAACGGCTCCACCCAGATTGACGCCAATGTGCCTCTGTCTGAGATGTTCGGCTACGCCACCGACCTGAGAAGCAAGACTCAGGGTCGCGGTCAGTACTCCATGGAGCCCAGCCACTATACGGAGCTGCCCAAGTCCAAGTCCGAGGATATCATCACAAAGCGTGGCCGCGGATAAAAATTTTTCTTGCCTTTCTGGGGAATCTGTAGTAAGATAGTCCCAGTACGGCAAGTAATGCTCAACTCTTATTCAACCCCAAACAACAAACAGTTACAGGAGGATTTTTCAATGGCAAAGCAGAAATTTGAAAGAACCAAGCCTCATGTTAACATCGGCACCATCGGCCATGTTGACCACGGCAAGACCACTCTGACCGCTGCGATCACCAAGTATCTGGCTATGTTCGGCCAGGCCAGCTTCGAGGACTACGCTTCCATCGATAAGGCCCCCGAAGAGAAGGCTCGTGGTATCACGATCAACACCGCTCACGTCGAGTATCAGACCGCTGCCCGTCACTACGCTCACGTTGACTGCCCGGGTCACGCTGACTATATCAAGAACATGATCACCGGTGCTGCCCAGATGGACGGCGCTATCCTGGTTATCGCTTCCACCGACGG
>SVLX01000080.1 GCA_015067725.1 Oscillospiraceae bacterium | reverse complement strand
CTATTGACATAGAGCCATAAAAAACTCAAGCCAACATTAAAAACATTGGCTTGAGTTGGAAAATCGTTGTGACATAAGCAGTTGTGGGGGCGAAAACCCCGGTTTCATTTTGTGCAAACTGCCAAATTCATTATTGGGCTTCAGGCATTTGGGAAGAAACCATGATAAATGGCATTCATGGCCTTGGCATAGTCTGATTCCTCCACACCAAGCACGATATTCAGCTCCTTGGTACCCTGGTCAATCAGCCGGACACTGACTCCGGCCTGACCAACTGCGGAGAAGAGTTGCCCGGCAACCTGTTTTCTTCCGGCCATGCCTCTGCCCACCACGGCAATCATGGCAAGACCGTCAATGATTTGCAGGGTGTCGGGGTGGACAGCCTCGTGGATGTCATGGAGCAGACTCTCCCGGTGTGCCATCAGCAGAGCAGTGGGGGCAACCAGTGAGACACTGCCGATTCCGGTTGCCAAATGCTCGAAGGGTACGCCGTTGCGCTCCAAACACGAGAGGATCTTCCGGCAGTAGCCTACCTCGGTATTGGAGCGCTCCTTTTCTACCTGAATGGCGCTGTAGCCCAATCTTCCGGCAATGCCGGTAATCGCTCCGGCAGGGGCATCGGACTCGGCCACAATCCAGGTGCCGTTGTCTTCCGGGCACATGGTATTGCGGATGTTGACGGGGATACCGGCCATTTTAACAGGGTAAATGGCATCTTCGTGGAGGACGGTTGCGCCCAGATAGGCCAGCTCCCGCACCTCCCGATAGGTCATGCTTTTGATGGACTGAGGATTGGCCACAATCCGGGGGTCTGCCGCCAGGATTCCGGAGACATCGGTCCAGTTTTCATAGACCTCTGCCCCGGTGGCTCTGGCCAGTATCGCCCCGGAGATGTCTGACCCGCCCCGGGAGAAGGTAGCGACAGCGCCATCCGGTGTGCCACCATAGAAGCCGGGCATCACTGCTCCGTCAAGGCCGGAGAGCCGGGCAGAGAGAGACTGCTGCGCCATTTCGCCGTCAAACTGACCGTGATCGTCAAAAAACACGCACTGCGCCGGGTCAACAAAGGGGAGATTCAGATAGGCGGCCATAATCCGTCCACTGAAGTATTCACCCCGGCTGGCACAGAATGCCTGACCCGCGCCCCGCTCCATGACCCAGAGGGTGAACTTGAACTCATCCTCCAAATCCAGTGCCAGCCCCAGCTCCCGGATAATCTCCCGGAATCTCTGGGCAATGGGCTGGAAGACTGCGGCCACATCACCGCCGGAGCGGGCGGCTTCATGGCAACGATAGAGCTGGTCGGTGATTTTGACATCCTCCGGGTGTCGCTTTCCCGGCGCGGAAACCACAATGAATCTCCGCCGGTCATCCATAGCCAGAATACTGCGCACCATGGCAAACCGCTGCCCATCAGCCAGAGAAGTTCCGCCAAATTTTGTCGTGATCATAAGAAAACCTCGCTATTTGACCAAATCATCCATGGTATAGAGCCCGGGTGCTTTGCCCATGAGGAAAGCCGCCGCCTCCATGCCACCCTGGGCAAAGAGCGCCCGGTCGTGGGCTTCGTGTTTTAGGGTCATGGTCTGAGTGCCGGTAGAAATCATTACCTCGTGAATCCCCACGGTATTTCCCAGGCGGACGGAGGAAATGCCAATGTCCTGCTTCTGGCGGCGGCCAACACCGGCTCTGCCGCATTTAATCTCTGCATTGGGACGGTCCGTGGCGGCGGCTTTGGCCAGCATCAGGGCAGTGCCGCTGGGGGCATCGGCTTTGCGGTTGTGGTGGACCTCCAGAATCTCAATGTCTGCATCGGGAAAGAATTTTGCGGCATCCCGGACCAGCTTGCACAGCACGGCCACGCCCAGACTCATGTTCCCGGTGTAGAATACAGGAATCTGTTCTGCGGCAGATAAGATGTGGTTTCGCTCCTCCTCGGTGTGACCGGTTGTGCCGACCACCAGAGGAAGACCGTGCTTAACCGCATAGTCCACAGCGGCGGCGGTGGCAGTGTGGAAGGAGAAGTCAATGACAATATCCGCAGGTACATTCACCCGGGAGAAGTCGGGGACAATGCCCTCGCCTGCTTTCGTGTCAATCAGTGCGGCGATTTCGCCGCCGGCGTAGCCGGAGCGGAGCAGTTTCTGCAGTTCCAGACCCATGGCACCGGCGGCACCGTTCACAATGGCTCTCATCATTTGATCGCCCCCAGTTTCTTCATTTCCTCCAGAAGGGCCTGACGGTTCTTTTCGGTCATGGGGGTCAGGGGCAGACGGATACCGCCCTCACCGAAGCCCATGGCAGCAGTGGCGGCCTTGGCGGGAATGGGGTTGACCTCGCAGAACAGCAGGTTCACCAGATTCAGCAGTTCACACTGGAGCTTTGCCGCACCGGCCACATCCCCGGCAAAGAACTTGTCGCAGATGGCGACGGTTTCTCTGGGGACAACATTGGACAGCACGGAGATACAGCCCAGACCACCCATGGACAAAATGGGAACAATCTGATCGTCATTGCCGGAGTAAATGACCAGTTCCGGGGCTTTGGCGGCAATCTCCACAATCTGGCTGATGTTGCCGGAGGCTTCCTTGACGGCGGCAATCCGGGGGTGCTTCAGCAGTTCCGCGCAGGTGGCAGGCAAAAGGTTACAACCGGTGCGGGAGGGGACATTGTAGGTGATGATGGGCTTGGTGGAAACATCGGCAATGGCGGTGAAGTGAGCAATCAGACCGGCCTGCGTTGCCTTATTATAGTAGGGGGTCACCACCAGGCAGGCGTCAGCGCCCACTTCGCAGGCATAGCGGGTCATGGCTACAGCCTTGGCGGTGCAGTTGCTGCCAGTGCCGGCAATGACGGGGACTCTCCCGGCCACCCGCTCCACGGTGAAGCGGATGACTTCCTTGTGTTCGGATTCGGTCATGGTTGCGCTTTCTCCGGTAGTACCGCAGGCGACAAGTGCGTTAATGCCGCTTTCGATCTGCCAGTCAATGAGACGGCCATAGGCTTCATAATCGATGGCACCATCGGGCTTCATGGGGGTGACAAGAGCGGTGGCAATGCCTCTAAATACGACCTGTTTCATGGTGATCTCTCCTTTAATATTATAGTATAGGTGGGGACGGGATTATAAATGTCTCAAAAAGTCTTCCAGTCGGTTCACTCCGGTCTCCAGCGCATCCATACCACAGCAATAGGACATCCGGAAGTAGCCCTCCCGACCAAAGACAGAGCCGGGCACGGTGGCGACCTGACCCTCCCGAATCAGCCGGGTACAGAATTCATCGGAACTTATGCCCAGATGCTGAATCTCCGGAAAGATGTAAAATGCGCCCTCAGGCCTGGTGTGGGGTAGCCCCATGGATTCCAGACGGCGGCAGAGGTAATCTCTACGGCTTCGGTAGCTGTCTGCCATGGGTTTAGGGTCAATGGTGAGGGCAGTAAGGCAGGCTTGCTGGAGCATGGCGGGGGTACAGGTGATGCAGTGCCCGTGGAGGGCGGTCAGCTTTTGTGCCATCCATTCCGGACACATGAGATAGCCCATGCGCCAGCCGGTCATGGCATAGGGTTTGGAGAAACTCTGGACGCTGAGGATTTGCTCTTTCTGCTCCACCAACTGAGAGAAGGTGAAGCAGGGGCTCAGTCCCCAATACACATCGTCACTGAGGACGAAAATATCTTTCCCTTTTATCCGTGCGCCGATACGGCGCAGGTTTTCTTCGGTATAAATGACCCCGGTGGGGTTATTGGGGGAGTTGAGGACGATGAGCTTTGTTTTGGGGGTGATGGCTTTTGACAAGGTGTCGGCGGTGAGCTGGAATCCATTGGGTGCGGTGTCCACCTCCACCGGGACAGCCCCTAAGATTCTGGCGATGGTGCCATAGAGACTGAAGGCGGGGACAGGGATAATGACCTCATCGCCGGGATTCAGTACACCCATCATGGCGATGAAGATGGCTTCGGTTGCACCGGCGGTGACAATGACCTCGTCTTCGGTGTAGGTAAGATCCCGCTTTTCCCGCTCAAAGTCAGCAATGGCTCTGCGCAGGAGGGCAGTACCCCGGTTTTCGGTGTAGTGGGTGAAGCCGCTGTCCAGCGCGGCTTTTGCGGCCTCCACAATGGGTTTGGGGGTATCAAATTCCGGCTCACCCAAAGTCAGCATGATACAGCCACCCACTTCGGAAGCCAGAGCCGTATATCTGCGGATGCCGCTGAGTCTCAGGTCAGACAAATTCCGGGACAGTTCCATATCAGTACCTCAGGGCGATGGTCTTAAACAGCTCCAGACCCACATCCAGCGCCTTCTCGTCAAAGTTGAAGTTCTGGCTGTGGAGAGCCGGGGCAGGACCGCAACCCAGGAAGAAGAATACGCCGGGGACATAGCGTTGATACCAGGAGAAGTCTTCGGCAATTTTCACCGGCTCATCCAGATATTCCAGATTGGCGATTTCGTTCAGCCGGGCATAGACCTCCGGGTGGTTGTCCACTGCCGGGTAGCCCTCAGAGAAGTGGAGGTCAAAGGAGCAACCGGTGTCGTTGCTGATGGCGGTGGCCAAATCTTCCAGTTTGCCCTTGAGGTGGTAGAAGGTCTCATCCTCGAAAGCCCGCATAGAGCCCTCCAATGTGGCATTTCCGGCCAGGGCATTGCGGACGGTACCGGCCTCAATCCGGCCAAACTTCAGCAGTCGGGGAAGTGAGCCGGGGGTGTTTTTCTCTGCTTCCAGTGCCGCCAGATACCACCGGGCGGTGGCTTCCAGTGCGTCCAGACCTTCTTCGGCTCTGGCCACATGGGCGGGCTTGCCGGTGACACGCAAGGTAACCTCAGAGGTGCGGCACATCATCCCACCGGGGCGGGTGGAGACTTTGCCGGTCAGCAGGTCGGGCCACAGATGCAGACCAAAAACAGCCTTTGTCTTAAACCGGGACAGAATACCGCTTTCACAGATGGGCTTTGCACCGCCGATGGTCTCCTCCGCAGGCTGGAAAATCAGGAGGATATTGTGGGGCATCTCGTTTTGCTGGGATACCCACTGGGCAAACCCCAGAAGAATGGCCATATGACCATCATGTCCGCAGGCGTGCATATACCCGGGGTGCTGAGAAGAAAAGTCCAGTCCGCTGTTTTCCGGGATGGGTAAAGCATCCATATCCGCCCGGAAAGCCAGTGCTTCATCCCGACCAAAGTCAAAGAAGGCGCAGATACTGCTCTCAATGGGGCGGTGGAGCGTACAGTTAAGCGGAGACAGAACAGACTCCACATAGGCCAAAGTCTCCGGTAACCGGAAGTCCGGCTCAGGAATCCGGTGGAGGGTTCTGCGGTGACAAACAAGATTCATGGCAATCGTCCCCTTTTGGTGGATGTTTTTGCGGTTGTAATTTGGGCTGGTTTATGATATGCTAAAGAAAAACGCAAAGGAGTCAAAACAATGAACGCACAGGAGATTATTGAATTTATCCGCACCGCCGAGAAGAAGACCCCGGTCAAGGTCTATCTCTGGGAGAATGCCCCCACCAGCTTCACCAATGTCCGGGTATTCCCCGCAGGTGAGGGGGCGAAACTGCTCTTTGGTGACTGGAAGGTCATTGCCCCTCAGTTGGAACAGCAGAAAGCGGCCATCCGGGATATGGTGGTGGAGAATGACTGCCGGAATTCGGCGCTGCCCCTGCTGGATCTCAAGGGAATCAACGCCCGCATTGAGCCCGGCGCAATCATCCGGGATCAGGCAGAGATTCATGACGGCGCAGTCATTATGATGGGTGCGGTCATCAACATCGGCGCTGTGGTAGGCGAAGGCACCATGATTGACATGGGCGCGGTTTTGGGCGGCAGAGCCACCGTAGGCAAGCGTTGCCATGTGGGTGCGGGTGCTGTGTTGGCTGGTGTGATTGAACCGGCCAGTGCCACGCCGGTGGTTATTGAAGACGATGTCCTCATCGGTGCCAATGCGGTGGTATTGGAGGGTGTCAGGGTTGGTAAGGGCGCTGTGGTGGCGGCTGGTGCCATTGTGGTCAGCGACGTACCGGCGGAGGCTGTGGTGGCTGGTGTTCCGGCAAGAGTCATCAAGATGAAGGATGAGAAAGCTGCCGCCAAGACCGCTCTGGTGGATGCACTGCGGGAACTATAAGGATATAACACCATTATACACACATTTTTTGCGTTCGTACAGAAGAATTATTGCTGTGTAATGGGTAAATGTTGCTTTTTCTGCTGGGGGACTGATGGGCAGGGGTAGCTGAACTTCTCCCAAACGCCCATCTCCCGGCAAATCCGCACCAACCTCCCGTAGGGCACGACGCCCTCGTTGTGCCGGCAGCAGTACCCACCAGCAAGCACTACCCTCCGGCGAATCCGAAAGCCTCCCAACAAGACACAGCGGTTGCGCGTCAAGGATGCCGCGCGCTACAGGGTGTGAGAAGATTCTGCGTTCACCGGAAAGCCCCGCTCCCGCAACTGCCGGGGGGTCATGACCCCTCCGTACACACCGATTATCTCAACATAAGCAAAACAGCGCCGTCCTCCCACCCCCTGATATGATCCCCCTAAAGTAGGCCACGGAAATATCCAAAGTCTATTTTAGGGGGATTACTATGTCTAAATCGAGACACAGTGCGGAATGGAAGATAG
>SVLX01000015.1 GCA_015067725.1 Oscillospiraceae bacterium | reverse complement strand
CCCGGATAGATATCTTTTTACAAGCGCTATCTTCCATTCCGCACTGTGTCTCGATTTAGACATAGTAATCCCCCTAAAATAGACTTTGGATATTTCCGTGGCCTACTTTAGGGGGATCATATCAAACAGCACCGGTTCTCCATCTTCACTTCTTCTCAATGTACCCCAGGAATATCTCAATCGCCATTTGCAGTGCCTTCCGGTTCATCGCTTGATTCTCCATATTGGGCACATTTCCCCACGCAAACCGCTGACACATACTCAAAAGCGCATCAGTCACGGTGTGGTAGAACACATTGCCATCCACATCCGCCCGCACCGTGCCATCCTCTGCCCCTTTCTTCAGGGCACTGACCATCACCGGCATGATATTGAGGGAGCATTGCTCGTATTCTGCCAAATGCTCCTGACTCAAGTGCTCTTTGATGACGAACATATCAAACTCCGTTAAAAACCGAAGGAACGGTCTGTATTTCTCCAGAAACAACGGGAAGATATTCAGCAGTGTCTTCACCTGCTCCAATCCCGTTTTGGCTTCGTAGACCATACCCGTATAAATGGGCTCCAGCTCCTTCAGGGTCATGCTCCAGATGTATGCGCCTACTTTTATGGTGAATAGTTGCTTGGTGCCGAAGTAGCGATACAAAGAAGCTACACCAATCTGCGCCTGGTCTGCAATGTCGGTCATCTTTGCCTCGCCAATGCCATCGCGCAAATACATCTCCGCCGCCGTCTTCACCGAGGCGGCGATTCTTTCATTCTTAATATACCGAATTATATCATTATACTTCATCGAATTTTCCCTCCAACGGACAGAAAAAATTACCCGATTTTGATAGATAGTAAGCGGGCTGATTTATAGTCTATCATTCTTTCATTCTTTTGTCAAGACTTAAAAATCTTACCCCCCCCCCGCTGAATTTGCTATCAGTGTGATATGCAATCTATCATTTGTACTAACCCAGTTGACATTAAACGTCACAATTGGTATGATTTTAATAATGAAATTTATCTGTATCCGTAACTATAGCAGAGCCAAAAAACGGCGGATAAGGGGAAATATCTATGACGGCGAAGGAACTGAAACGACTGCGGCGCAGTGACCTGATGGAGATGCTGTTGGAACTGAGCAAGGAGAATCTCCTGTTGCGGGAACAGCTATATGAAGCGGAGCAGAAGCTGTTGGAGCGACAGATTGCCATCCATCAGACCGGTTCTCTGGCTGAGGCCTCTCTGCGCTTAAACCGGCTCTTTGAAGCGGCGCAGGCGGCTTGCGAGCAGTATGCGCTGAACGTACGGCTGCGCTGTGACGAGTTGGAAGCCACTACCCGGCGCAGATGTGAAGACATGATTGCATGGCTGGAAGATGCCCGGCTCACCGAAGGAGACGACCAATGAAAACCGCTAAAACATCCCTTGACCGCCCCTCCATCGAACTCCTGGAGGCCGAAATCCGACGGAGTAAATATCGCAAGCGGTATCAGAATGTGCTGAGAAGCACCATCTATGCCCTCATCACCGTGGCGGCTGTTGCTGTTCTGGTGGCAACCTTGTGGCTTCCGGTGATGCAGACCTATGGCAACTCCATGTCCCCTACCCTGAACCATGGGGAAATCATCTTCTCCGTAAAAACCGACGACTTTAAGCAGGGGGACATCATTGCCTTCTACTATAACAACAAGGTTCTGGTCAAGCGGGTCATCGCCGGCCCGGGAGATTGGGTGGACATCGCTGAAGACGGTACAGTCTATGTCAATCAACAGGAATTGATTGAGCCATATCTGACCGATAAGTCCCTGGGCGATGCCGACATTGACCTGCCCTATCAGGTCCCCGATGGGAAATACTTCGTCATGGGCGACCACCGGGCATCCTCTGCCGATTCCAGACATACGGCGGTGGGCTGTGTCGCCATAGAGCAGATTGTGGGCAAGATTGTTTTCCGGGTCTGGCCACTGGGGCAGTTTGGTCCTGTGGGATAAGTCCGGTTCTACCCGGATTTGCAGAAAGGAGGTAGCCGAATGGAGAGAGCCACCACCATGGTTCAACATTATCGCCGTCAAAGCAAACGAAGGAGCATCTGGCGCACTCTGGTTCGGCTGCTGGCCTGTCTGGTGGTCTTCTGCACCACCTATGCCCTGATTCTTCCGGTCATTACGCTGGAGCAGGACTTCCTCTGCGGATTGGAAGAACACACCCACCGGGAAATGTGCTATGTGGCGGCTGAGGATTTACCCATCGAATGCACCGAGGAATCTCTGGGTGTCCACCGTCATCAGGGAAGCTGTTATACCGAAACCGGTGTCCTCCAATGCGGGTATGCCGACTTGCTCATTCATACCCATGATGCTTTGTGCTATAGCCCCAATGGGCGTTTGGTTTGTCAGCTCCCGGAGATTCCCCCCCACCTTCATACCGAAGACTGCTACTGGGACAATGCACTGGTCTGCGGACTTGCGGAATTGGTCCCCCATGTCCATGCGCAGGATTGCTTTGACGAAGACGGAAACCTGATTTGCGGGATTCCGGAGGTTCTGCCCCATCAGCACAGCCTGTCTTGCCTTCCTGCAGAAGCGGAACCTGTTCTGATCTGCAAATTGACTGCCCACACCCATACCGCCGACTGTTACCCCGAAGAAGATCAAAACAGCATCACCCTCCACCCCACGGCCACCGGCGACCCTGCCACCCTGACACTGGACTTTACCGGCAGAAGAATTTGGACTGCCGTGGAATTCCCTGAGGGTAATACCTATACCTGTCAAGTGGGTTCTGTCGTCACCATCACTTTGGATGACTATAACCATTCCGGTGTCACCTACTATGCCCCGGATATTTCTTCCCTGGTCGGCTGCGAAGTAGTCTCCGTTACCTGCACCTGTGATCAGGGACATACTTCCCATTCCACCCGTCGATATACCTGCGGCATTTGCCATCAGATCGTCCTGCGGATTACGGGCACCACCGCCAGCATCGACTGCCGTGTGGCCGGTGGCGACTGGCCAAAAGCCGGTAACTCCGTGGTGATTGAAAACCCCGACATTCCAGACCCCACTGAGCCACCCACCGACCCACCAACAGAACCGCCCACCGAACCACCAACAGACCCCCCTACTGAACCGCCTACTGAACCGCCTACCGAACCGCCTACTGAACCGGTGGAAACCCGCCCCGGCTACCCCACCGCCGTCAAAACCGGCAAGAGTGCTGTAGATACCCTCTATTTCTATAACTTTGCCGCCTATGACAGTGGCATTCATCCTCTGGCGGGTTGTGAATTCCACATCACCGGCACAACCGACTCCGGGCAGGCGTATTCCGCAGTCATATACAGCACAGATGCCGTGGAAATCCAGCTCCCGCAGGATATTCCCACCGGCGAATACACCATCACCGAAGTATCCACCCCTGAGGGCTATATGCGCGACAGTCTGCATACCCGCAGTTTTGGCGTTACCTACAACGAAACCGTGGGGCATAATGTCTTCAAAGGAAACCGCACCATTGGCAGTTTCCTCAACCACAGTCTCGACGCACTGGATGCCGGTAAACACGCCGAGGTGGAAGACTACAACAACCGCACCTATGAAATTGTCCTGCAAGCCGAGTCCAGTATCCGGCTGTATGAAATGAAGCCCATTGACGTGCTGTTTGTGGTGGACCAGTCCAACTCCATGCTGTTCCCCTCCGGGCTTCAGGAAACCGGACAGACCATCACCCTCTATCAAGGCCCCACCGAGGGACGACTCACCGGCAACCAAAACCTGAGACAAATGGACAAGCTGGACAAAAACACCCTCTATTATATCATTGCCGACCCCGCCGGCACTTCCACCGTACTGGCCATTTGGCACAACGGTGAGCGGTGGATGTATCAGGACGCCTCCTACTATGCCAAAGCATGGTATGACAATGCCGATGGTTACCGGCAAGCCGGAGAATTGGCCATCTTCCCGCTGTCCAATGTGGCTTTTGACAATCAGCCTACCTCCAACGACGCAGGCGAGAAGGTCAGAGCCAATGGTGGCGACCTGGGCATGACCATTGGCGGCACACTGGGCAATTATATCGGCTCCGGCAGCAACAAAACGTTCCAGGTATATACCGCTGTCAACCCATATAACCGCCTGCACTATCTGGAGGAGTCTATTTCCCGGGCAATTTATCAGCTCTCTGATGCCAACACCGAGAACACCGCCACCCTGATTCGCTTCACCAAACTGGTAGATGAGGCGGAGTGTATGGGCCCCATGGAGCTGACTCCGGCCAATGCTGACGTGCTGGTCAATACGGTAAATGCCATCAACACCAAAGGCGGCACCCGGCAGGATTTGGCGCTGGAGCACGCTTATAATCACCTGATCGGCAACATCACTTACAAAGATGGCTCAAGCGACGACAAATACACCAAAGGCAAAGACTACACCTTTACCATCCTCATCACTGACGGCGCGCCAGTGCGCAGTGACAGCAGTGCTCCAGCTCTGGATGTGATTTATGACCAAATCCGCAGTTTTGGCGCAAAAGTCCGGCAGGAATCCACCCTGATGACCGTTGGTTTGGGCATGGATGATGTGGAAGGCGGCAAACAGGTGCTGGAGGACATCGCCACACTGCCTCAGTATGCCAATATGCTTCAGGATGCCTCAGACCTGACCAAAACCCTCTATGACCTGCTTTTCTCCAGTCTCGCCCCCAAGGAGACTTCGGAAATCAGTGGCGATGTGGTGGACGTCATCAGCGACTCTTTCTACCCCATTGCCTGGGTCAACAAGGGATCATACACCGGGCGGCATACCCTCTATTCTGACGATACCCGGGACTGGGTGATTCTGGAACCCGGCGACTGGATTACACTGGAGGGCAAATTTGTCGGCACGATGCAGGGTCGAGAAGGTCACGGTCAACTGCTCCGGGAAGAAAACGGAGACTTGGCCATTCACTGGAAAAACAGAACCTTGTCAGAGACCAGCGGCTGGACCGGTCGCTTCTATGTGAAGGCCAAAGAGGACTTTATTGGCGGCAATGCCATTGAGACCAATAAATATGCCTCCATTGATGTGGGCGGCTCAGCGTTGCATCTGCCTGTGCCCACCGTCAATGTCCGTCTGCTGGACATGAACCAGATGACGAGCGAAGTCACCGTCTATCTGGGCGACACCATCAATGAGCCCGGCAACAGTCCCTTAGACAGTCTGCAATACTTCTACAACAACACCAAATTCACCAAAATCCACGCCGACCTGCCCAATCGCAGTACCGTGGACTATGGCCCAATCCAAAACAAACTGGACCCTGACACCTATACCACAGATGGTCTGGAAAGTGACTCTTTCCTGCTGTGCTATGCTATGGGTCAGGACTTGACTCCGGCACAGTGGGCGCATCTTGCCGCCTCAGAAAGCAACACCGTCACCATTGACTATACCTATGACGATGCCAGCAGTCATGGTCCGGTGGGTTACTTCACCTTCCGGCTGACCAAAACCGGAGAATCCGCCGACTACAGCACCCACGAAGCCACCAAACCCGGACAGCGGGTGGAAGACTATACCCTCCATGTGACCTATACCGCCTATGAGCTGGGTGAGGCTTCCCTGTTGAATCCCAATTCCTCCCGCCCCGACTACAATGTCCACAACGGCACAGGTAATCCGGGCACAGAGGTCAGCGATGAGGTTACCAGCGGGCGTCTGGAAGAAGGTTATGGCATTGTGGACAAAGATCATGTTCACCTTGTCCATGTCATCTGCGGCAGTATCCGCGTCACCAAGGAAATCACCCCGGAGCTGATTTCTGATGAAGACCAAATCTTCCGCTTTACCCTTCACCGCAGTGAAGACGGCGACGACCACAGCGGCGACATCACCCTTGAGGTCACTGTCCCGGCAGGTCAGACCACCGGCTCAGCCCAGGCAGACAGTCTGGCCAGAGGCACTTATCTTTTGACGGAAAATCCCAGTGATGTCTATACCATCCGGGATATTGCCATCGAATCGGATACCAACTGCTTTGCGGCGGCTCACGAAACCGGCATTACCTTCCGCATGGGTAATGACCCCGGAGACCACAATGTCATCGGCAAGACGGAATTCGCCCGTTACACCAGCTACACCGGCACACCCAATGGCGTATTCGGTGCGGCGAAGGTCACCAACGGGAAAACCGTCCACTATGGAGAATTGCCGGTAAAGAAGGTCTGGGGCAATCCCGAGGCCTCCAACGGCATGACGGTATTTGTTGTACTCTGTCAAAAGGTCGGTACAACAGAGCAACTGGTTTTGGATACCTCCGGCAATGCCAGAATCCTTCGGCTGGATGCACAAAATGGCTGGCAGGGCTCTTTCAAGGTGACTCTGCCGACGAAGGATGCTCCTATCCAGCAACAGGGATACTTCATCCGGGAGGTGGGCGGCATTGGTACGACCAGCGAAACCCGTCAAAGTGCCATTCTGGAAAACGACGGCACTACCCTGCTGTATTACGAGACCATTGCTCAGTCGGAAGAACTGTTGCAAATGGGAAACAAAACCTATTTGGTCACCTATGACATTGACCCCACAACCGGTCAATGCACAGTCACCAACCACACCGCCCTGACCCTCCCGGCAACCGGTGGCACGGGCACAACCACATATACATTCAGCGGTCTGGTTCTCATCGTTCTGGCCATGCTGATGTACGGATACAGCCAATGGCGCAGGCGTGAAAGGGGGGCAAGGTCGTAAGCTCCACCTGCCTCGGCAAATCTCCTGCGCCGGGATGTATCCACAATACATAAATAACGAAAGGAAGAATCTACAATGAAAAAAGCACTGTCCCTCATTCTCTGCCTCGTGCTGGTTCTGAGCATGAGCGCCACTGTCTTTGCTGAAGACACCACCCATACCCTAACCATCAATAACCCCGTGGAAGGTCACAACTATGAAGCCTACCAGATTTTCTCCGGTACACTGGAAACCGTTGCCGGTACGGACAAGCAGGTTCTGACCAACATCGAATGGGGCGTTGCCATTGTTGGCGAGGGCTATGACCACTCCGCCGCCCTGTTGGCTGACATTCAGGCTGCCGCTACCGCCGCCGAAGCCGGCGCTCCCTTAAAGAAGCTGCTGGGCGTTACCGATGCCGCCACTCTGGCTGAGGCCATGGCGGACAATGTCACCACCGACTCTGAATCTCTGGATGCTCTGGCTGCCATTTTCGCCAAGCATGTCGAGTCCGGCAGGAACACCGGCAACTGCACTTACACCAAGAACATCACCACCGGAGAAGACGGCAAGGAAGTAGACAAGAGCTACTATACCATCAGCGGTCTGACCCCCGGCTACTATCTGGTCAAGGATCAGGACAACTCCCTGTCCGGTGAGTATGACTCCTATACCAAGTTCATCCTCCGTGTCATCAAGGACGAGACCGTCGCCCCCAAGAGCAGTGTTCCTTCCGTAGAGAAGACCGTCAATGACACGCTGGACGGTACTTACACTGAGCATGAAGACTTCGATATCAACGACACCGTTTACTATAAGTGGGTCGGCAAACTGCCCTCCAACCTGAAGGACTATGAGACTTACTACTATAAGTTCTTCGATACCATGCCCACCGGTATTGAATTCATCCAGTTCGAGCAGGTCTATCTGGAAGGTCACGACGGCAATGTGGTTCACAGCTTCTATAATGCCGCCGACGAGAACCCCACCTGGCCCGCAGGACTGAACGCCGCCAACGACGGCAAGAATCTGTCTCTGGAGTTTGTTGACCTGCATGAGCTCTACCCCAGTGTCCTGCCCACCCAGAAGATTGTGGTCAAGTATTCTGCCCGTGTCACCAGAGATGCGCTGATTGCTGACCCCATGACCAACAAGGTCTATGTGGAATTCAGCAACAACCCCAATGATGACGGTGAAGGCACCTACCCCCCTCCCACCGGCAAGACCCCCGAAGACCCCGCCCACGCCTTCACTTTCCAGATCAATGTGGATAAGTACGATGCCGACAATAAGGAAAAGAAGCTGGAAGGCGCTGAATTCGTCCTGTACTACGAGCGTACCGAGAATGACCAGATCGTCAAGTACTATGCTCAGGTCATCACCGAGGAAATGATTGCCGCCGGTACGGTCATCAACGGCACTGCCGTGGATGCCAACGACCTTGGCGTGGTCTACGGCTGGACCACCGATGAGACTCAGGCCAGTGTTCTGGACACCGATGCCAACGGCTCCATCAACATCAAGGGTCTGGACAGCGGCATCTACTACCTGAAGGAAACCAAGGCTCCCGCAGGCTACAACCTGATGGAGACCCCCGTCAAGATTGAGATTATCCCCAAATACAATGAGAACGGCGACGAAGTCAGCGTCACCGTCTCCTACAAGGTCGACGATATTGCTCAGGACAGCAACACCGTGGGTGTTCGCAACTCCTCCGGCTCTACCCTGCCCGTCACCGGTGGCATTGGTACCACCATCTTCTATATCCTCGGCTCCGTCCTGTTTATCGGCGCAGCAGTTCTGCTGATTGCCAGAAAGCGCATGACCGTTGAGGCTTAATCCCACAGTCCAATTCCATAGGGGGAAGGCTTCTGCCTTCCCCCGGTACAGCAACAAGGAGAGTCCCACATGAAAAAGAGTCCCGTCTTCACCATCATCCTGATTCTGTTTCTGATTGTGGGGTTGTCCTTACTGCTGTATCCCACCTTCAGCAACTACTGGAACGACCTGCACCAGACCCAAGCCATCGCCAATTATGATGCCGTGGTCTCCAGCATCTCCAAAGAAGACTATACCCACCTGTTTGATGATGCCATTACCTATAACCATGCCCTTAACGCCATTAAATTCCCCCTGATGTACCACAAGGAAGTCCCCGGTTATGACAATCTGCTCAACGTCACCGGCAGTGGCATTATGGGCTACATCAATATCCCAAAGATTGACATCCAGCTGCCGGTCTACCATGGCACCAGTGAAGCCGTCCTGCAGGTGGCAGTGGGTCATGTGGAGGGTTCGAGCCTACCCACCGGCGGCGAAGGAATGCACTGCGTACTATCTGCGCACCGGGGTCTGCCCAGTGCGAAACTCTTTACCGATTTGGACAAAATGGAGCCGGGCGATACATTTACTTTGTCCATTCTCGACCAAATCCTCACCTATCAGGTGGATCAAATCCTCATTGTTGAGCCCAACGATGTGGAGGCACTGTACACGGTGGAGGGCGAGGACTACTGCACACTGGTCACCTGCACCCCCTATGGGGTCAACTCCCACCGGATGCTGGTTCGGGGTACACGCATTGCAAACGATAAGCAGTATACTGATATCCGTGTCACTGCCGATGCATCCATTGTTGACCCTTTGCTGGTCGCTCCATTTGTCGCCGCACCTATTTTGTTGGTGCTGTTTATCCTGCTGCTGTTGCCCAAACGCCAAAAGAAACAGGAGGACTGATGATGAGAAAGAAATGCACCGCTATTCTGGCCCTGTTGGTTCTGCTTCTGGCTCTCCGCGCTCCCGTTGGTGCTGTAGAGGGGCTGGACCGGGACCGGCTGGGAACACTGACCATCGCCATGGCCTTTGATGGAGAGGCTCTGGAGGGTGGTCATCTGACCCTGCACCGGGTGGGACAGATTGCGCCCAACAGCGAGAACTTCATTCCGGTGGATGAGTTGACTTCTTCCGGTGTCACGCTGGAGGACCTCCATGACCCCGCCTTGCCGGGACAGCTATATGATTTGGCTCTGCAACACCATCTGGGCAGCAAAGATGCGCCCATTGTGGCAGGCGAGGCAGTGTTCGCTGACCTGCAGACAGGACTCTATGTGGTCAGTCAACTTGCTTCGGATGCATCGCCGGGCTATGCCCCCATTGCCTCCTTCCTTTTGTCTCTGCCCCAGTGGCAGGATGACGGCTATGTCTATGACTTGACCGCTACCCCAAAAGTCCCCCTGATTCCCGCCCCCACAGAGCCCACTGCGCCCACTGAACCCTCTGAGCCCGGGGATTTGCCCCAGACCGGTCAGCTCAACTGGCCTGTCCGGCTGATGGCTGTTGGTGGACTGGCCTTCTTTGTTCTGGGCTGGGTACTGCTCTCCGGCGCAAAAAGGAGGCACCCATGAGGAAATTGCTGGGCATCGTCTCCATGAGTCTTGGCGCGCTGCTGTTGGTGGGCGCACTGGGTCTATTCCTTTGGAATCGAACGGAAGCACAGCGAGCAGCCCGGAGCAGTGCTGACCTCATTCCCCAACTATACTCCGCCATCTCCCAGCGGACAGAGCAATCGCCAACCGCTTCCATTCAACCCGGCACACCGGTGGAGCTGTTGCCGCAGGAGGCAAAGAAAATGACCGAGGTGGAAATCGACGGTCACTTCTACATTGGTTATTTGTCCATTCCCGGACTGGGTCTGGAGCTTCCGGTACTGTCGCAATGGGATTATGACCTGCTGAAAACCGCTCCCTGTCGCTACAGCGGCACAACCGCAGAAGCCAATCTGGTGCTGATTGCCCACAACTACAGGGCGCATTTTGGCAACCTCCATCAGCTCCAATTGGGCGACCGGGTCATGTTTACCGACATGAATGGCGTGCTTACCCAATATCAGGTCGCCGCCACCGATGTTGTGCCCCCCTCCTCCACAGAAGAGGTCACCGCTGGTGCTTTTGATTTGGCATTGGTAACCTGTACTTACGGCGGCAAAACCCGGCTGGTGGTCTACTGTGAGGAAGATGCGCCATAGTCTATCCTCCAGCGCGCCAATATCACCCCCACTTTTTATGACGGCTTTTCTTTCTGGGAGAGCCGTCTTTTTTTGCCGTATCCCCACCCTGTTGACCGCGAAAAACCAAAAATACCCATGGAAATCTCTGTGAATCTGTGGTATGATGGAAACGGCGATTTTTTAACGTTATATCGGGCGCGCCGCCTTCTTTTCGCTGACCGAACACCCGGAGGGATTACCATGAAGATTACCATTACCAACAAGCCATGTATTTTGCTGGAGACTGTGGAGCTGTTCTATGCCTACGTCAACCGTCTGCCCGTCTCCACCCTGACCTCAGGCGGAGCTTACTCTATCCCTGTTGATGTGGCAGAGCATATGCTGGCTGAAGTCTGCGGCAGTTATGACCCCGCTGACCCCGAGCTGTTGTTCTTCTTCCGGCAGGAGGCACTTCTGGATTCCTCAGGGCAGTATACCTGCTTGGCCAGAAATCTGGTGCGGAACATTCTGGACTTCTCCTCCATGGACTGGGATTACAGTCTGTCTTCTCTGCGGCAGAGTTGGAAGAGTCTGAGAAGCAAAGGGGAACGCATTTGTAGTATTCAGGAATATGCACTGGAATACGAGACTGACCATGATGACCGCGGCGAAATGACTCTGGCGGATGAAATTGAACAGTTGGCCGTTTCCGCAGACTATCGAATGAAGTTGCTTCAGGCGTTTTCCGACTATGATGCTTATCTCGACCGTCTGTCGGACCTGATTCACCCCAAAGCTCAACTCCTGCAGGATTTGTTGGAGCCTTGGGTACAGCGGGCAGAGCCCCTGGTGGGCGTTTGGCAGGAGCATTACAGTCAGCCCGGCGCAACAGAGGATTTACTGCGGGCAGTCTGCTTCAGTGATACCGTGCCCCTGACCTCTCTAAGTGTATGTCTTCGGTATTTCGGAGATACCATTGCCAACGGACGGATGGACGACCGAACAGACAGTGTCAGTCTCCATACCGGCGTTGCCCGGATTCCCTCAGTAGTCATCACCCAGGAGATGATGAATTGGGAGTATCATGCCTTCCGGCTTTTGGGCAGTCCCGCCAGAGTCAAAATGTTGCAAGCCATGCGGGTACGCCCCATGACCCTTCGGGGAATCGCCCAGGAATTGCAGCTCCATTTGGGCACAGTGGGTCGGGATGTGGCCAGTATGCATCAGGCCCGGTTGCTGATTGTTGAGCCCATCGACGGCAGGAATTTTTACCGCACCAATACCGAGACGCTGTCTTTCCTCTCCCAACGGTTGCTGTTCCTTCAGGAACTCCCCCCGGAAATGGTGCAGAAGACCTAATCCCTTGTATGTCATACTAAGTCCGCATACCCGGTTGTTTGTATTCGCTGGGTATGCGGACTTTTTACCCCGTCAGGCCGGTAAAGCAACAAAAACAGTCCCGGATAAGAAGTGCTTAATTCTGTATAATCGCCTCGTAAACAGGCAGCTAAATGCAGTTATTTTGCGTTTTTTTCCATTGCCTATTGCATTTTCCTCTGATATCAAGTATAATTGACTCATGTTCGCAGAACTGCGAACATGAAGAGCGGGAGCAGGAGTGCCCGTCCTGAACCCGCTACGCTTACTTTGATCCGAAGAAGGAGGAACAACAATGAAGCGAAATCACTTCACAAAGCACGCATTGGCGCTTTTGCTGGCAATATGCATGGTTATGCATTGCGGCATTGGTGTTGGTGCGTCCCCGGCAGGAAGGGATAGTGGTGCTACCTGGCAGGAAATTCCCGCCAGTCAGGTCAGTGCATCTCTGACCAATCCCGCCGCACAGACGCCTGCCGAAGAAACGGCACCGGAATACACAGACGATGAACTCGTTCGTGTTTCCATCGTTCTGAATGCCCCCTCTGCCATGGAGAAGGGCTTCACCACCACCGGTTTTGGTACCAACCCACAGGTCAATGCCTACCGTACCAATCTGGAGCATCATCAGCTCATGATCAGCCGGGCCATCAGCCACACCGTACTTAACGGCGAAGCGCTTGATGTCCAGTGGAATCTGACACTGGCTGCCAACCTGATTTCTGCCAATGTGCCTTATGGCAAACTGGATGAAATTGAGGCTGTCCCCGGTGTTAAGGCAGTCTATCTGGAGCGCCGCTATGAGCTGGATACCGGTATCAAAAGCGAAATCGCACCCAACAATGTCACCGCCGGTGGCATGACCGGTACACCTCAGGTTTGGGAAGCCGGCTTCACCGGTGCCGGTATGCGTATCGCCGTCATCGATACCGGTACAGACACCGACCACCAGTCCTTCGACTCCGGCGCATTCCTGTACAGCCTGTACCACAATGGCGCTGAAGCGGTGAAGAATGGTGAGTTCGACAGCGTTGACAGCTACATCGAGTCTTTGAATCTGCTGGACAGAGAAGAACTGGCGGGCTATTATACCCAGCTCAACTCCACTAAGCGGTACGCCGGTGTACTGACCCCCAACGCTCTGTACCTGAACGAGAAGCTGCCTTATGCCTTCAACTATGTGGATTTGGATCTGGATGTCACCCATGACAATGACCAGCAGACTGAGCACGGCTCTCACGTCGGCGGTATTGCCACAGCCAACAGCTATATCCCCGATGGTCAGGGTGCGTACAAGCCCGCTTTGGACTCCGTCTATGTAGTCGGTCAGGCACCTGACGCACAGCTCATCACCATGAAGGTCGGCGGTAAATCCGGCGGCATCTACGATACGGACTATATGGCCGCTATTGAGGATGCTCTGCTTCTGGGTTGCGATGCCGTCAACATGAGTTTTGGCAGCAGCAATGTGGGCTTTACCTACTCCGGTAACGAGTATTTTGATGGGATTTACGCCAATCTGGAAGGAACCGGCATGGTACTGAGCAACTCCGGCGGCAACGCTTACAGCTACGCCGAGTTCTCCAGCTATGGCGTACCCTATATGTTCGCCGATGATGTGAACAATGGTCGTATTGGTTCTCCCAGTTCCTACCCCAATGCCCTGAGCGTGGCCTCCGTGGACAACACCGGCTTCACCGGTCCCACCTCCACCTTTATGAACACCATCAGAGCCCGTGTGGACGACGCCGGCAGCGTCCCCGCCGGTTATCAGGTCTGGAATACACTGGATAAGACCAACGGCGGCGAGGGTACTTCCTATGATTTCATCTTCCTGGGTGACCCCAGACCTATGCTGGAGCCCGGCTACACCGGTGAAGACCTGGGCAACTACTACGGTGTATACGAAGACTTTGCTGACCTGGATTTGACCGGCAAGATCGTCCTAGTCGCCCGCGGCAATGGCGTTGCCTTCTCCGACAAGCATCAGTTTGGTGCTGAGTTCGGTGCTGAGGCCGTTCTGGTGTACAACAACACCGTCGGTACCATCGGCATGGATATCACCGCCTCCACCGCAACCGTCCCCTGCGGTACCGTGACTCTGGATTTGGCCAAGGACATTTTCGCCGCCGCCAACCACAATGAGGACGGCACGGTAACCGGCACTGTTCTGGTTAAGTCCGCCATCTCCATGATTCCCGGAGAAGCTGATGCCGACATGAGCATGAGTGTTTTCTCCTCCTGGGGTGTGCCTGACAATCTGACCATGAAGCCCGAAATCACTGCGCCTGGTGGCAATATTTATTCTGTTTATGGTTCTACCCCCGATGGCGGCGGCTCTGATCAATATGAGACTATGTCCGGTACATCCATGGCCGCTCCCCAGGTCTCCGGTATTGTCGCACTGGTTAAGCAGTATCTGGAAGCCAGCGACTTGATGGACAAAACCAACCTCAGCGCCCGCACTTTGGCGCAGAGTCTGCTGATGTCCACTGCTGAGCCCATTATGGAAACCGAAAGCGGTCTCCCCTTCTCTATCCGCCGCCAGGGTGCGGGTCTTGCCAATCCCAATAACGCAATCAACGCCGGCAGCTACCTGCTCATGGGCAGCGACGGAAAGATTAAGGCCGAGTTTGGTGATGACCCCCAGCGTACCGGTATCTATGACCTGAACTTCTCCATCAACAACATCACTGATGCTGATCTGGTGTATAAACTGGAGTCTCTGGTGATGGCTCCCGGCGTTGCCAGCGATGGCGTAAACCTGTATATGTACAATGCCATGACCCAGTTGACCCCTGAGGTGAGCTACACCGTGGATGACAACCGGGAACTGCAGGTCTGGTACGACTTCGATGCCGACAACGATGTAGACAACGATGATGCTCAGCTCCTGCTGGACTATGTGGCCGGTAATGCCGATGCCATCAGCAAGGAAATGAATGCCGACATCAGCGGCAATGGCACCGTGGATGCCTACGATGTCCACCTGCTGATGGAATATGTCGCTTACGGCGAGAATGCCCCCGCACAGCCTGAATTCATCACCGTCCCCGCCGGTGGCAGTGTCCAGGTAGATGTGACCATCGAGCTATCTGAAGAAGACCGGGCATATATTGACGAGTCTTTTGTCAATGGTACTTATGTGGAAGGTTATGTCTACCTTATTCCCCAGGCTGACGCCGAAGGAAAGCTGGATGTAACACACTCCATCCCCATGCTGGGCTTCTATGGCAGTTGGAGCGAAGGCAGTATGTATGACCGTGGTGAATGGACCACCGATTACTACAACTACCTCGCCGGCAACCCCACCCCCCACTACTCCGCCGCAACTCTCTCTACCAACTACATGGTCACCAAGGTAGATGGTCAGCAACTTCGCTATGGTCTGAACCTCTATACCGACGATGAGGCTTATCTGCCTGAGCGGGCTTCCCTCAACGCCATGGGCAAGAACGCCATCAGTCGGATTGTCTATACCCTGATTCGGAACTCCGCCGAGACTAAGGTGGTCATCACCGACGACGAAACCGGCGAAATCTACTATGAGCAGAGCTTCGGTCAGCAGAGCAGTGCCTTCTATTATGTCAATGGCGGCGCATGGAACAACATCAGCCTCACCGCCCCCATCAACTGGAAGGGCACTGATGCCTCCGGCAACGCCCTTGCCGACGGCACCCGGGCAACCATCAGCCTGATTTCTGCCTCCGAATACTACCGCAATGCCGACGGTTCCATCCGCTGGGACGAACTGGATGACGGTGCAGTGTATTCCATGCCTGTCCTCATTGACAATGAGGCTCCCGTCATCCACGAAGCCCTTCAGGTCGTGGATATGACCACCGGAGAGAGCGCCCTGCAGATTACCATGGAAGACAACCACTATGTTGCCGCCCTGACTCTGCTCAACGCCTCCGGAAGTAAGGTTCTGGGTACTGTCCCCATGAACCAGACCACCGAAGGTGGCGAAATCGTCACCACCATGTCCATTGATGGCATCATTGGTACGGAGTTCATTCTGGCCGTCAGCGATTATGCCTGCAACACCCGTTACTATGAAGTTTCCGTCAAGGTCGACTCCTCCACCGGTAGCTTCTACGGTTTCAACCAGTTTACCGATAGCTGGGTCAACTTCGGCTCTGATGTTGACCGCAACGAAACTGTTATGGCAACCGCCAGCTCCACCTTCGTGGCCGGTGACTATGCAGAGGGTCATATTTTCGCCGTGGACCAGAGCGGCCGCTTCTACGCCGTCAACATGAGCGACATGACCGAATCCTTCTACATCAAGAACCTGTATTACGAATATCTGGATTTGTGCTATGATGATGCCAGCGCCACCATGTATGGTCTGCGCAACTATGGCAACGGCAAGTGCTACCTGTATTCCATCAGCCTGCTTAATGCCTCCGAACGCTATGTGGCAACCATCAATGCCAACCTGCAATCTCTGGCCGCCACCGGCAACGGTACGTTCTACGGCATTGACAATATGGGTATAGTCTATCTGGTCGAGGACAACCAGGTCACCGAGATTGGCGCTCTGGGTATGCCCGTCCGCGGCAGTCAGGCTACCACTTACTCCGATGGCAAGCTGTACTGGGCCAACGGTGGCGACCTGCTGGAGGTCAGTCTGGACGATGCCTCCTGGCGTGTGGTTGGCAAATTGAGCAGTACCACCTCTTGCCTGGTCAATACCCTGTCCACCGGCGGCTCCTTCGACGACAACACCAGAGCCACCGGCATTGCCCTGAGCCATGGCAATATGGATATTTTCATTGGCAATTCCGCCAAACTGGAAGCCACCGTCCGTCCCTGGTATGTCATTGACCGCTCCGTAAGCTGGACCTCCAGCGATGAGTCTGTGGCCACCGTGGACGCAAACGGCAATGTCACCGCTGTTGGTGTTGGCTCTGCGGTCATCACCGCCACCTCCAACCTGACTCCCGAGATCTTCGCCACCTGTACGGTCACCGTCAACACCCTGGATCTGAAGCTGACCGCTGTGGTTAACCGGGATGATGTCGGTATGCTGATTTCCAACGACATGACCACCGGTGAGCGTACCCAGACCGAAGTCAAGGGTCTGTCCGGTGTGGTCGCCGCCACCTATGACAGCGTTAACGGCGCACTGTGGGCAGCCGACGAAGCCGGCACTATCCACCACATCGACGAAGCTACCGGCACGATTCTCCAGTCCATCTCCTCCGCCTCCGGCCTGGTGCCCAGCGACATGGAGCACAGCCAGCTCTTCGGCGGCTACTTCTCCATCTATGGCAGTTGGCTGCTGATTCCCACGCCCTACGAAGAGAACAGCCCCGGCTCCGGCTTCAACTTTACGGAGCTCCTGGCTCAGAACACCGGTGCAACCAGTCTGGTCAGCATCACCTCCATGGGCAAGACCGTCAATCAGGGCTATGACTGCGAAATGCTGCTGTGTCTGGACAACCTGGGTAACCTGTGGCAGGTTCTGCCCTATGCCAACGGCAACAGCTATGGCGCATTCCTGGGTCTGTTGAACTGTGGTCTGGCCGGCAAGATTCCCGGCACGACCCTGAACTCCTCCATTTTCGTTCCCGAGTATGGCACCGCCGGCGGTCTGATGGTCTCTCTGTACAACGGCAACGGCACTTGCACGGTGTATATGATTGACGCCGCCAATACCATGAATGTCCTGACAGTCGGCACGATGGGCGAGAACACCTATCCCGTGGCCCTGTACAGAAATGTACCCGCCACCGAAGAAGGTGAGGGCACAGACAGCCTGCCTATGATTGGTCAGCTCAACGGTATGACCATCGAGGCACGGCCCTTGTCCGGCAATTGACACACCATCTGCATTCCCAAAGAAAGGATGGAACGCATATGAAAAAATTAGCGATTCTTCTGGCGCTGGTTATGCTGTTTGCCAGTTTTACCGTAAGCGCCGCTCCTGCACTGCTGAATGCAGAAGCGCAGGTGACCCCCGCCTTTTCCGGCGACACAGGCGATTTGATCCTCCATGTCTCGGTCAACGAGGCTACTACCGCCGGTACGGTCAGCGTCCTGTATGACAATACCGCCCTCACTTTCGTCTCCTGCGACTTTGATGCAGACCTGGTCAGCATCAAGGATACCGGCAGTGAGATTAAGCTGGTCTACTCTAATCTGGAAGCCAGAGAAAATCTGACGGCAACACTGTCCTTCACCTATAATTGCGCCGAATCTGCCACCACCGTGATGGAGATTCAGGCTCAGGTCAACGGTGAGGGCGATGAAGCAGCAGAAGAAGTCCTGTCCATGCCCATCGACCTGCTGACCGAGGCAGACATCTGCCCCAGCAGAAGCTACACCGACCTGAGTCGCAGCCGCTGGTACCACGAAGCCGTGGACTATGTGCTGCGTACCGGCCTGATGAACGGCATGAGCAAAACCACCTTCGCTCCTGATGCCGCCACCACCCGCGCCCAGTTTGTCACCGTCCTGAGTCGCATGGCCGGTGTAGACATTGCCGAATACGAAGGCGAGAGCGAATTCACCGACGTATCCGGTGATGACTGGTTCGCCCCCTATGTGGCATGGGCCGCAGAGCAAGAACTGATTCAGGGCGACGGAAACGGCACTTTCCGTCCCAATAGCCCCATCAGCCGTCAGGAGTTGGTGACTATCCTGGCCCGGTTCGCCGGTGCTGAAGCAGAAGTCTCTGACGTTCTTGCGGACTATGACGATGCGCATCAGGTGGCCGACTGGGCAATGGCCGCCATGAGCTGGGCTGTGGAATCCGGCATCATCCAGGGCTACGCCAATTATCTGGAGCCCGCCGGTAACGCAACCCGCGCCCAGATTGCGCAAATCATCACCAACTTCCACAATTGATGGTTTCCTATCCTTCTTCTTGTATTCGGGGCCGAAAGGCCCCGAGAGGAGACCAACCAAAATTGCTAAGGAGGCATAGCATGAAAAGATTAACTACCCGCATCATCGCAATGCTCCTCATCGTCGCCATGACCATGTCCCTGATGCCCACCACCTTCGCCGCAGAAAACGGCGGCACATTCACCGATGTGGGCAAAGGACACTGGGCCTATGACTATGTTGAGCAGGCTGTCGCTCTGGGACTTTTCCGGGGCGTTTCCGAGACCACGTTTAACCCCTCCGGCACCATGACCCGTGGTATGTTTATGACCGTGCTGAACCGGATGTCCGGTGAGGTAGTGGATAACGATGCTCCTTCCGGCTTTAACGATGTGATGACCGGTAAGTATTATACCGGTGCCATCACCTGGGCTGTGGAAAAGGGCATTACCACCGGCATTACCGATACCCTCTTTGCACCCGAAGTCGCCACGACCCGTCAGCAGGCCGCTACTTTCCTGTACCGTTACGCCAACGCTATGGGTCTGGAGCTGACTGAGGGCGAGACTGTTTCCTTCACCGACGAAGCCCAAATCAGCAACTATGCCAAGGAAGCGGTCTCTGCCATGGCCGCCGCAGGTATCATCATCGGCTACACCGACAGCAGTTTCCAACCCAATAAGACCATCACCCGCGCGGAAGCCGCCGCCATGTTCATTCGTTTCATGGAAAATGCTCTGCCCGCCGCCAACCACTACAGCGTCAGCTTTATGGCTCAGAATGCCGTAGTGACCGTAGACGGCAAGGGGACCACCTTCTGTGCCATCTCCGAGCGGGAGAACCTGACCTTCACTGTGGAAGCGCAGGAAAACTACACCATCACCGGTGTGACCACCTCCTCCGGCAAACTGGAGCGGAATGAAGACGGCTCCTGGACCCTCAGCGGTGTTGCAGAGAATGTGGTTATCTCCATTCTCACCCAGTCCATCCTCCCCGAAACCTACGCCGTTTCCTTTGATGTGAGAAACGCTAAGGTTCTGGTTGGCAATACCGCCGTGACTCAGGTCACCGTCACCGAGGGCGAAGACCTGACCTTCACCGTTCTGGCTGACGAAAACTGCATCATTGAGCAGGTTCTCACTTCTGCCGGTACGCTGACCGACAATGGTGAGGGCGAATATACCCTGACCGGCATCACTTCCGACGTAGAAATCACCGTGGTTGCCGTGGAAGATCAGCAGCCCATTGACCCCGAGGAATACACCATCAACTTTGTCACCGACGAAGGCATTAAGATTTATGTAGACGGCGTAGAAACCGATACCGCCACCGTCTCCTCCGCGGATGCTTCCTTCACCTTCGTCTATGCGCTGACTGCCGAGCACACCCAGATTTATACCGCTGAGGCTACCCCCAACGGCAATCTGAACCGCGCAGGCAATGCCTATGTGCTCTCCGGCATCACCGGCGACACCACCGTCACCATCACCACCGGCATTGAGCTTTTCACCGTCACCTTCTTTACCAAGGATGGCGCTTCCGCCGTGGAGACTCAGATTGTGGAATACATGGGCACAGTCACCAAGCCCGAAGACCCCACCATGGACGGACACTTCTTCGGCGGTTGGTATGCAGATGAGCTTCTGGTCTATGACTATGACTTCTCCACCCCCGTCACCGCCGATATCACCCTTTATGGTGGCTTCGGCACTGTGGTGGATACGGTCTATCTGGATGGTCTCAATGGCTTTAACGGTAATGACGGCGCTACCCGTGAGACTCCCCTCTATTCCGGCTCCTGGGCAACCAAGGTGGCCGCCCACTCCACCAGTAAGACCATCGTCCTTCTGAGTATGCCTTATGTTATTGAGGAAGAAATCTGGGATGCCAGCGAAGTCGAAGGCGGCATCAAGGTTATCATTGATGAGGGCTATATGGCTGAGTACGGTGCTTATGCCATCTATGTTGAAGGCGACGCCAAGCTGACCGTCAACAACTGGCATCTGACCTGTAATCGCAGTGAAGATGACTATATTGGCGCAACGCTGGCCGTCATTGCCCGCAGCTATCTCTATGATGAAAATGGCAATGGTGTCTTCGACGAAAACGGTCAGCCCATTATGTTCTTCGGCGACCTGACCATGATTAACTGCTCCGGCAACGGCTTTGGTACTTTCCCCACCGGTGTTGGCGGCTATGGTGTTTTCAACAACTACTGCTTCACTTCCTATGGCGCACTGACCCTGATCGGCGGTGAGTACTGGAACAATGTGGGCACCGACGGCGCTGTTATTGACATGATCAATGACACCTCTGCCCTGTCTCTGGATGGTGTTGAATTCCACCACAACGAATCCCGGCTTATCCCCGGCGTCACCTATGCTGACGGTACCGGCGGCGCAGTCAGTTCCACCAACCTGGACAAGATGAGCATCCGCAACTGCTACTTCCACGACAACACCGCCGAGGAAGGCGGCGCCATCTACATCAGCAATGGTGAGTATGTCTATCTGGAGAACAATATCTTCGAGAACAACCACTCCAACACCAGCGGCGGTGCCATTCTGATTCCCTTCGGTAAGGCTACCCTGACCCTGAAGGGCAATAACCAGTTCATTGGCAATACCGCTTCTGTCGGCGGCGCTCTGTGGCTGTACAACGCCCAGACCATCCCCGGCGGTACATTCCGGAACAACAAAGCCGACACCTTCGGCGATGCAATCTATGCCAGCAAAACCCTGACCATCCACCCCGACGGTGAGCAGGTGCTCGCCCTGGATGACGGCTTCTATGCCGCAGACGGCAAGGGCATCCAGATCGCTGCCTCTGTAGCCGCAAACCAGGGCATCATTGAAGCAGAAACTGCTGCAGCAATCCCTGGTCAGGTACTGGCACAAGGTGTGGGTTACACCCTGACCGAGGCCGACTTCGCCAAATTCGGCTGCTCACTGGAGGCCGAACTGGTTCTGGATACCGACTCCAATACCATCAAAGTCAAGGATATCAAGGACGACGGTGGCGACGATGGCGGTGAAGGCGGCGAAGGTTCTCACAATCTGAGCACCGTCTACCTCAGCGGCACCGGATCTGACAGCAACGACGGCACAACCGCAGGAACCGCAGTCAAAACTTTCGCCAAGGCTAAGGAGCTACTGGCAAAAGACGGCACTATCGTCATTACCAATGTCGTTAAGGTCAGCGGCGAAACTTGGTCTTTGGAGCCCGAAACCTTCGGAAACGCCAAAGTCGTTCGCAGCGAGAGCTATACCAACGGCTACCTGATTCAGGTTACCGGTTCTCTTACGCTGAAGAATATCACCATTGATGGTCAAGGAATCAGTTCCAACAAGTCGGCCATTTATGGTAGCGGCGCAACCATCATTCTGAGTAGCGGCACGGTTCTGGAGAATCTGGTCAATACCGGTGCTTATGGCGTTGTGGTCTATAACTACAACGGCACTGTTTCCATTGACGATGCCATTATCCGCAACTGCCGTGGCAGCAGCTCCTATGGCGCTATGATTTATACCACAACCGCAGCCATGAGCGGTGGCGAAATCACCGGCTGTACCTCCACCGGTACTTACGGCGGCGGCATTTACGCCAACAACATCTCCATGTCTGACGGCGAGATTACCAACAACACCTTCACCGGCACTTATGGTGGTGCTCTGGCTGGCGGCTATCAGGGCAATATGCTCCTGTCCGGTGGTCTGATCGAAGGCAACACCTGCTATGGCGCGGCAGTTACCGGGCCTTCCGCCGGTACACTGACCATGACCGGCGGCGAAGTCAGGAACAACACCTCCAGCAATACCAACGGTTCCGGCGCAGGTGTATCCGGCACCGGTACCATTGAGCTGTTGGGCGGCGTAATTTCCGGCAACAAGGCCAAGGGCAATGGTGGCGGCTACAACGCAAGCTATAACAGCACCACCATCATTGACGGCATCACCATCGAGAACAACGAATCCGAAAAGCAAGGCGGCGGCATCTGGATGGCCACCACCGGTAAGGTCGAGTTCCGCTCCGGCATCATCCGCAACAACACCGCCACCACCGATGGCGACTGCATCTATATGAGCAAGGACGGAATCGCAACCTTCGTCCCCAACGACAAGGGTCTGACGGTTGACGGTGAGATTTACCTGCCCAACAACAGCTACTTCAAGACCACCGGCAACCTGATGGGTGACCTGACCCACCTGAATGGCAAACTGCTGTTCAACTTCCAGAAGATTGTCGCCGGTTCTGTGGTAGCCGTCCCCGTGGAGGGCTATACCTTGACTGAGGCTGATCTGGCCAAGATTGGCTGTACCGGCTGTAACATGAGCTATGAGCTTTCCGACGGCAAGATCATCACCAAGACTTTCCCCGTAGAGGGCATCTCTCTGGATAAAACCGAGCTGACGGTCATGGCCACTTACACCGATACGCTGACCGCCACCCTGAATCCCTCCGATGCCTCCAATCTGGCCGTCACCTGGTCCAGCACCAACAATGCTGTCGCCAAGGTCAGCGGCAACCTGCTCAATGCCACTGTCACCGGTGTCTCCGCCGGTGAGGCCATCATCCGGGCTACCGCAGTGGACGGCGGTGTCTATGCCGAGTGCGTGGTGACCGTCACCGAAAACACCACCCCCATCACGGAAATCACGCTGGACAAGACCTCCATGAAGCTGGAAGGCGGCGATAAAGCCACCCTGAGCGCAACCATCAACCCCTGGAATGCCTACAGCCTGGATGTTTCCTGGGCATCCTCCAACCCCAAGGTCATCGACATCACCGGCTCCGGCTCTACCGTGACCATCACCGCACTGGAAGACGGCACGGCTATCGTTACGGCCACCGCTGCTGACGGCAAGACCGCCAAGTGCGAAATCACCGTTGCAGACACCAAGGTTACCGGCATTATTGTCTCCCCCGATTCGCTGGAGCTGGAGGTTGGCAGCACCGCCTCCGTTAACGGTGTCATTGAGCCCTCTGACGCCACCGTTCAGGATGTCATCTGGACCGTGGATGATGAGTCTGTGGCAACCGTCACCGTGTTTGGCTCCAACGCCGTGGTCTTCGGCAAGTGCGAAGGCACCACCACCGTAACCGCCACCACCGTTGACGGCGGCTTTGAAGGCACCGTTGAGGTGAAGGTGGTCAAGGCACAGGAGAATAAGATGTCTCTGGATCTGGACTCCCTGAATCTGATCATCTACCAGAGTTTCAACATCACTGCCCTCTTTGAGAAGTCCGGTCAGGATGTCACCTGGACCACCAGCGACCCCGAGACCGTGGAAATCCTCAGCATCAATGACAATCAGGTCACCATTAAGGCTCTTGAGGCCGGTTCTGCCACCATTACCGCCACCTCCGGCGATGGTCAGGTTGCCGAATGTGTGGTCAACGTGAAAGTCCGCATTGCCGGTACGCAGGATGTGGTCTATGTTGAACACTCCAACTACACCAGTGATGCCAACGACGGTCTGACCCCCGAGACCCCCATCAAGAATCTGACCACTGCGCTGGAGCGTGTGGCTGTTGACGGCATCATCTACATTCAGGGCAGCTCAGTCCGCCTGAATAATGGCGACAACATCACCCTGCCCAGAGAAATCTATGGCGACGCCAAGATTGTCATCCTCACGAACCATGTCGTAGATGACTACGGTGACGGCTATGTCTTTGAGCGGGACGAGACGCCCTTCTTCATGGCCAACGGCTATACCACCTTCTCCGATGTAGTCATTGACTACTCCGAGGCCGGTGATACCAGCTATGCCCTGAACATTGGCAAGGATGACAAGGTCATTGTCTCCAACGGCACGCTGTTCCTGGGCAGCAACGAAAAGAGCTCTCAGCAGGCCATGTATCTGACTGACGGTGAGTTCCTGATGAACGGCGGTACCTTTGACCGCTTTAAGCAGACCGGCGCTTATGGTGCTTTCCGCTGCATTGGCGGTACATTCACCATGAATGGCGGCTCCATCAAGAACTGCGGTTGCCGGAACTACGGCGGCGCACTGGGTATTGACGGCACTACCTTCGTCATGAACGGCGGCGAACTGACCGGTAACGTCTGCAAGCAGTCTGCAGGCGGCGCAATTAACGTCAGCGACAGCACCGTCATCATCAACGGCGGCAGAATCTACGGCAACGTGGCTAACAGCAAGCCCAACAGCACCGCCATGAACATTGACCGTGGCGCAACCGTGATCATCAACGCCAAGTACGATCTGGAAATCACCGACGGCATCCAGCTCGACTACAACACCGAATCCCTGAGGGTTGGCAGTCTGCACAATCTGACCGGCGAAATCAAGCTGTATGTGGACGACACTGTCCGCTCCGGCATGACCCTAGTCAAGGGCGAAAGCAAGACGCTGACTTGGGAAGAAATGGCCAAGATCAACTTCGTCAACGGCAATGCTCTGATTCTGGATCAGGCGAACAACGTGATTACCGTCCAGTAATCCGTCCTTTCCCCTGATACAGGCATAATACCAAGGGGCTGTCCCGCAGTTTTGTGAGACAGCCCCGATTCTTATGCGTGTTGGACTTCTTTACCCAGCAAAATGGCATGAGCAATCTCTCTCCTCCCCCAATGCAAAACAGCGACCCCAAACCGGCGGGGTCGCTGTCTTTCATATATTGTAGAGCATTGTGCTCCGGTTAATCTGTCTAAAAAACCAAGGTTACAGCAGAATCCCCGCAAAGCACTGCGCCGCCAGATACAGCCCCAATGCGCTGAACACAGGCGCCAGCTTCGCCGCAGGTCCGGAAGACAGACGGTCCTCCATGGAGCCAAAGAGCCATGCCGTCAGGAAGAAGACCACGCCACCGGCCACAGCCAGCTTCAGAATCTGCCAGCCGTCAGAGAACCCGGCCGCCCAGGGCAGAGCCGCAAAGGTCAGTGCCGCAAAGAGGGCAACCAGTCCGTCACACCGCTTCACGCCGGAAATCAGATAGTGGTCCAGCAACAGCGCCAGCAGAGACAGCAGAACCATGTTGGGCAAATCCAGCTTGGGCAGGACACCCATGGGATTATAGGCCTTGACTACCACGCACACAACCAGAGCAATGCCCAGCACACCCATCAGGGCAATGTTGCGGAAATAATTGTTCTTTTTCATGGCTTAACCTCCCCAGGATGTGGCACCGGAGCCCACATCCGCACCGGTGACATAGGCAACGGCAGAATTGACACAGCGGTTAATGGCTTTGGAGGTTACGGTTGCGCCGGTCAGGGCATCCACATCCGCACCAACCTCAGCCTCGCCGGTGGTATACAGGTACTGGGCCAGGAATTCCCACTCCCGCAGGGCTTTTGCACCCAGACCCAGGGTTTCGTGCATATCCTTGACCACCAGACCCATGACTTCGCCGTCTTTGTTTACACCAATAAGCATCACGATTTCGTCGGCATAGCCCTGGGCGGCAGTCTCCACCACGAATCCGCTGTCGCCTTTGTAGACGGTGCGGATGTTGCTGTCTGTACCGGTGTAAGGTTCTTCGGTGAAGGTGGCACTGCCGGGAAGCAGCGCCTGCATGATGCGAAGTTCAGCCGCCTCGGCATTGGTCTGGGCGATGTTGCTGAGACCAATGTTCAGTACCCAAAGCATCGCGGACAGCACCACCAGCACAAAGAGAACCTGCATAATGGTTTTTTTCATTTTGCCGCACCTCCTCGTTTTGTGCCAAAGCGTCTGGGTGCCGTATAGCGGTCAATACACCAGACCAACGCGTTCATCAGCAAAATGGCATAGGTCACGCCTTCGGGGAACAGACCAAAATACCGGAAGACCACCGTCAGCACACCACAGCCAATACCATAGACCAGTTGACCCACCGCCGTAACGGGCGAGGTGGCATAGTCCGTAGCCATAAAGATTGCGCCCAGCATTACGCCACCACTGAGCAGAGAATAGAGCATCCACTGAACAGGCGTGTCAGTCTTGTGGAAAATCAAAGTCAGCACTGCCACAGTACCCAGATAAGCCACAGGAATCCGGGCAGAAATCACCTTTCGGCAGACCAGATATATGCCGCCCACCAGCAGAGCCACGGCGGAAATCTCACCAATCGAGCCGGGGCAGTTGCCCAGTAACATATCCAGAAGGCTTTCTTCCGGGAGCGCAGGCATGACCATATGGTGAAGCGGAGTTGCCGCAGTCACGCCGTCAACGCCTACATACCGGGTCAGCCCCAGGGGGTAAACCAGCATCATCAACGCTCTTGCCGCCAGTGCGGGATTGAACACATTCTGACCCAGACCACCACACAGTGCCTTAACAAAGACAATGGCAAATACACTGCCCAAAACACAGAGCCACAGAGGGACTGTATGTGGCAGAGTCATCGCCAACAGCAGGCCGGTCACCACCGCCGAGCCATCAATGATGGTATTTCTGGTCTTGGTCAGGAGACTAAAGAGCCACTCAGCCGCCACAGCGGAAACCACACAGACCAGCACAACCAGTCCGGCACGAAGCCCCAGCACACCAATGCCCACCGCCAGAGCCGGGAGCAACGCCAGAACCACATCCAGCATAATCCGGCTGGTCTTGAAATCTCCCCGCAGATGGGGAGAGGAAGCAGTCGTCAGTTTCATTTCTTTTGCGCCTCCTTCAGCATTTTCTTACCCGCACGGAAACGCTCCACCAAAGGCAGCTTTCCGGGGCAGGTGAATGCGCAACTGCCGCACTCCATGCAGTCCATGAGGTTGAGCCGCTGAAGCTCGTCCAGCCGCCGGGCATTCACATAGCGGTACAGATACAGCGGTTGCAGGCGCATGGGGCAGGCCGCAACACACTTGCCGCAACGCAGGCAAACCGGATTCTCCGCCGCACCATTTTCGTCTTTCAACAGGCACAAAATTGAATTGGTGGCCTTGACCACCGGCACATCCAGCCGACTCTGGGTGAAACCCATCATGGGGCCTCCGCTGATGACCCGCTCAGTCCTGTCGTTGAGCCCGCCGGCTTCTTCCACCAGTGCCCTGAAGGGTGTGCCAATGCGGACAATGAAGTTCTGAGGCTGGGCAATGGCCTCACCGGAAATGGTGACGATTCTCTGGGTCAGGGGGATGCCCAGCCGGACGGCCCGGAAAATGGCCACGAAGGTGGAGACATTGAACACCGCACAGCCCACCGCACAGGGCAGGCATGCCGGAGGCACTTCCCTGCCGGTAACGGACTGCACCAACTGCTTCTCTGCACCCTGAGGGTAGCGGGTGGGCAGGATACGCAGTTCAATGGCGGGATACTCCGCACCATGGCTTTTCAGCCGTGCAATGGCCTCGGCCTTATTGTCTTCCACCGCCAGTACCAAGCGCCGGGGCTTGAGCACATCGCCGAGAATCATCATGCCCTCCAACACCTGTTCAGGGTTGGTTCTCAGCAGGGAATCATCTGCCGTGATGTAGGGCTCACATTCGCAACCATTGGCAATAAGGGTATCCACCTTGCCCATGGCACCCAGAGCCTTGATGCTGCCGGGGAAAGCCGCACCGCCCATACCCACAATGCCTGCCTCACGGATTGCACCGAGAATTTCATCTTCCGTGGTCGGCAGAGGGTTGGTGACGGTAGTATCCTGATAATCGTTGTCAATCACCACCGCCAGTGCGCTACCCAGCGTGGGATGAGGATACTGGCCAATGGCCGTAACCTTGCCGGAGACAGAAGCATGAACCGGCACGCAAAGACCCTCGCCGTCGCCGATTTTCTGTCCCCGCCTGACGGTATCTCCAACCTGCACCAGTGGTACACAGGGCGAACCGATATGCTGCTGCATGAGGATAATCACCTGGCTGGGGGTGATGGTTTTGAAGGATGTGCTGGTGGTGGACATCTCTTTGTTGTATTTGGGATGGACGCCACCAAAAAACAGCTTATTCATGGTATTCACCTCGTTACGTTCTGATCATATCCCGGAAACCGGGTGTCATATGTTCCTCTCCCTGAGGACTGAGCCACAGAACCTCTGCGCTCCATTTCGCCGCCAATACCCGGCCCTCCTCCAATGGCAAAAGGAACAGAGCCGTGGACAGCGCATCCGCCAAACCGGAGTTATCACAGACCACCGTCACACTGCTCCAATACTCGCCGGGCATCAGGGTATCGGGGTCAATGATGTGGTGGTACTGCTTTCCTTCCACGGTATAGGTTCGCTGGTAATCTCCACTGGTCACCACAGTACCGCCGGAGACATAGATGGTGTGCAGATAATCTTCGCCACCTTTTGGGTCCTGAACCCCAATGACCCAGGGTGTACCCTCCGGGGTTTTGGGTCCGGTGGCGCAGACATTGCCGCCCACACTGATGAGCATCCCCTGGGGGGCATTCTCTGCCACCTTCTGTGTCGCCCAGCCCTTGGCAATGGCGCCCACATCCAGAGAAGTCTCCGGGTCGGTAATGTAGACCGTGGAATCTTCCTCATTCAGAATAACCGCATCAAAGCCCGTGTGCTCTGCCGCAGTCCTGAGCAATTCCATATCCGGCAATTTTGCCGTTCCGGGGTCATCGATTCCGGCGGATCTTGCATCGTGCCACAGGCGAAGGACGCTGCCCATAGCAGCATTGACTCTGCCATCGGTCATTTCCCAGTAGGTTTTGCAGTCCTGAAGCAGTCGGATAATGGTGGGGTCAACCCGCACCGGGGCAATTCCCGCCTGGTCATTGACAGTCTTCAGGTTGTTCAGTCCATCATAGTCATTGTAGATGTCAAAAAGCTGATGGTAATAGAGCAGGTCATCGTGGACAACCTGTGCCTTCCGGCGGAAATCATCCTCTGTTTCCCCGAAGCCAATGATGGTGGTCAGGGTGTCAAACAAATCCAGAAAAGTGGCCGTATACTGTTTTTCCCGGGGCTGAGCCGGAAAAAGGCAACCACTCAGCAGGATCGTAACGGCCAGAAGCACAGGGAACAGCCGTTTCCTCATGCCAAAGCCTTGGCAATCAGTGCCTGGAATCCACCAATGGAAATGGTGACGGTGGTAGCCAAATCGGCATCGGCGGCCTTGCCTTCGCTGACAGCAATGCCGGCAACCTCATCGGCGGTCTTGCCGGTGACGTAGGCGGCAAAGCTGGCCGCCTGCTCATTCCACTCTGCCACAGCACCACCCCAGGCAACCATACCATAGTCAGCGCCCAGCTCATTCTTGGTGTAGATGGCGGCAGTCAGGTCGGTAGTAATGCTTCCGGTGGCGTCAAAGTTGACTTTCGCCTGCACCGCATCAATGATACAGGAGGTGATTACGCCCTCTGCGCTGGTCACCACGGCGATAGAGGCGTCGAGCTGAGCCAGACCGGCTTCTTCGGCTGTGGCGGCAGTGCTCTTGGTCAGAGAATTGATGGTCACCAGCGACAGCTTATCGCCGCCGGATGCTCCCAGATGCTTGGCGTTGTTCACCGCAGCCTCCAGCGCATTCACATAGCCACCCAAATAGATGGTGGCAGAGGTAGCCAAATCGGAACCCGCAGGAGCCTTACCGCTCTCATCGATGGCGCCATTCTTCAGCTCATCAATGGTCTTGCCCACGGCATAGTCACACAGCGCCGCAACCTGCTCATCCCATTCGGCTACCGCGCCGCCCCAGGCAACCATGCCATAGTCGGCGCCCAGCTCATTCTTGGTGGGGATTTCCGCAGTCAGGTTGGAGGTAATGTTGCCAGTATTGTCCATGGTCAATGTGGCAGGTATGCTGTCAATGCGGGCAGAATGAATCACGCCATTGTCGTCCACGGTGACGGCGGCAAGGGTGATGTCATACTTAATTTCGCCTTCAGTTCCCTCAACAGCAGAGGTGCTGTCAGAGACACTGGTGAAAACCGCCAGACCGGTCTTGACGGCATCGTCACCGGCAGGGGTATGGACGGGTGTGGTGTCTTCCGCCTCAGTGGGCATCTGAACCACGATGATATTACCGGCGCAACCGGCCAGCATTGCGGCCACCAAAATGGCCACAAGAATCAGGGTAATGGGTCTTTTCATGTTTACTTTCCTCCTAAAAGTTGTTTATCTGCGCATTTCCGCCGGAACGGAAATGGATGCATACGGCAGAATTTTCAATACACCTGCGGTAATGCCCCCAGTCAGCAGGCCGGTCACCACAGAGACCAGCAAAAGAAACGGCAAATACGCCCCGATATAAACCGACCGCAGGAGCATCATGGCCGCAAGAATCTGTCCCACATTGTGGGCAGCCGCCCCAAGGATGCTGACCCCGTAGACGGAGAATGCCGGGCTTCTCCATGCAATTGCCATGACTGCAAGCGCCATCAAGCCGCCGCAGAGAGAGAACATCAGTGCCGTGATTCCCCCACCAAAAATAGCGCCAAAGATACACCGGGGAATCAGAATCATGGCGGCATATCTGGTCTTGAAGCTGCAGAGAGCAACCAGGGTTACAATATTGGCCAATCCCAGCTTGATTCCCGGAAGTGGAACAGCCAGTTGCAGGGGGATAAAACGCTCCGTCCAGGACAGGGCCAAGGCCAGCGCAATCATCACTGCGCACAGGGCAATCTGTTTCGTCTGTTTCACCCAATCACCTCACCACAAAGTCCACGTCATCATGATCTGCCACCACCCGGATTTCCAACGCATTGGGCAGGCAGACAATACTCCTGCCGGAAGTATCCGTCCAGCCGGAGTGCACGCAGTCCTCTCCCGGGCAATCAGAATGGGTAATGGCGATCTTCCCGTCTTTGACCTCAACAACATTCAGATAGATACCCTGAACGGAAAAAATCTCATTTTTTCGCAAATCCACAGTTCGCACCAAAACGCCCTCCAGATAAATCTCAGCATAGACCGCCGGTTCACCTCTGCCGGGAAGAAACAGGAGGAAAACCAGCACCGCACACAACAGCACCCCGGCAATCGCAAGAATATCCCATTTTTGGAAGTTGAGTCTTTTGCTGTCCACAGGTCGATTCCTCCTTCTTTTATCGTTATAATAATATCAATTCCGACTTAATGTCACATAACGTACATCTTAATAATTATTAATATACAAAAGCCGGGGACAGCATTGCACTCTGCCTCCGGCTTATGGATATGGTTATCCAGGTGTATTAACTCTGGGAAAGCTGACCGTAAAGGTACTCCCCTCGCCCGGTGTGCTCTGTAATTGAATATCCCCCTTGTGCTCCTCCAGCACCTGAGCGACAATTGCCAGGCCCAGACCCGTTCCCTTTCCCGGCTCCTTGGTGGTGAAGAAGGGATCAAAAATCTTCTTCTGCAATGCCTGAGGAATGCCACAGCCGGTATCCTTAAAGCGTAGCCGCACACGGTCATCGTCATAGGTGGAGTCAATTTGCAGGGTGCCTCCATGCTCCATAGCAGAAAACGCATTGAGCATCAGGTTCAAAAAGAGCTGACAGATTTGAATTTCGTTGGCCAGAATCCGTAAATCCCAGCAATTCAGATTCAGCTTGACCTCTACCTTCTCCGGCTTTGCGGGAAGCGCAATATCCAAAGCCTTCTGCACCAGCTCATCGGTGGATACCTCATGGATGGTGCGGGGAGAATTCTTTCTGGACAAATCTGACAACCGGGAAATAATCACCTTCGCCTTCTGGGAAGCATTGTAGATTTCCAATACATTGTCGTAAAGCTCCTCCTCCTCAGCCGGGAGGCGCTCCAATGTCAGGAGACTGTAGCTCATGATTGGGGTCAACAGATTGTTGAATTCATGGGCAATACTGGACGTCAGCGTACCAATGGTCTCCAGCCGCTGGTGGTGTGCCAGCTCCCGGGTCTGTTTACTGATGGCTTCCAGTGCGCTCTGTCGCTCCTTCATCCGTTTAAGCTCCACCGCCGCACGGCGATTCTCCCTGGTCAGCGTGTCCACATCAAGCAACAGCAAACCAAGCCCCAGCAAAATACTCCCCAGACCAATACCCAGCAGTAAGGTATCACCCTTTAGACGTTCCACAGTTTGGGAAACCAGCAGTATTCCCATGACGATGCAGCCCACCGACAAAATGTGTAAAAGAATACGCCGCAAGCTCACCCGCTCCACCTCCCTCTTGAAAAAAACGGGGTTCTGTCATATAATTATATAAATTTCCGCTGTACTTGTAAAGGGGGAAGAATCTATGGCCGAAAAAAGAGATTTGGTTCTGATTGTGGATGATGACGAGGCGGTGCAGTCCGTGCTTTATAAAGTCATCCGCAGTAACGGGCTTGAGACTCAGCTTGCTTCCAGTGGTGAGCAAGCATTGGAACTTGTTGCTCACAACCACTTTGATTTGATCCTGCTGGATGTAAATATGCACGGCATGGATGGTTTTGCGGTCATTCGCACACTGAGACAATGGGGTACCAAAACCCCCATCATCATTGTCAGTGGGCGGCAGGAGGACTATGATACCCTCTATGGCCTGGACATTGGTGCAGATGACTATGTAACCAAACCCTTTAACCCCGTGGTTTTGGGTGCAAAGGTCAAGGCTCTGATTCGCCGGAGCAAAGGCAACATTTCCGGCAATGACCCGATCATTGCCGCCGGTCCATTCCGCTACCATACCCAGACGCTTCGCCTGCACAAAGACGGCAGGGAAATTATCCTGTCATCCAAAGAGAATGCCATGATGAAGCTGTTTCTGGACAACATTAACCGCATTTTCCCCAGAGAACTGATTTATGAGCTGGTTTGGGGTGAAGACATTGTGGATGACAATGCCATTATGGTCTATATCAACCGACTGCGGCAGAAGATTGAGGATGACCCGGCAAAACCCCGGTACATCCAGACCGTGCGGGGTCTGGGCTACCGGTTTGTGGTTTAACCTCTGCTCCGAGTCCCTTTCTCAGGAGGAAGCGCCAATGGATTCAGCAATTTTACACACATTGGAAACCATCACCGAAGAAGAACAGGCCATTTTGGACGGCAGAATGACCATTGACCGGAATTTGTATATGCAGGGGCAGAACAACACCATCAATGCCCGCAAACTGCTCTCTGCCGGTAAGCTCATCACCTTACGCCCCCATACCCGGTTCATCCACTTTCCGGAGCATACCCACGACTATGTGGAGGTCATCTATATGTGCACCGGAAGAACCACCCACATCGTCAATGGCAATCTCATTACTTTAGACCAGGGTGAACTGCTGTTTTTGAATCAAAGTGCCACCCATGAGGTCTGCAAAGCTGACCGGTCGGATGTGGCAGTCAACCTCATCGTGCTGCCTGCCTTCTTCCATACGCCTCTCATGGCCTTGGGCGACGAGGAAACACCCTTGCGGCGGTTTCTTATGGACTGCCTCTGCGGGCACAGCAGTGGGGCGGGCTACCTCCACTTCCGTGTCTCTGCGGTAACACCGGTGCAGAATCTGGTGGAAAATCTGCTCTATATCCTGATGTATGAGCCGTCCCATAAAAGAAACATGAGTCAAATGACCATGGCGCTGTTATTGCTGGAGCTGACTTGTCATATGGAATCTCTGGTTGCGGAGAATGAAGAACAAGCAGCCGTTATTTTTGTTCTTTCCTACATCGAGACGCATTACGCAGACGGCAGTCTCAGTGAAGTGGCTGAGCTGTTGCACCACGATCTGTACTGGCTCTCCCGGGAGATTAAGCGCAGAACCGGGAAGACCTATACCCAACTGGTTCAGGAGAAGCGTTTGGCACAAGCGGCTTTCCTGCTGAAAAATACCGACGGAAATGTCGATCAGGTTGCTCATGCTGTGGGTTATGAGAATCTGGGCTATTTCCACCGGATCTTCCGGGAAGCTTTCGGCGTCTCGCCCAGAAACTATCGTCTGCAAATCAGGTAACTTTTTTAGTCAAATCAAGACCTCCCCATTTCCTTGTCGTCATGGTAAACTATTGACAAAACCAGGAAAGGGGAGGGTTTTTTGCGCGTTTGTCTGGCTGTTGACATCGGAGCCACCTCCGGCAGACACATTGCCGGCTGGATGGAGGATGGTCAACTCCGCACCCGGGAGGTCTATCGGTTCTCCAATGGCGTATGCCGAAAGGATGGTCATCTCATTTGGGACATTGACGCACTGGAGCGTGAAGTATTGGCCGGTATCCGGGCTTGCTTCAGGGAATTCCGGCAGATTCACAGTCTGTCCATCGATACCTGGGGTGTCGACTATGTCCTTCTCGCCGGAGACAGTCCCATTCTCCCGGTCTATGCTTACAGAGACAGCCGCACCGAATCGGTTATCCCGGAGGTGCATGGGAAGATTCCCTTCTCTGACCTCTACCGGTATACCGGCTGTCAGTTTCAGCCCTTCAATACCATCTATCAACTCTATCGGGACAAGCTCACCGGTCGGCTGTCCCAGGCCACGGATATGCTGATGATCCCGGAGTATCTGCTGTACCGGCTCTGCGGCATAAAGGCACGGGAATACACCAATGCCACCACCACCGGCATGGTCAGTGCCGAAACCGGGCAGTTTCACCGGAAAATTACGGAAACACTGGGCTATCCGGAGCACTTGTTTCCCCAATTGCAACACCCGGGGAGCGTTTTGGGCGAACTCCTTCCGGAAGTGGCAGAATCCGTGGGCGGCAGTTGCAAGGTTATCCTGTGCGCCACCCACGATACTGCCTCTGCCGTTGAAGGAATCGGCATGGCAGAAGATGTCCCCTATATTTCTTCCGGTACATGGTCTTTGCTTGGCGTAAAAACGCCAAAACCTTTGACCGATTCCCGGAGTTTAGCCGCCAACTACTCCAACGAAGGCGGCGTGGGCTATAACCGCTACCAGAAGAACATTATGGGGTTGTGGCTCGTTGAACAGCTCCGGCTGGAATTATGCCCCGATTCCCCCTACGATGCCATCATCCGCACTGCAGAAGAAAATAGTTGCAATGCGCTGGTGAATGCCAATGACCCGACTTTTCTCTCCCCCGGGAGTATGGTCGCCGCCTTTGACCGTGCCACCGGATATGCCCTGCATACACCCGGAGACTATTTCCGCTGTGCGTTTGCCTCCCTGGCTCTGTCTTATCGGGATGCTCTGCACCAACTGGAGGAAAATGTCGGTACTGCCTATACCAAACTCTGTATCGTCGGCGGTGGTGCAAAAAACCATTTTCTCAACCGTCTGACTCAGAAAGCCACCGGCAAAACCGTGGTGGCCCTGCCCATTGAGGCTACTGCCCTGGGCAATCTGAAGATACAACTGGAGGTCTTTCCATGAGCTATACAGAAGCCAAAGCCAAATATGCCCTTCTGGGTGTGAACCCGGATGAAGCCATCGCCAAATTGCGTACAGTGCCCGTATCTCTGCACTGCTGGCAGGGTGACGATGTCCGGGGTTTCGACACCGATCCCACCAAACCCCTGACCGGAGGCATCCAGACCACAGGCAACTATCCCGGCAGAGCCGGCACCCCCCAGGAGCTGATGGCAGATATGGATAAGGTCATTTCCCTGGTTCCAGGACAGGTAAAGCTGAATCTGCATGCCAGCTATGCCATCTTTGACGAGGAAAACGGCGGCTGGGTGGACCGGGACAAACTGGAGCCCAAGCACTTCAAAAAATGGGTAGACTTCTGTAAGGAACGAGGTCTGGGCTGTGACTTCAACCCTACCTTTTTCTCCCATCCCAAATGCGACCCCCAGACCCTGTCCAGTTCCAACGAAGGCACCAGAAGATTCTGGGTGGAGCACGGCAAAGCCTGCGTCCGTATCTCCCAGTATTTGGCCGAGGAGTTAGGACAACCCTGTGTCATGAATATCTGGGCAGGCGACGGATTTAAGGATATTCCCGCCGACCGGATTGGTCCGCGCCTGCGGTACAAAAAGTCCTTTGATGAGATTCTCTCCCAGTCCTTTGACCCGGATAAAGTCTATCCCTGCGCCGAGTCCAAGGTCTTCGGCATTGGGGTGGAGAGCTACACTGTGGGCAGTGCCGAATGGTGTCTGCGCTATGCCGCCTCCCGGAAAGACTGCATCTGTCTGCTGGATAACGGACACTACCACCCCACGGAGCTGGTCTCCGACAAAATCTCCGCTATTTTAAGCTATGATCAGAAGATGGCACTCCATATCACCAGAGGCGTGCGCTGGGACTCTGACCACGTGGTACTCTTTGACGATGAGACCCGGGAAATCTGCAAAGAGGTCGTACGCTGTGGGCTGGACCGGGTTTTCCTTGCGCTGGACTTCTTTGATGCCTCCATCAACCGGGTATCGGCATGGGTCACCGGTTTCCGCAATCTGCAAAAAGCTCTGCTCTACGCTCTACTTGAGCCCCACCAGCTACTGAAAAAACTCCAGGATGAGGGCAACTGGACCCGGCTCATGGTGATCCAGGAAGAATTAAAAACCATGCCATTTGGAGAAATCTGGGACGAATACTGCCGGGTCTGCAACAAGCCTAAGGACGGGCAATGGTTCAGCGAAGTGGAAGAATATGAAGCGCAGGTGCTGTCCCGGAGAGGGCTCAGTAAATAAGAAGGAGGCAACACCGACATGAAAAACATCCTAGATGCTCCATTCATCCGGCAGATGTGTGCCACCACCGGCAATATGTACCGTCTGGGTTGGGATGAGCGCAATGGCGGCAACATCAGCCTGCTGCTGGACGAATGCGAAGTCAGCCCCTATCTGGATATCCGGCACATCCTCCGGACCATTCCCCTTGGCTTTGATGCCTCCGGCCTTGCCGGGAAATTCTTCCTGGTCACCGGTACCGGGAAATACTTCAAAAACGTGGAGCATGACCCCGCCAATAATTTGGGGCTTCTCCGCATCAGCAATGACGGCAAAAAGGCGGAGCTCCTCTGGGGCTATTCCGACGGTGGTAAATTCACTTCTGAATTCCCCGCCCACCTCATGAGTCACCGGGCAAGGCTGGCTGTTGACCCTCAAAACCGGGTAATTATGCACACGCACCCCACCTATACCTTAGCCATGAATTACGTTCATCCTCTGGAGGAGCGATCTTTTACCCATACTCTCTGGCAAATGTGTACGGAGTGCATTGTGGTTTTCCCAGATGGCGTGGGGGTGCTGCCATGGATGCTCTGCGGAACAACTTCCATCGGAGAAGCCACCGCCAAAAAAATGGCGGAATTCCGGCTGGTCATCTGGGGAATGCACGGCATTTACGGCGCGGGAAGAACGCTGGACGAAGCATTCGGACTCATTGAGACTGTAGAAAAGGCGGCACAGGTCTATATGCTTACCGCTCACCTGCCCCGCATCAATACCATCCGGGACGAAGAGCTGATCGCGCTGGCAGAGCATTTCGGGGTAACCTGTCGCCGGGATTTTCTGGGCAGCCCGGAGCAGGATTAAATCGGAGGACAATTCATGCATATTCTGGGAAATTGGATTCAGCCGGGAGTACCCATGGGCAGCATTTGTCCGGTCTTCCGCAGAAGCTGGAGCAGTCAAAACTCCATACGCCGGGCCATGCTGTACCTGACGGCGTTGGGTACTTATGAGGCTGTCCTCAACGGAAACCGGGTCAGTGACGAAGTACTGACCCCAGGGTGGACCGCCTATGAAAAGCGATTGCAGGTACAGTGCTATGACATTACCCACCTCATCCGTCCGGAAAACTGTCTGGAAGTCACTGTGGGCAGGGGCTGGTTTCGCTCCCGGCTTCCCGGTCAGGTGGCGCATGAGGATGTTGAACGACGCCACCAGCAGCCCTGTGGCATTCTGGGCTGGCTGGTCCTGACCGACGAGCACAATACCACCGAACTTATCCCCACGGATACCCAATGGCAATGGAGCGAAAGCCCCATCCGCTACAGTGAGCTCTATGGCGGTGAAACCTATGATGCCACCTTTACTCCGGAGCAATGGTCGCCCGTTGTTCCTCTAAACTGGAAAACCGACATCCTCATCCCGCAGGAGGGCGAGCCCATTACCCAACAGGAGCGAATCGCCGCAAAATCCGTCTTCACCACCCCCGCAGGAGAAACCATCGTTGACTTTGGGCAGGAAGTGACCGGTTATGTGGAGTTTTCTCTTCACGCGCACCCCGGCGACCGGGTCAGAATCCGCCATGGCGAGGTACTGGACAAAGATGGTAACTTCTACAACGCCAACTATCGGGACGCAAAGTCCGAGATCCTCTATATTTGCAGGGATGGCTGGCAAATCTGGCATCCCCGGCTGACCTTCTTTGGTTTCCGCTATTTGAAGCTGGCAGAATTCCCCGGAGAGGCAAATCCGGAGCAATTCACCGCCATAGTAGTCGGCTCTCAGTTAAAACGCACCGGGTATCTGCGTTGCTCTGATCCGGACCTCAACAAACTGTTCTCCAACATCAACTGGAGTCTAAAGGGTAACTTTTTGGATGTTCCTACCGACTGTCCTCAGCGGGATGAGCGACTTGGCTGGACTGGTGATGCCCAGGTTTTTGTAAAAGCTGCCAGTTACCAATACGATGTGGAACGATTCTTCCGAAAGTGGCTCAGAGACTTATCTGCTCAACAGCGGCGTGACGGAGCGGTAGCCCATGTTGTTCCCGATGTCCTGCCCTACACCCTGCCCAGTGCCGCCTGGGGAGACGCGGCGACTATTGTCCCCTGGCAGATTTACCTGACCTATGGCGACAGCGCGGTTTTGTCCCAGCAATTTGACTCCATGTGCGCCTGGGTGGATTATATCACCGCTGCCACCACCACTCCCGGTCTTTGGACCGGTGGCAGACACTATGGCGACTGGTTGGCACTGGATGCCCCGGAGGGTAGCTGTCGGGGCAAAAGCCGGGAGGACTTTATTGCCACCTGCTTTTATGCCCGCTCCACGGAGTTGGTCATCAAAACCGGGCGGGTATTAGGGCGGAATGTCTCCTCATATGAAGCCCTTTACGCACAAATTTTGGTAACTTTCAGGAAAACATACCCGGAATACCTGACCCAGACGGAATGCGTTTTGGCTGCCCACTTCCGGCTGTCTCCCGACCCGCAAAAGACTGCCGACCAACTGGCTGAGCTGGTCATCGCAAATGGTCGGGCGCTCCGCACCGGCTTTGTGGGGACACCGTACCTGCTCCATGTGCTCAGCGACTATGGCCATACGGAATTGGCTTATGACCTGCTCCTGCGGAAAGAATACCCCGGCTGGCTCTATGCCGTAGGCAAAGGCGCAACCACCATCTGGGAGCATTGGGACGGCATCAGAGAAGATGGCTCTTTCTGGTCGGAGGACATGAATTCCTTTAACCACTATGCCTATGGCGCGGTGGCGGACTGGGTCTATGAACAGGCGGCGGGAATCCAGCTTCCGGAAGATGCCCCCGGCTTCAGCTCAGTCCGGATCGCCCCACAACCGGATTACCGCCTGAACTGGCTGGAAGCCATTCTGGACACCAGACACGGACGAATCTCCTCTCAATGGGTCATTGAGGACGATGCTATCCGATACACCATTGAAACCCCGGTCAGTGCCACCATTGTCATTGGCAACGTGACCCACAAGGTGTGCCCCGGTCGCCACATCTACTGGCAGAAACGAACATGAATGCAAAGAACAACGCCTACCGAAACAGGAAGGATGTGATTATATGAATTATGACCAGATCAACGCCCTGCTCACCACCCCGGAAGAAGAAGCCCGTGGCATGACCCGCTGGTGGTGGTATGGTTGCTGTGTAGATAAAAAGGAAATCGCCCGGGAGCTGGATTTCATGAAAGAGGCCGGCCTGGGCGGTGTGGAGTTGCAAATCCTCTATCCCCTCACCCCGGATGACGAGAAAAAGGGTCTGCGGAATATCCCCTATGGGTCGCCGGAATTCTATGATATCCTGAACTATACGGCCAATGCCTGTAAGGAGCGGGGTATGGTTTGCGACTACACCCCCGGTTCAAGCTGGCCATATGGTGGACCTACCGTAGACGATGCCGATGCACAGCAGGAAGCCATCCCCTATCAATTGGATATCCATGGGCCCAAACGCTTCTCCTGTGACTTCACTACCCGCTTTGCCGGTACAGTCTGCGCCGCCGTCATGGGCAAGATGGAAAACAGCGTCATGCTTCCGGAGACAGTTATAGACATCACCGACAAATTCCGGATTAAGCCCCTCTTTGGCTGGCCGTGGGGCACGGAGCTGGTGGCCATTGACATTCCCGAGGGAGACTGGAAAATCTGTTTCTTTGTGATTTCCCAGCACCGGAATCATGTGGGCAAACCATCCCGCAATGCTGACGGACTGGTGATTGACCACTGCAGTCGTCGGGCAACGGAAAACTTCCTGAATCAAATGGTACAGCCGGTACTCACCAATGCACCGGAGATCCGGGGTATTTTCTGTGACTCCATCGAGGTGGAGGGACACAACTGGTCCGGGGTACTCCTGGACGAATTCAGGCGCCGACGGGGTTACGACCTGAAACCCTATATCTATGCCCTGTGGGGTGACATGGGCGAGATTACCCCGCATATTCGCTATGATTACTTCAAAACCATGTCCGAGCTGACCATTGAAAACTTTTTTGACCCACTGACCGCATTTGCCCACAAAAACGGTATGCGCTCCCGGATTCAGGCCCATGGCACATGGGGCGACATCCTCCGGGTCTATGGCGCCGCAGATTTCCCCGAAGGCGAAACCTTTGGTGACCATCGGACGCTTTCGGTCAATACCATTCACCGCCGTTTAGCCGCTTCAGCCGGTCACATCTACGGGAAGAACATCATTTCCAACGAAACATTCACCTGGCTGAAGCGCCCCCGGTTTACGGAAACGCTGGAAGAAATGAAGTCCGCGGTGGATGCCGTGTTCCTTGACGGCATGAACATGATTGTAAACCATGGCTATGCTTATTCTCCCGAGGTGGCGGGTAAACGGGGTTGGCCATTTTATGCCTCTACCCACATCAACCACACCACCCCCTGGTGGCCGCTGTATGGTAATCTGAGCCAATATATCCACAGAGCCAGTGCCATTCTCCGCTGGGGACATCCGGTTGCCGAAGTGGCAGTTTATTTGCCCCAAGCTGATGTCTATGCGGACAATATGCTCTCCGAGCTCCATCTGGCCATGCGGCTGGAGGAGCATTTGGAAGCAGAGGCTATGGATGGGATTCAGAAAGCAGGCTACTGGTTCGACTATATCAACGACGAGGCATTGTGCTCTCTGGGGCATAGTGCTGACGGCAAACTGACCATAGGCGCAAACAGTTACCGGGCCATAGTGCTTGTTGGTTGCAACCGGCTTCCGGTGGAGACTGCAGAGCGGCTCCGGGACTTTGCCCAATCCGGTGGCATACTCTTGTGTGACAGCATTCCCAGTGAGAGTTGCGGTCTGCTCCGGCGGCAGGAAAAGGCGCAGGAAGTGAAGAAGCTCATGGCTGAGGCTATGCCGGTGGTGGTAGAAAACCGCTATCTGGCACTTCAAGGTGCCCTGCAGCAGCATCTCGCCCCGGATGTTACCCTTTCTGCACCGGACACTGTTGGCTATGTCCATCGTACAGACGGAAAAACCCACCTGTTCTTCCTGTCCAATCTGTCGGAATCAAAGAGAACCGTAGTTGCCCGCTTCAAAGGAAGAACTGAGCCTGCACGGGCGTGGTCGGTCAATACCACCGCCCCGGTATGGGTGGCGCAACAGGGCGAGGAATACACCTTCGCCATGGAAGCTCACGAATCGTTGCTGTTTGTCTTCTCTCCCGATTTGTTGGAAGCTCCGGTCTGTCCGAAACCCGAGATCAAGACCAAGGCATTGGTCCTCACAGACTGGACACTGACCGTGGGCGATAGAGTCTATCCCATTGATGTTCCCATCTCCTGGGAATACATTTCCGGTCTGGAGCACTATAGCGGCATGGGCTGTTATCGTTGCACCTTCTCCGCAACACCGGAAATGGGCGATGCGGAACTGAAGCTTTATGGCTTATCCGCGGCCGCCAGAGTATGGCTCAATGATCGACTGGTGGGAGATATCTGGACGCACCCGCTGTCCATTTCCCTGGCCGGGCATCTGAAGCCCGGAGAAAACCACCTGCGGATCGAAGTATACTCTACATTGATCAATGAAATGATGACCGACGGTGGTTATGAGAAATGTCCCGATGTTCTGCCGGAATGGCCATATTACGGAGCAGTCATCAACAATCTCCGGAAAACGAAGCTGACCTGCTATCGGGAATACACCGAGCAGAAAGAGGTTCTGCAGAGCGGTCTCTGGGGCGGAACGGTGCTGTTCTGGTGAGTGCAGCGGTCGGATTTCCCTCGGTTATATGTTCAAAAAGGGCTGAACCAAAACCGGTTCAGCCCTTTGATTTGCATATAAAAGCAAAAAAGCCGCGCATTGCACGACTTCTTTGTCTTGGCGGAGTGAGAGGGATTTGAACCCTCGCGCGCTTTTTAGACGCCTACTCCCTTAGCAGGGGAGCCCCTTCGGCCTCTTGGGTATCACTCCGAATAAAAGAAATGGGATATGGGGGATGATGTGGCGGAGAGAGTGGGATTCGAACCCACGGCTCATTTCTGAGTCACTGGTTTTCAAGACCAGCTCCTTAAACCGCTCGGACATCTCTCCGTTTCAGAAGACTTTGACATTCTAGCATATATTCCCCAACTTGTCAAGCTATTTTTTTACGATTTTTGAAGTTCTCCCAAATATCCCCTTCTCTTAAATCCGGCACAGGCTCACAGCACCGTGAGCCTGTTTCCATTTACGGTTTTATTGACTAAATCATGTACTCCCGGTTGCACAACTCTGCCGTCAGCGCCGACACCTCATAAGCTGTACGCTCCACCATGCCCTCATCGGTCAGTTTCCGGTATTGCCGGCTCTGCAACCGCCCCTGAAGTTGTAAACTGTCCCCCGGTACACAACCGGACACCATTTGCGCCAGTCTTCCCCAGAATATGCAGGGCAGATAGTCCCACCGCCCATAGCTTCTGGCAACCGACAGCATCACATCACAGATTTCCCTGCCCAGAGGTGTCCGCCGATAGACCGGCGGCTTACGAATTGTCCCCTCAAGGCTGACCTGATTGCACGGTTCCAGGTCGTCGGTTTCCAGATTGTCGGCATAGGCAAAAATCTGCAGTTTCTGGGTATCGGCGTCAGGATTGTGGAAAGACCGGATCTGCCCCCGGAGGTGAATTTGCCCCCCGGCTGAAGGGTCAATCCCATCAAGGACTTCCCGGCGACAAATCACCTGCAAATGGTCAGTCGTCCCGGAGAGTCTTGGGACTTCCAGACGGAATCGATAGAAGGTCTTGCCGTGATTCTCGTGGGAAAACCGGGGCAGTTCTTCCAGCATTCCCCGCAGTTCAATGAAGTTGGTTACCTGTTCCATATATCCACCTCAGTTTCAGTTGTATGGAACAGGATATGTCCATGACACCGCCCCTATGCCAGAAAAAGGCCGCCGACAGACCATCTTGTAGGTTTGCCGGCGGTATACTTATCTCTTTTTCCGGTTGGGCTGACCATTCCTGGTGGGGGCGGTCTTCCTATGGGCGGGAGGTTGTTTCTTTCCGGATTGAGCAGACTTGGTGGGGGTGGGTTTTGCCGTGCCGCTCCGGGTCTGTTTCTCCCCTGACCCGTTGTGGTCAATTTGGGGCATTTTACCCCGGGGTGCATGAATCAGGCACTTGGGGCCTGAACCAATTAAATCTTCCCGCTTGGCCAAAAGGAGCGCCTCATAGACCAGTTTGTAATTCTTGGGGTCGCGATATTGAATCAGTGCCCGCTGCATAGCTTTCTCATGGGGACTTACCGGCACATAGACCCGCTCCATGGTTCTGGGGTCAAGCCCGGTATAGTACATGACCGTGGAGATGGTGGAAGGGGTGGGATAGAAATCCTGCACCTGCTCCGGCATATAGCCCATATCCCGGACAAACTCCGCCAGCTTCACCGCCTCTTTCATGGTCGAGCCGGGATGGGAAGACATAAGATAAGGCACAAGGAACTGTTTTAAGCCAAACTGCTGATTCAGCGCAAAATACTTGTCCGCAAACTTCCGATAGACCTGATTGCCGGGCTTGCCCATGAGACTCAGGACCTGATCACTGACGTGCTCTGGAGCAACCTTAAGCTGACCGGAGACATGGTGCTGAATCAGCTCCCGCAGAAAGGTGTCTTTGGAATCGGCCAGCACATAGTCAAACCGGATGCCACTGCGGATGAAGACTTTCTTCACGCCGGGCAGTTTCCGCAGTTTCCGCAGCAAGGCCAAATAGTCGCTGTGGTCAGCACGGAGATTTTTGCAGGGCGTGGGGAACAAACACTGTCGGCCGGGGCAGACGCCCTTGGTCAGTTGTTTTTCACAGGCCGGCGCACGGAAATCCGCCGTTGGACCACCCACATCATGAATATAGCCCTTGAATTCCGGGTCATGGGTCATGGTTTCCGCCTCGGTAAGAATGGACTCATGGCTTCTGGTCTGAACAATCCGCCCCTGATGGAAGGTCAGGGCGCAGAAAGAGCACGCGCCAAAACAGCCCCGGTTGGACACCAGCGAGAACCGAACTTCCTCAATTGCCGGTACGCCGCCGGCTTTCTTGTAGCTGGGGTGGAAAGTGCGGCAATAGGGCAAACCATAGACCTCATCCATTTCTTCCCGGCTCAGTGGCTTCTGGGGCGGATTCTGCACCACATAGCCGTCAGTGCCACAGGGCTCTGCCAGACGCTTGGCGGTAAAGGGGTCGGTATTCCGGTACTGAATCCGGAAACTCTCGGCGTAAGCCCGCTTATCCTCCCTTAACCGGTCAAACCCCGGCAGAATGATGGTGGGAAAGCTCGCATCCGGCTCGTCTGTCCGGTAAACTGAACCATCCACATAGGTGATGTCTTTGATGCTAAGTCCGCCATTGAGCCCATCTGCCACTTCCCGGATGCTCCGTTCCCCCATGCCATAAAGCAGCAGATCTGCCTGTGCGTCGAGCAAAATGGAGCGGCGCAGTTTGTCTGACCAATAATCATAGTGTGCCAGTCGCCGCAGGCTCGCCTCAACGCCACCAATGATGATGGGGACATCCCGGTAAACCTGACGAATCAGATTGCAATAGACGATGGTTGCCCGGTCCGGGCGCTTGCCCATGATGCCGCCGGGGGTGAAGGCATCGGTCTTCCGGCGGTGTCTGGAGACGGTATAGTGGTTCACCATAGAGTCCATGTTGCCTCCGGTGACCAGGAAACCCAGCCTGGGCTTGCCCAGAATCTGGATGGATTTGGGGTCTTTCCAGTCGGGCTGGGAGATAACGCCCACCTTATAGCCCGCAGACTCCAGTACCCGGCTGATGATGGCATGACCAAAGGAGGGATGATCCACATAGGCATCGCCAATGATGTAGACAAAGTCGCACTGTGACCAGCCACGCTCTTGCATATCCAGTCTGCTGATGGGTAAGAATTCCGACATAGTATCCCTCCAAAACGTAAAGTCGATCAGTTCTTCACGGCAATATTCTGAATCCAGCTACCCTTCTTCAGCATATAGCCGCCCAGGAAACACTTGAGAATTTCCGTGGTCTGGCAGATAAAATACATGGGCACAATGGGAATCCCGGTCAGGTGTGCCAGACACCAGGCCAGCGGAATACAGACCGTCCAAACAAAGCAACTGTCAAAGAGGAACGTAACCAGTGTCTTACCGCCGGAGCGAAGGGTGAAGTAAGCGGCATTGGTATAGGCATGGAACGGCATCATCAGGGCGGCAATCAGAATGAAGGTGGTTGCCAAATCCCGGATGGACTGGGAGGCATCATAAATCTGGGGGAAGAATCCGGAAACCGCTGCCAGAGCCAGACCGAAAATCAGGCAGAACAGCACCGAGAAGACAATCAGTTTCCGGTCCAAATCCCGGACCTCCTCCTCGGATTTGCCTGCGCCCAGAGCCTGCCCCACCAGAATACCCACGGTATTGCCCATGGCGATAAAGCAGACATTAAAGACATTACAGATTGTGCTGGAAATGTTCACCGCAGAGACGACCTCCAGCGCCCGGACAGAATAGCACTGGTTCAGGATTGCCATGCCACTGGACCAGAGGGCCTCATTAACCAGCAGGGGCATACCCTTAATCATAATGCCTTTAGTCAACGCCATAGGGATACGCAAGGACTTGTATGCGCCCTGAATGAAAGGAACTCTCTCCTTGTGGGTGTGGGTCCAGACCGCCACCACGGCCAGCTCCACATACCGGGAAATAACCGTCGCCAGTGCAGCACCCTCAACACCCATGGGCTTAAACCCAAAGTGTCCGAAAATCAGGACATAGTTCAGCACCAGATTCACCAGCACTGCGGAAATACCCGAAATCATAGGCACCATGGTTTGCCCATTCTCTCTCAGGGTGCCGGAATAGGCATTGGTCAGGGCAAAGGGCAGGAGACCAAAGAGCATGACCCGCAAATACTGCTGACCATAATCCAGGAACAGTTGCGCCTCCTCCGGTGTGCCTTCACCGGTCAGATACAGCCGAATCAGGGGTTCGCCTGCCAGAATAAATGCGGCAGAGCCAATTGCCGTCAGCACCAGACAGGTGAGAATCTTAAACCGGAAGGTATAACGCACACCCTCATGGTCTTTGGAGCCGGCAAACTGCGCCGTAAAAATGCCTGCACCGGACACTGCGCCGAAAATACACAGGTTGAAGACAAAGAGCAATTGGTTGACGATAGCGACGCCGCTCATCTGCGCAACGCCCACCTGACCCACCATAATATTGTCCAGCATGCCCACGAAATTGGTGATGGCATTCTGAATCATAATGGGCAGCGCCACCATCATGGTGGACTTATAGAACTGCTTATTTCCCAGGTAGCGATTAAGTCTCATAGATCATTTCCTTTTCATCTGTTTAAGCTCGTAAAAAGCACGCTGCGGGGTTAGTCGCAGCGTGCCAAAAAGAAGGTTTTATCGCAATTCTTTCGCGACCTTTGCCACGATTTCATGCATCTCGGCCCACTTCTCCTCCATATCCATGACCAGCTTCATTTGGGCACGGGCACGGACCAGATTGTGCTCAGGATAGGTCACCTTGAAGTACAGGTCGCCATCCAGATAGTCGGTCAAAAAGCGCATAGCCAACTCCAGTGTCAGCACCTTAGCCCCCATGGGCATCATTTCAATCTCTCTGTCCGTCAGAGAGGGGCAAGCCTCAATATAGCCTCTGGTGTAAATTTCAAAGAGGTGGAGATCCAGACCCATGAGGCTGGTATCGAGCACATCTTCTTCCGCAGTGGCAGCACCGAAACGGATGGAGTCACCATAGTCATACAGGGACAGACCGGGCATAACCGTATCCAAATCCAGAACGCAGACCGACTCTCTGGTATTGCGGTCCAACAGGACATTATTCAGCTTGGTATCGTTGTGCGTAACACGGAGGGGAAGTTCCCCGCTCTCCCGCATATGCTGCAGAGAGCCGCCGTCTTCTTCCCTGCTCAGGATAAAATCAATGTCTTTCTGCACACTGGCCACACGACCGGCCTTATCTTCGGCAATCGCCTTGCGGAATGTGCCATACCGAAAGGCAGTATTGTGGAATTCGGGGATGGTCTCAAAAAGGCTATCCGCCGGGAAATCCGACAGCATCTCCTGAAAACGGCCAAAGGCCAGGGCACTCTGGTAGAAGTCCTGGTCAGTCTCCGGCAAATCCAGGCAGAAACCACCCACGAAGTCATACATCCGCCAATACTCACCCTGTTCATCCACATGGTAGAATTTTCCGTCGTGGGTAGGCAGGAAACGCAGAGATGCTCTTGGGTCGTCATTCTTCTTCCGAAGGAATGCAGTAACGGAAACCACATTCTCCATCAAGCGGACAGGGTCTTTAAACACATAGCGGTTAATCTGCTGCAGCACATATTCCGCACCGGTATCGGTAAGTACCTTCAGGGTATAATTAATATGGCCGTGGCCAAAAACCTTCCATTCAACGGGCTTACCATCAATTTGGAAAGCAGAAATGAGTTGTTCCATAAGAACCTCCAAATAACTTAGGACTTAAGCACCAATAAGGTGTGCCGTATCTATATCATATGAACCGGAATAAGAAGCGGTTACTATTACAGACAGTAGCGCAAGTATATCAGACAAACGGACAAAATGCAACAAAAACTTATAAAAACAGGGGATTTATCACAAAAAACCACCAATTCAGGTACGGATTCACCCTTACAGGATGCCGTCAAAGGCAAATCCCAAAACAATCCCCAAGATCACCGCGGAGCACGCCAGCAAAGCCGCAATGGTCAGATTCTCTCTGCCCTTCCGGTTGACTCTGAACAGCACCAGCAGACCCACACCGGCATTGGCCAAGAGCCCGGCAAACATGGGGCCACAACCAATCACACCCTCAACATACAGGTCAGTGACCAGCACCGAAGCAGCACAATTGGGCATCAAGCCAATAATGGCCATGAGCACCTCACCAAGAACCGGAATGTTGCAAATCCTTGCCACATCCTCCCGGGGGACAAACTCGAAGACCACATTCAGAACAGCCACAGCCACCAGAATGACCAGCGCGATCTTCACGGTGTGCCGCAGGGCAGAGCGGAAGATCCCGCCCTCGCAGGAGCAATTCTCCTGCCGGCAGAAATCGTGGATATCTCTTTCGTGTTGCCAGTTCTGCTGACAGACAAATCCGTCCACCAGGAAGCCCACCACAATACCGCAGACCAGCTTCACCCCAAGAATAACGAGAATCTGCCAAACCGGCATCCGGGTAGAAATCAGAATGGGGAGCATCTCATCAGAGGTAGCCAAAAAGACTGCCAGCAGAGTGCCCATGGTAATGGCACCACCGGCATAGAGGTTGGAGGCCGCCCCGGCAAAGCCGCACTGCGGAATCAATCCCAGAAGGGAGCCAAAGAAAGGGCCGCCCTTCTTCGCAGCAGTCATGGTTCGGCTCAGCCGTCCACCGGTATGGTGCTCCAGATATTCCATCAGAAGGTAGGTCAAAAAAAGCAGGGGCAACAGCTTGGCTGTATCCTCCAAGGCATGGATTATGGCATGAGTGAATTCTTCCAAAGCGAAAACTCCATTTCTAAAAGCTGAACCAATTGGATTCATTCCAGAGATAGAAAAAAGCCCAACGCCGAAAGCGTTGGGCCATAAGATGGAGCTGCTAGCCAGATTCGAACTGGCGACCTCATCCTTACCAAGGATGCGCTCTACCTGCTGAGCTATAGCAGCATTCCGGACTGCCTTAGCATTATACTCCATAACTTCCGATTTGTCAAGAAGAATTTTCAAAATTTTTGAAAATTTCTTGGGCAGCGGAGTACCGTGCTGTTCTGGTGCTTGGCTGGTGTCCCGCACACAGCTTCTGTATTCTAGCACCATTCCTCAGAAAATGCAAGTCCTTTTTTTCATTTTTTTGCTTTTTGTTTGTTTTTTACAAACAAGCTCCATATATCCATCCAGAATTGACATTTTTTACAAATCCGGCCATCTCCATTCCCAGAGACAGCCGGATTGAATGGGATTATTTCACCATATCGGGTTCTTCTCTGCCCTTTCTGGTGTGGAAGAGATACACATCGTCCAGACTGACCCGCACCTGCTCCGTTACCGACGGGGGCACATCGTCGCCCACCAGTTGCAGGAGCAGTTTGCCACCCACCTGACTGATGTTGGAAATGGCATACTTCTGCCGATAGTCTTCCAGCTCCGCTTTGGTACAGAGCACCTCAGAAACGCAGGGACGGACACCCTCAATCAGCGCCACCGGAGTATCGGCAGCGATCAGCTCGCCTTTGCGCAGGAGCAGGACCTGCTCGGCAATGCTCTCCACATCGCTGACCACATGGGTTGCCAGCAAAATGATCTTGTCTGCGGCAATGGCAGAGATGTGATTCCGGATGCGGATTCTCTCCTCCGGGTCGAGTCCGGCGGTGGGTTCATCCAGCAGGAGAATCTTCGGGTCGCCTAGGAGTGCCTGTGCCAGCAGAATCCGTTGCCGCATACCACCGGACAGACCGCCCATCTTCTTGTGGAGGCAGTGGCTGAGTCCCACCACTTCCAGCAGATCGAGAATCTCCGCCTTGGCTTGTTTCCTGTTCATCCCCTTGAGCGAAGCCATATAGAACAGATACCGCCCCACGGTGAATTCCTCATAATAGCCCTGTTGCTGGGGCATATATCCCACCTGCGCCCGGAAAGCAGCGCCCAATTCCAGAATATCCTTCCCTTCGCAGAGAATCTTGCCAGTCTCCCGCTTCACCGTGTCCGTCAGAAGTCCCATGAGGGTGGACTTGCCGGCGCCATTGGGCCCCAAAAGTCCATAGACACCGGGCCGGAGCGTGACCGTAAAGTCCTTGAGGGCGCAGGTTGCCCCGTAATTCTTGGTTAGGTTACGAATTTCAATCTTCATGTCAATCCCCCCTATTTTTGCAGTCGGTCTCCGGCATACAGCAAGAGACTGCTCCATCCGCACATGGTCAGCACTCTGACCCCAACACGCATCAGCCAATAGCCCAGAATACTGAAGTTGCCGGAAACCTCCCGGAAGTAAATCAAACTGTTCACCGGCGCTTCCAGGAAAGGCAGTGACCCATAGCTCTTCCGCAGAAGGAAGAATTGCAGGGCAAAAGCAGAGACGGTAATCACCGCTGCCACCAGCCAACCGGCACCATGTCTGGCCAACAGAGCGCGGCCTCTGCCTCTTGGTGTGGCTCTGCGGCTTCTGGTCATGCCGGTCTGGGCTTCTGCCGCGGTGTAGAGAATACCAATGAGCAGTACCGCCAGCACGCACAAAAATTGCAGAGAGCGGACCGTATCGCCACTGATGCCAAAGAGTTCAGAGTATACCCAATGGGGCATGACATAGCCATTTTCCAGTTGTTGCAGGGATTGAATTTCTGCCTTGTAATCCTCAAACGCCATGAGTTTCTTATCCAGGTCGGAATAGAACATCATCTCCCCTTCATAGGTGGAGGCAGAGATTTCTCCGGCTTCGTACTTTGCCCGAATGGCCGCCACAGCCGCCTGCTGGTCGCTGAGTTTCAGCTGTTGGGTGGCAATATAGTCTTCCCGGCCATCATCCATGGGGCCCTGACTTTGACGGAAGAAGGCCTCCAGTTCTGTA
>SVLX01000079.1 GCA_015067725.1 Oscillospiraceae bacterium | reverse complement strand
TCTGTGACCCGCAGGAGGGACAGATTCTGCTCAATGGGATCGACATCCGGAAGTACAACTATCGGGAATATATGGACATATTCTCTGTGGTGTTCCAGGATTTTCAGCTCATTGCCCAGCCGTTGGGAAACAATGTTTCCGGCAGTGCGGAATATGACCGGGCGAGGGCAGAGAAGGCACTTCTGGATGCAGGCTTTGGCGAGCGGCTGAGTACCATGCCAAAGGGTCTTTGCACCATGCTTTATAAGGATATTGACGAAAACGGCGTGGAAATCTCCGGCGGTGAAGCCCAGAAGATTGCCATTGCCCGGGCACTGTACAAAGACTCCCCTTTCATCATTCTGGACGAACCCACGGCGGCACTGGACCCCATAGCTGAGGCGGAAATTTACAGCAAGTTCAACGACATCGCCGGGGACAAAACAGCCATCTATATCAGCCACCGCCTGTCCTCCTGCAAGTTCTGCGATGAAATTGCGGTGTTCCACAATGGAGCGGTCATTCAGCAGGGAAGTCACGAAACCCTGGTGGCGCAGACCGAAGGAAAGTATCACCAGCTCTGGCAGGCGCAGGCACAGTATTATACCAAAGACGGCGGGGAGAAGGAAGGCAACACCTGACCCAGTCCGGAGAAAACCCTTTACAACCTCCGGATTCTGTCGTATAATATCCCAAAATCTCCACAAGGAAGGGATGACCATGGGATATTTACTGACTGTTCTTTTTGGCTATCTTCTGGGCTGCAGCAATCCGGCTTACTTCTATGCCAAAACCAGAAAAGTGGACTTGGCTGACTCTGGGGCGAAGAATCTGGGGGCATCCAATGCGGCACTGGTGCTGGGTTGGCGCGCCGGGATTCTGGTGGGAATCCATGACATTGCCAAGGCTGCAGTGGCGGTGATACTGGCGCAGTTGGTATTTTCCGATCTGCCTTATATTGGCGTTGTGGCAGGTGTTTCCAGTGTGCTGGGGCATATTTTCCCCTTCTATTTGGAATTCCGGGGCGGTAAGGGCTTTGCCGCTTTTGTGGGCATGAGCGTGGCGCTGAACTGGAAACTGGCCATTGTCCTGCTGGCGGTTTATGTGCTGGTGGTTTTCCTGACGGATTATATGGTCATGGGGACGGTGATGCTGGTGGTCAGTGTGCCGGTATGCATAGGCATTGTGGAGCGAAGCTGGATTGGGGCAATGATTTTGCTGCTGGCTACGGTGGTGATTTTGGCCAGACATGGAGAAAACTACCGCCGAATGCGAAAAGGAACAGAATTGAGCCTGCGCAGCGTCTTTCAGGGCAAACCCAAGGGAAAAGGACAATAAAACCAAAGGACGACGGATTTTTGCAGTCCGCCGTCCTTTTCGTCAGGTCATCAGGATAAACCCTATGGTATTGATGGCAAAATTGGCAAACATATGGATCAGCCACGAGCCATACATGGTTTCCAGCCGGGTATTCAGGTAGTTAAAGACCATACCGCCAACCACCAGACCCAGAAGGATCAGCACAAACAATACCGGGGAAAACCAGCCCAACATCATGGCCACATGGTACAGCGAGAAAACCGTTGCGCTGAATCCATAAGCAAAGGGGCGGGACATGGATTTGCCCAGATTGGTGAAGATAAACCCACGGAAGAAAAATTCCTCCAAAAAGGAATTGACAAAGGAGATGTACAGGGAAATGGGCAGGAAATTTTCTTTGGTGACCCCGGCATTTTGAGACAGATTCCCGGCAATACCGGAGAAGTCAAAAATCGGGGAAATCAGGTAATAACCACCCAAAATCAGACCATAGACCCCCAAACCCATGGCCAGCGCCACCCAAAATCCACGCCTGCGGAAGCGGAAAATCTCCCGGAAAGCAAGGCTTCTGTCCAGTCGGGAGAGAAAAAGGGGAATGAGGAGAAACAGGGCAATCTTGATGGCGGATTTGACCCAGTAGCCGGGCTGAATGATGCCATCCACAATCGCCATAAGGGTACAGCACAAAAGGGCGGTGAGCATGACGGAAATGGCGGAACGTTTCATCTTAAGACTCCTTGCAGAAGTGGTTTGCAGGAGTCATTATACCCGCTCTGTTCGATTTTGTCAATAAGAGAATGTTTTGCGGCTATGTACCTTTAGGCGGGGCGGGCATCTGCCGATTCAGTGAGATGCCCGCCCTGTTCCGTTACTCCCGGGGCATTGCAGGTCCAAAATGGATGCTGCTTTCTTGCCTGGGGGAGCATGGGAAAGCCTTACCGCTGGTTCTGGCTGTTCTGATAGTTCTGGCTCTGGTTCTGGCTCTGGTTCTGATTCTGGTTGCGGTTGTTCTGGTTCTGGGTGCGGCTGTTCTGGCTGTTCTGGCTCTGATTCTGGTTCTGGTTGCGGTTCTGATTCTGGTTGTTCATGTTCTTACCTCCAAAACTTCTTTTTCTGCGGTTTCCCACAGCAGAGGTAGTATGCCCGAAGACGGAGAAACCATTCAGGATTTGTCCTTTGGCTTAAAAATCAGGGATGCCAAGAATGAACCCACCACAGCCACACAAATCCCGCCTGCTGTCGCCTTCAATCCACCGGTGAAAATGCCCAGAAATCCCTGACTGTCCACGGCTTCTTTGACCCCCTTGGCCAAAGAATTGCCAAAACCGGTCAGGGGTACGGTTGCCCCAGCCCCGGCAAAATCGACCAAAGGCTGATACAGTCCAATTGCCCCCAGAAATACTCCGGCGACCACATAGGCCACCAGAATCCGGGCGGGGGTCAGCTTGGTTTTGTCAATGAGAATCTGCCCAACGACACAGAGACTGCCGCCCACAAGAAATGCCCAAATATAGTCGGAAATTGTGCCCATAATCATTCTTCCTCCATGGTGATGGATACGGCATGACACACGCCGGGAATCGACTCGCCCTGCTGAACCGAAGTGGGGGAGAGCAGCGCCCCGGTGCCGCAGAACAACAGATGCTTGATTTTCCCAAAGCGCATTTGCTCCAGCAGATAGCCACACAGGACAATGGCACTGCAACCACAACCTGAGCCTCCGGAATGGACATCCTGCCTTTGCCGGTCAAAGAGCAACAGCCCGCAGTCATTGTAGTTGTCCCCCAAAGGTACACCCTGCAACCGGAATTGCTCCAGTACAATCTCTCTGCCCACTGCGCCCAAGTCCCCGGTGACAATCAGGTCATAGTCTTCCGGCGAGCGGTGTAAGTCCTCAAAGTGTTGAATCAGTGTTTCCACGGCGGCGGGGGCCATGGCCGCGCCCATGTTGTTGGCATCGGTGATGCCCAAATCCCGGATGGTGCCAATGGTGGCGGCTTCGATTTTTGGTCCACTGCCGGTGGCGCAGACCAGAGCCGCACCGGAGCCTGTGGTGGTCCATTGGGCGGTTGGAGGTCGCTGACCGCCATAACCCAAAGGATACCGGTACTGCCGCTCGGAGGTGGCGAAGTGGGAGGAGGTCATGGCCACTGCCCGCTCTGCAAAACCACCGGATACCGCCATGGCAGACAGCAAAAGAGACTCCGCCATGGTGGAGCAAGCCCCATAAAGCCCCAAAGCGGGGAGCCCCGTATTGCGCAAAGCAAAGCTGGAACTGATGCACTGGTTCAGCAGATCCCCGGAGAAGACCAGGTCGATGTCTTTTGGTGTCTTGCCTGCTTTCTTTAGGAGACTTTCCAGCGCCAGCTCCTGCATCCGGCATTCTGCTTTCTCCCATGAGGGCTCACCAAAGTAGGTATCGGTATTCCAGTGGTCAAACCAATCTCTCAATGGCCCTTCAGATTCCTTTTTTCCGGCAATGCTGGACCATGCGGTGATGACCGGGGGATGCCGTGGCTGAAAACTGCATTTCCCCCGCTTGTGTGTTGCCATAACTGTCAATCCCTTCTCAGGCCAAGGTTGACCTGTTTTTCTAGTATGTCCCAATTTCAGCGGGAAAAACAAAAAACAGGAACCCCGTCAGAGATTCCTGTCTGTTCATCGATTTGTGGTTTACCAGTCCGGCTGTAGCTTCTCCCGCAGAGGAAGCCCGGTGAGAATCTCCCGGGTGACGGAGAGATAGCCGTCATAGTCGGTGGTTTTTCGCAGTTTTTTGCCCAGAGACTCACTGCCCTCAAAGAGACACAGTAGATGCCGCCAGTTTTCTTTCATGCGGCACATGGCATTTCTACGGCTGCCAAAGGCGATGCAGTATTCCTCCATAAGCTCGTCATGGAATTGGGTCAACTTTGCACGGTCTGTTCCGCCGGGGCATAGCATACCGGGGCAGCCAATGAGTCCCCGCCCAAGCATCACGGCCTGAAGATTGGGGAATCGGGCGGCAACGGCATTGATGTCATCCGGAGAACACAGGTCGCCATTGTAGCAAAGGGGAATGGCACTGTGGCTCATGGCATAGGAGAAGGCGTCCAAATCCACACTGCCTTTATAAAAAGCCTGCCGCACCCGGGGATGAATGGTCAGCTCCGTGATGGGATACTGCTCCAGCACATCCAAAATGGCGGGGAATTCCTCCGGGGAGGATATACCAATGCGGGTTTTTACGCTGATGTCTACCGGGGTGGCAGAAAATACCGCATCCAGAAAAGCCCTGAGTGTGTCCAGATTCTGGAGCATTCCTGCGCCCTTGCCCTTGGAGACCACTGTGCCGGAGGGGCAACCCATATTCAGATTGACCTGTTCATAGCCCAAATCTTTACAGCAACCTGCTGCCCAGAGGAAGTCCTCCGGAGACTTGGTGAGGATTTGGGGGATGGCCACAAAGGGTACACTGCCGGCTTCCGGCAAATCCCGCTTTTCTTTGGTGGTGAAACTGTGGTGCATGGTGGGGGAGATGAAGGGCATATAGTACCGGTCGATGCCGGGGAAGTATTTGTGATGCAGACGGCGGTAAATGCTGTCCGTCAGACCCTCAAGGGGGGCGAAATAGTGGCGCATGGTGACCTCCTGCGTGTCGGATGAGCACAGTATACCCCCTTTTTCGGGGAATTGCAAGTCCAAAACCCGATGGATTTGCCGAAAAAGTGTCGCAATGGAAACTGTGCAATTCTTATGATGTGAATCGTATTATTTGTGAAACCTTAAGTAAATCGGGTATAATGCCGGGTTTTATGGTAAAAAAATTCAGAAAACCAGATGGAAAAATAAGTAAACAGCGGGCTAAACTGTTGTCCAAATAGTCGCAAAATTTGGTTAGTTTGACGGAAAACTCCACTTTTTTTGCAAATTTTTATTGAATTTTTGACAGGGATGGTGTATAATAGGAAGCACCTAATTTTAAGGAAGGTCGTGGCATATGAAAATGCAGATTCTGATTACCGGAAATTCCCTGACGCTTGAAGAGCTGGCCGCTGTTTGCCGGGAAGATGCCAAGGTGGTATTGTCCCAGGAGGCCAAAGAGCGCATCGCTGAATCTCGTCAGGTCGTTGACAGCCTGGTGGCTGATGGTACAAAAGTTTATGGTATTACTACCGGCTTTGGCAAGTTCAGCGATGTGACCATTACCAATGAAGAATGTAAACTGTTGCAGAAAAATTTGATCATTACTCATGCAGTCGGTGCCGGAGACCCCTTCCCCCGGGATGTGGCCAGAGGCATTATGCTCCTGCGGGTGAATAATCTGGCGAAGGGCTTCTCCGGTGTCCGCCCCATTCTGGTGGAGACTCTGATTGAGATGCTCAACCGTGGCGTGACTCCCGTTATCCCTGAGAAGGGCTCTCTGGGTGCCAGCGGCGATTTGGCTCCGCTGTCCCACATGGTTCTGCCTATGTTGGGCTTGGGCAAGGCTGAGTATCAGGGTGAAATCCTTCCCGGTGATGTGGCCATGGAGAGGGCCGGCATCCCTACCGTTGAACTGGTGGCGAAAGAGGGCCTTGCCCTCATCAATGGTACGCAGGCCATGACTTCTGTGGGCGCTCTGGCACTTTTCGATGCCATTGACCTGCTGAAGACTGCCGATATTGCTGCCGCACTGAGTTTTGAGGCCAACCGGGGCGTTATCGACGCCCTTGACCCCAGACTCCATGCAGTCCGTGCCCATGAAGGTCAGAATAAGACTGCCGCCAATCTCCGTGCGTTGCTCTCCGGAAGTGATAATGTGACCCGACAGGGTCAGATTCGGGTACAGGATGGCTACTCCCTGCGGTGCGTACCCCAGGTTCATGGTGCCAGTCATGACGCCATTGATTATGTCCGTCAGAAGGTTGAAATTGAAATCAATTCCGTTACCGATAATCCCATCATCTTCAAAGAAGACCGGGTGGGTATTTCCGGCGGCAACTTCCATGGTCAGCCCATGGCGCTGCCCTTTGATTTCCTGGGTATTGCCGTCTCTGAATTGGCCAACATCTCTGAGCGCCGGATTGAGCGCCTGGTGAACCCCAGTCTGGGTGGTTTCCCTGCTTTCCTGGTGAAGAATGGTGGCCTCAACTCCGGCTTTATGATTGTCCAGTATGCCGCCGCTGCTCTTGTCTCTGAAAATAAGGTGCTGGCTCATCCCGCCAGTGTGGACAGTATCCCTTCCTCCGCCGGTCAGGAGGACCATGTCAGTATGGGTACCATCGCCGCCAGAAAGGCCGCAGACATCCTGAAGAATGCCCGCCGGGTCGTTGCCATGGAGCTGATGTGCGCCTGTCAGGCCATTGACCTGCTGGGCGGTCAATACAAGATGGGTTTGGGTACTGCTCCGGCTTACCGGATGATTCGTCAGGTCTGCCCCATGCTGGAGGATGACCGTCCCTTGTACGAAGACATCAACAACTGCGAGGCTGTCCTCATTGACCGCTCTTTGCTTGCCAATGTTGAGGAAGCTCTGGGTAGCTACACCCTGTAATCCATAGCCGGATTCACCAACTGAACATAATCCGGGAATGGCTGGTATTTTTGCCGGTCATTCCCGCTTTTTTACACCGGCTGAAAAAGTGCCAAGAACAGCACTTGCTATTTTTTCCTTCCGGTGGTATAATATCTCAGATAACGTAAAAAATGCCTATGTGGGCAGGAATTCCATAGAAAAGCAGGTGTTTCAATTGACAAAAATTGACATTTACTCCGGCTTCCTTGGTGCCGGTAAGACCACCCTCATCCGCAAGATGATTGCCGAGGGTTATGGCAAGCAGAATCTGGTCATCATTGAGAATGACTTTGGCACGATTGGCATTGACAGCGGCTTCCTTCAGGAGACCGGCATTGAGATCCGGGAGATGAACTCCGGCTGTATCTGCTGTTCTCTGGTGGGTGACTTCAGTAAGGCTCTGGAGCAGGTTATTGCCCAGTATTCCCCTGACCGTGTTATTATTGAACCCTCCGGTGTGGGCAAGCTCAGCGATGTGATTGCCGCCGTGGAGCAGGTCACCGGTCATGATGTGGTTTTGGGCTATACCGTTGCGGTGGCTGATGCCGGAAAGTGCAAGGTTTACAGTCGGAATTTTGGTGAGTTCTACAACAACCAGTTGGAAAGTGCCGCCACCATCATTCTCAGCCGCACCGATGCCATTGCACAGGAGAAGCTGGACGCTTCCGTTGCGCTGATTCGCCAGCACAACGCCGAGGCGACTCTGGTCACAACGCCTTGGGATCAGCTTACCGGTCAGCAGCTCATTGAAGCCATGGAAAGCCGCCAGACTCTGGCGGAAGAACTGGCCAGGCTGGAGGCGGAGCATGAGCACCACCACCATGACCACGACGAGCACTGCACCTGTGGTCACGACCATGAGCACCACCACCATGACCACGACGAGCACTGCACCTGTGGTCACGACCATGAGCACCACCACCATGACCACGACGAGCACTGCACCTGTGGTCACGACCATGAGCACCACCACCACGACCACGATGAGCACTGCACCTGCGGTCACGACCATGAGCATCACCACCATGACCACGATGAGCACTGCTCTTGCGGTTG
>SVLX01000078.1 GCA_015067725.1 Oscillospiraceae bacterium | reverse complement strand
CCCCCCAAATCGAAATAAGCGCCCCAATCCCCCGCCCATAGTTCAATCCCACAAAACCCCAACGCGGTACACGCACCCAAAAAAGAAGCGACGCATCAAAATGCGCCGCTTCTCTTATCTTCACTTTAACCGGAGTCCGCCTCACTCCATCCGCAAAGCCACCACCGGGTCTTTCTTCGCTGCCACCTTCGCCGGGATGAACCCCGCAATCAGGGTCAGCCCAACGCTGATGAGCACCAGAATCACCGCCGCCTGCCAGGGGAGGGTGGCAATCCGGGAAATGCCGGTCAGATTCTTCAACAGCAAGGAAGCCGGAATGTTGATCAGCGCCGTCAGTCCAACGCCCAGCAGTCCCGCCGTCAGTCCCACCAGTATGGTCTCGGCGTTGAACACCCGGGAGATGTCCTTCTTGGATGCGCCCACACTGCGGAGAATGCCAATCTCCTTGGTGCGCTCCAATACGGAAATATAGGTGATGATGCCAATCATAATGGAGGACACCACCAGAGAAATGGACACAAAGGCAATGAGTCCATAGGATACTGCGTCAATCATGGTGGTCACCCCGGACATGAGAATGGCCACATAGTCGGTGTAGGTAATCTGCTGTTCTTCCGGTACTTCTTCGTTGTAGTCCCGGAGGATTCCGTCAATGGCTTCTTTGTCCTCAAAGGTCTTGGCATAGATGTTGATGGCGCTGGGGGTATCATAGTCCACGGCACCCAGCGTCTTCAGGGTGTCAGACAGGGTAGAGCCGGAAACCGTGGCGGGCATATAGCTGTCGTAATACCCCGCCAGTACCGCCACATCCGTGGTCATGGCCATCATCTGGTCAAAGCTGGCGGCAACGGCGGCATAGCCCTGCACCCCAAAGATGTCCTCCGGGGTAGAGGCAGTGGCCTTGATTTGCAAAACCTGAGCCTGAGCCTGCTCGGCATACTTCTCCCGCACCAGCGCCTCCATGGTCTGCCGAAGCATATCCTGAAGCTCACTGTCGGTATAGTCCTGCAAATAGCCTTCCGCAACCTCCGGCTCAAAGCCATAGGTGCTGGCCACCAGCTCCACCATGGACTGCCGGGTGCTGTAGCCCTCCATAACCCCGTCCACGACCTGATTCAGGTATTCCGGGCTGGGGGTGGAGAGGATGTCGGTATAAATCTCCGCCTTCATCACATCATTGAGCGTGGCAAAGTAGGCGGTGATTTTTTCCGCCTTCTGCCGGTCGGTGGGGTCGAGTTCCTCGGTGATGACGAACGGCAGACCCGTCAGAACATCGTAGTTCTCGTTTTCCGGCAGTCGTTGCTCCTGCACAATCTGGCTCTCGTTGGTCTTCGCAATGACATATTCCGTCAAAGCGGCGGTATAGCCGAATGTGCCCGTGATGGAGGTGGAAGCCGCCTCGGGGTCGGGCTGCAAAATGCCCACAATCTCCAGATTATAGCCGTTTTCAATGACCAGCTCCAGAGAGGCCTCATCGCCCTTGATGCTGCGCCAAGAGCCATCGGCATTTCTGGTATAGTAGTCGGAATTCAGAATCAGCTTAAATTCCCTGCCCAATACATCTTCGTAAGAAATGGCCCGCTGGGTCACAGAAATCTCCTCTCCAGCCGTAACCGCCCGAAGAATCCCGTTCAATTCTTCCTCCGGCATCAGCCCCAGTGCGTAGAATGCCACATCGGAAATCTCGCTGTTGCCGTCCACAATCAGCACCACCTCATTGGCCGCTTTGGGCCAGTCGCCGGCCAGGAGAATATACTGGTCATAGACAAGGTCAGAAATCAGCGCGCCATCCGTGCCCGGCAGCATCTCGCTCCATAAGCTCACGCCGCCCATGCGGTTGCCCATCATCTGGGTCATGGCGCTCATGGCATCCATACCGCTGGGCGCATCGCCGCTGTCTTCCGTGCCACCCATGGCGGTAGCCAGGTCGGTATTGCGGTATTTGCCGTTTTCATCCAGCACATAGGTATTCAGACTCACATTGTACTGATACCCGATGGTGGAAACCAGTTCCCCCAGTCCGGTTGCAGAGCCCGGTTCTCGCTCCCGCTCCAAATATGTCTTCAGAGAGGACAAATCGTTGATGACATTTTCTCCGGTAAAGGCGGCGTTGAACAGGTCATACATCTGGGCGTTGGCATAGACCGTCTCCGGTTGCCGTGTTGCCCGATCCTCCTCTGCCTGCTCGTGAATCTCCTGTCCGGCGGAGAGAATGGTGGCAAAGCCAGATTCGCTCTCCAGAATACTGATGGGATAAGAGGACAGGGTATCCCGCTGGATACTGTCCACATAATTCTGAATACCGGTGGACAGGGAGAGAATCAGAGCAATACCAATAATGCCGATCGATCCGGCAAAAGCCGTCAGGAAGGTGCGCCCCTTCTTGGTCAGCAGGTTGTTGAAGCTCAGGGAAAGGGCGGTAAAGAAGGACATGGCGATTTTCTTGTGCTTTCTGGGTTTTTGAATCAGCTCCGTGTCGGTGCAGGGGTCGGTGTCGTCCGTGATTCGCCCATCGAGAAGCTTCACGATGCGGGTGGAGTACTGCTCAGCCAGCTCCGGATTATGGGTGACCATAATCACCAGCTTATCCTCCGCAATCTCCTTCAGCAGTTCCATAATCTGCACACTGGTCTCGGAATCCAGCGCGCCGGTGGGCTCGTCCGCCAGAAGAATGTCCGGGTCGTTGATGAGGGCTCTGGCAATGGCAACTCGTTGCATTTGCCCGCCGGAGAGCTGATTGGGGCGCTTATGGATGTGGTCTTTCAATCCCACTTTCTCCAAAACGGTCACTGCCCGTTGCCGCCGCTCCCGTTTGGAGATGCCCGCCAGGGTCAGTGCCAGCTCCACATTGGCCAGAACGCTCTGGTGGGGAATCAGGTTGTAACTCTGGAAGACAAAGCCGATGGCATCATTGCGGTAGAAATCCCAGTCGGAGTCCCGGTAATCTTTGGTGGAGACGCCGTTGATGGCCATTTCGCCACTGCTGTAGCGGTCAAGCCCGCCGATGATGTTCAGCAGGGTGGTTTTGCCCGAACCGGAAGGTCCTAAAATGGAGACAAATTCACTCTGCCTGAAGTTGATGCTGACCCCCTGCAGAGCATTCTGGGTCAGGTCACCAGTGGTATAGATTTTGACGATATTTTTTAGTTGAAGCATAATTACCTCCCATATTGAGGATGTTCCTCACGCACCTCTTAGAGGATATAGCCAATGATGGCCACATACTGCAAGATACTGCCCAGAAGGACAAAAAGATGGAACACAGAGTGCATATATCGGAATTTTGAGCCCAAACCATAGAGCACCGCCCCCAGGGTGTAGACGATGCCGCCCGCCAGAATCCAGGCCAGCGCCGCCAGCGGGATGGACGCCAATGCCACCTTGGCCGCAATCACAATGCACCAGCCCATGCCGATATAGCAAATCATAGACATAACCGCATACTTTTTCAGATCAATTGCCGTGAATACTGTGCCCAAAATGGCGCAACCCCAAACCGCCCCGAAAATGGCCCAGCCCCAAACCGGAGAATACGCCCGGATACAACACAGGACGATGGGGGTATAGGTGCCGGCAATCAGATAATAGATGGTGCAGTGGTCCATGACCTGCATAACTTTTTTGCCCATACCGGGGCGCAGACCGTGGTACACGCTGGACATGGTATACAGCGCAATCATAGACGCGCCGTAAATGCCGCCACCGACAATACCCCAGACATCCCCCTTCATGGCGGCATCCACCAGACAGGTAATGAGGACGGCTACACCAAATGCCCCACCCACGATATGGGACACCATGTTGAAGATTTCTTCTCCCCGGGTATAATCGGGGAGCTTACGGTCACGCAATTTGGTTCTTTTCATGTACTCCTCCCGGTTTTCTTCCTGATTTCTTTGCTTTTGTTACAGCAGGTCATCCAGCTCCGGCGGAGTTTCCTGCATCAATGTGGCGATTTCCCGAACAGACTCCAGAAAATCCCCCATTCTCTCCATCCCCAACCGGTCGATGATTTGCCCCACCCGGTGGCAGACGTTTTCTTTCATGGCTTCCGCCGTCTTTTCCCCGGCTTCAGACAGCCGGACGATGGTCACCCGTCCGTCTGTTGGGGATGTCTCTTTCACAATCAGACCCTTCCCCGTCATTTTTTTCAGCAGGACGGCCACCCTTGCGGTACTGACACCCATGAAGTCGGCGATATTCCCGGCAGTGACCTCGCCCTCCGCCTCCCGCAGATAGCGAATGACCGCCCCGACCCCCATTTGGGCTTCGTTGAGGAGCTTAAAGCAGGGCGCGGGCTGAAGTTGCCGCAAAGTAGTCATGACCTGGGCAATCTGCTGACTTGTGGCCAAGGTGACTCACCTCCCATTTTCTCTAACCACGTTAGATTATAGGTGGGAATATATCCCTTGTCAAGAAACATCCTGTGAACATTTTGTAAAAGCCGACGCAGGAATCGACATGGTCTTCCGCAAAAGGCCGTTTTGTCCAAAATGGGATTGGTTTTTAAGGTTCATTTGCATTCTTTGCTGTTTTTTGTCGTTTAACCAGATAGCAAAAAGTAAATGCGACCTCCCGGCAGAATTGACCGGAAGGTCGCAGAATCTTCATAAAATCAATCCGGGACTCAGCCCTTTTCAAAGCCCACCAGCATACCGCCCTTTTCGGCATAGAAGCTGCACAGGCCCATGCACTTGTGGATTTCCACCTTGACCTTGCCAAACTCCCGCTGAATCAGCGCCTTCAGCTCCTGACCTGCGCCCTCATTGAAGCAGTGGGAGATATGCACCTTGCCGGCTTTGTAGCCAAGCTCCTTCATGCGCTCGACAATGGTTTCCAGTGCCTTCTTTTCGCCCCGGCACTTGTTCAGGGGTTCCAAATCGCCTCTGTCGCTGGCTTTGCCCACCACACGAATACCCAGCAGACCCGCCATCTTCGCCACCAGAGGGCTGACCCGACCATTGTTGGCCAGATTCTTCATGGATTCCAGCATAAACAGCAGCCCGGTCTTACTGCAATACCTGCTGACCGTCTCACAGATGTCCTCAAAGATTTTTCCGGAGAGCACCAGCTCCCGGATTTTCTCAATGATGAGCCGGATTTCCGGACCAGCCGTCAGAGAATTCAGCACGAAGACTTTTCTTTCCGGGTGCTGTTCCTCATAAATCTGCTTGGCAGTCATGGCGGCATTGTAGCTGCCGGAGAGGGTTGCGGTAATGGTGACGCAGTAGACCTGCTCCGCATCACCGAATGCCCGGAGCCAGTCCTCGGCATTGGGGCAGGAGGTGGAGGATTTGCCCCGATAGGACTGAAGGTTATCCACCATCTGCCGGATGTCCAGATTTTCGTCGTCCACATACTCACGGTCAGCCGTGACCACCTTCATGGGCGCAAACTGATAGGGGACATCGGGCAGGGACATCACGTCGCTGGAAGTGTCGGAGACGATTCTGATTTTGTTGGGGTTGAGTTCCATGTGTTTCTTTCCTTTTGTTATATATTGAAAATGATATGTGATTTCCGCACAGCCATGGTTATCCGGTCTTCTTGCTGGCGGTCAGAGGTCCTGTTGAAAGGGGCAGGTCTTGATCAGGTTGGTGTTTTTATAACAAGTCAATTCCATATGCGTACCCACATACCGGTTTCGGATATGCTGCTTGAGATACCCAGACGGCGCAAACCCTTCCGGGAACACATAGCAGAAAGCCTTGCGTTGATTGTCCACGATGATTGCGCACAGCACAACGGAGGAATGCTTAGATATGGGGCAGCATAAGAAAGTGATTTTTTTTGCAAGATACCTCCGTCAGTTGTACTGCCGCACCGTGTATTGCTTTTAGCTTGTTCCGGATTCGGATGCGGCGAATCAGTGCTATGCCACATGCGCCAAATACACCGAGAATCAGACCACCGGCACCCCATGCACCCATGCCCAAATGTGCCGGGTCCATGCCAATGCCGCCGAGCAAAGCAACGAGCGAGAGGACAAAGAACAGCGCGGTTGCTTGCCCATATTGATTTATCGCAACCCGGAGGGCCTGTTTTTGTTGCGGCAACGGATTACAGAGACTTGCGCGGTCTATCCCATTCTTATGCGCTCTTTTTCTGGATTTGACGGACATTTGCTCCCCCTCTCCCATTCCGGAAACCTCGGCAGTATGCCGGTAACCTGTAAAATGATGTGCGCCCGCTTTGGTCCGCTTCACCTCTCCCGGATGTCTGTACAGCGCCCATCCGCCCTGCGGTATCTCTGGTTTTTGCTACTGGGTCTGTCGGGAATGGTTCGCTGAATCAGCCCCAGCTTCAGGGCGGGATTCAGGTAATTGTTTCGGAAAGTGGGCCTGTGGGAGAGTCCCAGCCGGGTCATCAGCTCTGCCGCAGTAAGGGGTTCTTCTCCCAACACAGCCAGCAACCGGCGCACATTGGGATTATCCTGGTCGGTTTTGGTGGTATCCTGATCGGTATCCTGGTCGGTTTTGCGGTTATCCTGGTCGGTCGGAATTGCATCCTGGTCGGTATTGGCAGACAGTTCGTTCAGACTGTCCCGAATAATCTCCAGCATCAGCTCCACAAATCCGGCACACTGGGCTGTCTTGTCTGCTGTACCCAGCGCATCATAATAGGCCTTCTGCCGGGTTTGAATCAGCTCCTCAATGGGCAGCCAGAAGAACAAGTCCTTCCACTGACCCAGCAAGAGACTGTGCCACATTCGCCCCATACGTCCATTCCCATCAGCAAAGGGGTGGATGAATTCAAACTCATAGTGGAATACGGCGCTCTTAATCAGCGGATGCAGACAAGATTCCCGATACCACCGGAACAAGTCTCCAATTTGCCCCGGAACGAAGACCGCCGGGGGCGCCATATGGACCAGCACATCCCCATCAAATACGCCCACCGCACCGGAGCGGAATCTCCCGTTTTCCGGTACAAGGCCATTCATCATCAGCCGGTGCGCCGTCAGCAAGTCCTCCACAGACAGAGGATTCAGCCGCAACATCAGCTCATAGGCTTCATCGGCATTGCGCACCGCTTTGATTTCCACCGGTGGACCAAGAACGCGCTTGCCGTCCAAAATGGCGGTGACCTGCTCCAGAGACAGGGAATTGTGTTCGATGGCCAATGAGGAATGAATGGTGCGGATGCGGTTTGCCCGGCGCAAATGGGGGCTCAATGTTCCCTTGTGCAGGACGGTTATCCGCCCCACCAGTTCGCTGATTTCTGCCAGCAAAACGGTAAGCCGGTCAGACATTTGGAAAGGCGGCTTATACTCGCTCAACACAATCACCTCCTGAGCGCCTTGTGATTTCATTATGCTTTGTCTTGCGTCTGCCGCTCTCTCCGGAATACCAGCACAAGCCCGGCAATCCCCACAAAGAATCCCAGAAGGGCAAAGGGGATCTCATCCAAATCCCGGAAAATCATGCGGTTTACGCTGTCCCCGCTGAGTGTAAGCAGAATACCAAAGAGCATCAGAGCGATGCCACGGAGTTGGTTTTTCATGGGTGGAGACTCCTTCCTGGTCTGAAAATTTTGTACCGCTCTATGGAATCGGCAAGCATTTCCAAGGCAATTTCGACACCCATGCCCCAGAGCATCTTTCGGAATCATACCTCTGCGCCCTGGATCTATGCCACCGGGTTTTATGGCAATGCGCCCCACCACAGCCGCAATATATCCCACCAGCCCGGCACTCTGTGCAGTTTCCTTTATCATGGCGGTATCGTCGTCAAGATGCGGCTGGAGATTGTCCAATATCCATCACCTTGTGTCCATTATACCACTTCACCGCCCATTCCGTCAATCACGGATGGGGGCTGGATGAGGGATTCCATACAAAAAATCACCCCCAAAAACAGACTTTGGGCATTTCCGAGGTCTGCTTTCGGGGGATTAAATTGTTTTGTACTGAGCCAGGCCTTGTTTTTCTTGTAGCAGAGGCTGCCCCACCGTTTCTGGTGGGGCAGCCCCGAAAAGGAGATACATGGAGGGGAGAGGTTTCCCCTCCATCACATGAAATGACTTAAAATCAGCCCATTTCCATGAAGCGCATCAAAATGGTGGCAATCTGGGCTCTGGTGGAGGTTGC
>SVLX01000077.1 GCA_015067725.1 Oscillospiraceae bacterium | reverse complement strand
GCAACCAAGCGGTGTTATTTGCTGTGCACTTTTTGCGATGTTGACAGCTCAGACACTAACGAAACAAACAGTATGTCGCAGAGAGAAAAATATAGATGGATTTGCCAACTTGTACTTGACACATACATCGGAAACCTTTTTCTTGCACTTTCCCCGCTTATCGTGTATACTAAAGCCATTACCACAAAGGAGGTCAACCTATGGCCAATTCCTACCTGTTCAGCGTTTCTTATGACAAGGGCTGTTATCGCCATATCCGGATTGATGCCGGCGAAACGCTGGCTAAGCTCAGTGAGGCGATTCTCGAAGCCTTTGACTTTTCCGATGACCATGCCCATGCCTTTTTTCTGAACAATAGCCTCTGGGATAACGAAGATGCCTATTATTCCGTCATCATGGAAGATGATGCCTCGCGGCACAGCGCGGACTATACCCTTCTGTCCCTGTCTCTTAACAAAGACCAGCAGTTTAAGTATCTCTTTGACTACGGCGATGAGCACGTCTTCCAGTGCCGTGTCCTGCAAATTCTGGATGAAGCCACAGAAACGCCAACCATTATCCGCAGTGTGGGGGCCTCTCCGGTGCAGTACCCCGATTGGGAGGAAGACTGGGACGACGAGGAAGACGCCGCTGACCGCGAAATTCTCTGGCCTGAGGAGGAGTTGCCCGGAGAAGATGCTACTCCCGCTCCTCTGCCCCTGCCGGAGACCTATCCTGAGGAAACCATTCAGCAGCTTCTGGACGAGCTACCCCTGTCTGGCAACGTGGTGTCCCAGCTCTATACCTACTTCCTGGCCGCCGCCCGACTCTACGGCATCATTCCGCTCAGCGAGCTGTTTAAGCTGTATAACCTCCAGAATCCCCCCATTCCTCAGGCGGATTTCCTGGCTTTTGCCGAAGTATTCTACCACGCCGATGCATCCTTTGTCATTCTGGGTAAAGAGCATCTGTATCTGGACGCAGAGGTTGCAGAGCCCATGGAGCGGGAACTGATTGACCTGCCGCTGATTGCCATTTCCATGGAGATGTATTACGCCGTCAGGGACAGTCAGCAGGATAAAACCTATGCCATTTTGCCCAAAGAGGAATTCCTCTGCTATGCCGACCCCGGCTGGTATCCCACCACTGTCGCCGGTGCCGCGCTGGAGGCTCTGCTTGCCAGCCTGACCCAGCAGACTGCCCACAAGCCGGAAGACCTGATGACCGACCTCAGCGCCATGGCCAGTCTCAATACTGCGGATGCGGCAGTACTGCAATACCTCTCCGGCATGGGCATTAAGCTGAACAGTGCCGCCAAAAAAGAGGGCTTCCTCACCCTGTACCATGACTTCTGTGACAATACCCGCACCTACAGCAACCGGGGACACACCAACGCCGAATTGCGGCGCAATGGTCGGGGCTGAAACAGAGCAACCTACCATGCAAATCAAGCACCCCTAAGGAGACCATATGCTGAACATCATCGAGATTACCGACTTTAATGCCCCGGAGCTGGATGTCTATGCCCGGCTGACCGAGGCCCAACTGCTGAACCGTCATAATCTGCGGGAGGGGCTGTTCATTGCGGAGAGTCCCAAGGTCATTTGGCGGGCACTGGATGCCGGGTACGAGCCGGTTTCCTTCCTGGTCGAGCCTAAGCACATCCACGGCGAGGCTAAGGAGGTACTGGAGCGTTGCGCCGGTCTGCCGGTCTATACCGCCCCGCTGGATGTGCTGACCCAGCTCACCGGATTTCAGTTGACCCGGGGTATGCTCTGCGCCATGAGGCGGCAGGAGTTGCCCTCAGTGGAGGAAATCTGTTCCTCCGCAAAGCGAATTGCAGTTCTGGAGAATATTGTGAATCCCACCAACCTGGGGGCAATCTTCCGCTCTGCCGCCGCATTGGGCATGGATGCGGTACTCCTGACTCCTGCCTGCTCCAACCCCCTGTACCGCCGCTCTGCCCGGGTCAGTATGGGCACAGTCTTTCAGGTGCCATGGACCTATCTGGGGGACGATATTGCCCTATGGCCTGAACCGGGGATGAGTAAGCTCCGGGCTCTGGGCTTCAGGACGGCGGCCATGGCCCTGTGTGATGACTCCGTCTCCATTGATGACCCCCAACTCATGGCTGAGGATAAGCTGGCCATTCTTCTGGGCACAGAGGGTGACGGGCTGGCAGAAAATACCATTGCCGACTGCGATTACACCGTAAAAATTCCCATGTCCCATGGGGTGGACTCCCTGAATGTGGCCGCTGCCAGTGCAGTTGCCTTCTGGCAGTTGGTCGCCGGCAACATCAGAGAACTGTAAATGCCCATAAAACGCAAGTGACCCGCAACCAGAGTCCGTCCGGTTGCGGGTTTGCTCTATCTCAGTGCCTCCACCAGAAATCTGCGGTAGATGCCGGTAAACAGCTTCCATGCCGCCTGCTCCATGTCCGTGGTGAAGCGGCCCGTGTCCCTGAGCCTTCTCAGCCGTTTGGCCAGTTTCTGCATCCTTCGCAGTTCCTTGTCCACTGCGCCAACGGCGGTATTCTCGGTGGGGTTGGCATAATAACGCATCATGTTACCTCCTGTAAAGTTGGATTTTTGCAGGAGGCAGAACTAAAAAATGCCTGTCCCTGCAAAATGGGCAGACCTCTCCTGAGGTCATTCCGAAAATTACAGGTACAAGCCAGAAAACTTGTTTTGTTGTGGACACCATAATAACACACCTGCCCCGGAATGTCAAGGGCAGGTGTGTATATTTTGGCATAGGATTAAGTATCAAACATCCTCGCAGTAGCAGAACATCTCCTGAATTCTGTACAGCTCATTGGGTTGGTTTTTCTCCAACCACTTTTCGGCATACTTCTTCAGCCACTGCCGGGTATCCGTCAGCCTGCTTACCGGCTCGCCCAGCAGTTTTGCCCAGAGTTCTGCCATGACGCATACACCCTCAGCCGCCAGAAGCATTTCCTGCCGGAATTCGTCCTCAACCCAGGATTCAGCGGACAGGCGCTCCACCAGCTCGCCATAGAGCTTCTGCACCGCAGTGGCATCCGTCCGTCTGTCCTTCTTCTCGCTTCTGTGCCCATAGCGGTGGTAGTAATAGGCACTGCAAAAGTCATCCCAATCCACCAGATCATGCATCCGGCTCAGGGTCTTCAGGGTCTGGACGCCGTTTTCATGTTGGTACACCAGCGCATTGACCCGGCTGCAGAAGTCCTCATCCACCGCCGTCTCTGCCGACCAGGACTTTTCCGCGCCCAATACAAGCCCATAAGTCGCCAGTTCCAGACTGCAGGGATTGCCCCAGTCGCCCCAGTTGGTATTCAGTACGCCAACCGCCCCATGACGGCGACCATACTCCACCATGCGGCTGATGTTCTGCTCTGCCACGCCCACATTCTCGCACAGTCTGCTCCACGAGGTCGTGCCGGGGCAAACAATCTGCTTCCTGCCGGATTGAGCAAGACGGATGACCCGCTCCTCCTTGGGCTGAGCATCATAACACCAGTTCAGGAACAGGATATCCTCAGGAACCTGGTCAATGGTTTCGGGATATTTCAGCAAAATATCCGCCCACATCATCACCTGTTTTCCATGCTTTTGCACCTGGGCAATGATCTTCTTCACGAAGTCCACATAGAGTTTTCCGGAATCCACGCCCTGAGCATCATAGCTGTGCAGGTCAAATGTCTCGTCGCAGCAGATATTGAACAGCCCGCTGTCAAAGAGCGGCACATACTGGTCAATGAGGCTGCCAATCAGGTCTATGCTCTGGGGATTCCGGGGGTCAATGGTGTGGTGCATCATTCTGGCCCGCCAACGGTTGGGCAGGGGTTCGCAATCCCGTCTCACCTGCAAATGCTGATACTGCGGTTGCTCCAGCAGTTCAAACAGGTGACCAAAGGTGGACAGAGACGGCACAAAATCAATAAAATTCTCCCGGCAGTATGCCCCGATTTCCAGCATCTGCGCCTTGGTCAGGCAGCCGGTGGACTCCCGGAGGGCCTTATACTCCTCAAATTCATAAGTATGCTCCACATAAAGCTGCAGAGAATTCAGTTTGTGATAAGCCATCCGGTCAATCAGGTTCTTGAGGGTCTCCACCGTGGGAATCTTTCCCCGGGTCACGTCGTGATAGAACCCTCTGTAGGCAAAATCCGGGGCATCTTCAATCTCCAGGCAGGGAATCTGGTCATGGGTGAAGATTTGCCGCAGGGTCTGGATGGCATAGAACGCCCCCGCCGTGCCGGTGGCTTCGATGGAAATGCGGTCTTCCCGGATGGACAGGGTATAGCTCTCCCCTTCCCGGTCGGCAATGCGAATCTCCAACGGCGTGCCGGATTCACTTTGGGGCAGTTTGTTCAGGGCAAGCCGCAACCGCTCATCCAGCCCACTTAAGGGAGCGTAAATGGTCCGGTTGGTCAAAAAGCCCTGATGGATATGCAGGGCTTTTACTGCAGGGATAAGATTTAATATCATTTTCGCTGTCTCCTGATTATTGATTATGGTGTTCTGTGTTAAACATGGATTAACTGACCATCAGACACAGACTCTCATCCGATAGGACTGTGGATTATGGGTTTGAGCTTAGCAGTTGTCAATATGTATCACTTTCTTCGTCCGGTTTTGCTTTCCGTATGGCCTTCGCCCCCAGGAACACGCCAAGGGCCACACTAAGGAATCCGGACTGGGTAACCATCTTTCCCGGTTTATCCGGGTCAATCTTGATTTCCATCGTATCCCCCACCTTCATTCCGGTGGCATAGTAGTCCAGCTTAACCCCGGTATAGGTCTTGTCTTCGTAGGTGTAGGTGGCGTATACCGTGTGACTCTTTCTTCTTCCCGTACCACTGGTCTCGATTTCTTCAATCACAGCTTCCACACTGACCAGATTGGGGCTGGCAAATTTGGTGATTCCTGCAATGCCATAGATCAGTAAAAACAGGGCCAAGGCCAGACCGACCCAACTGATCCGGAGGCGGGGTTTGTTATTTTCCATAGTTTTACCTCGTTATGATTCCAATTTTTCTCTGGTTTGGTTTCGTTTTGTTGTTTGCCCGGTGTATTGATTTACGCTTAGCTCTATTATTGGATTCGGGCACGGACTGCAACAAAGGTGCTGATTTCCGCAAAGGCGTGGTCAGCATCACGGACTGCAGAAAGCGGTATTTCTGCCTCAATGGGTGCATCTGTCTCTTCATCACAAATCATGCATATGGTTTCTGCGTCGATGCAGATGTTGAACTCATGATTGTTACAAAAAATCTGCAGGTCTATCGAGCCGCATTCTTGCACAAACCACAGCTTGCCACCGCCCAGTTCCGGATGCTCGCCCCGCTTCAACTTCTGCCAAATTTCTCCCAGAAGCCCCTCGTGAACAGTCTCCGGAGTACAGCCGAAAGCGGCAATATGCAGAATCCTGCGCTTTCGCTTAACCATCACCACAGCAATCACCAGGAGCACAGCAAAGAAACCCAACTGACCGACAATCAGCCAAACAGACGATAAACTCCCTCCGTAGCATAGTGCAATCACCATCAGAAGTAAGTTGGCCACAGTCATGATAACCAAAACACTAAGTACGGCCTTGCTGCTGTGCAAAAATCTGTAGTATGTCTTTCGTTCCGCCGCAAGCTCAGTATGTCTCATTGCTCCGCTCCTTTTTGGAAAGCACTAGATCTCCGGTTGAAACGCCGGATGCTCCCCGGTCAGAATCTGCCCTGTCATGGTCTGTATCTGCCCCAGCAACTCGGGATACTCTACCCTGAGTTTGTCCAGATAAGCATTGGTTTTCTCCCGGTTACCCATCGCCGCATACAGCATCGCTCCGGTTGCGTGGGATGCCGGGAGTAACGGGTACTGCGCCGCCGTTTTCCAGACTTCTTCCGCTTCTGCATACCGGTGAAGCATGGTGAGGCAGGAGGTCAGGTTGGCATGGGCAGAGCCCAGAATCATGTCATCCCTGTCTTTCTCCGGCATTTCCAGCAGGCAGGCAATGGCGGTTTTATAATACCCACTTGCTATGTCCCACTGATCCTTTTTGTGCGCCCGCTTTGCCAGTTTCAGATAAGGCAAGTGGAAACGGTGACCAAATTCTCCTGCCTTTTCATACCAATGGGCCATTTTGTCCCGGTCGCCTGCCAGTTCAAAGCACAGCCCAACAAAAAAAGAGCAGGCCGCCCGATCAGCATCTCTCCGGCAAAAGGACTGAATATCCCGGAGCAATTCCATTCCCCGGTGCATTTCCCGCCTGCTGATGTGGTTGAGCGCACCAACCAGCATCAAGCGCACCTGCGGATTTCCCACGAAAGCGGGTTCAAGAATCGGTCCGAACGCCTGCCTGTGGACTTCCCAACTGTGCTTCAGGATGATGGCCGCCGATTCCGGGTATTTGGTGGCATCGTGCATCGCAATTCCTCCTTATCTTCTGTTTCATTCCCATTATAACAGATTGTGTGGCTCTGTCAACATGGATTCGGAGAAGATGTTTCCCTGTTGATTTTTACTGTAAGTTTTCCTTCCGCACTGCACAACGGGGATAAAAAAGAAGGGGGCGGATTACCTCTTTCCATGGATTATGCCGCCGATTCCGGCTTATTCTCGATATGGATTCAAAGCCTGTGGCTGATTCCAATCCCCGCTTTCGATTCCGGGATATACCGGTGTTCAGCCGGGAAACACACCAAAACCAGCCACCTGCTATAATTCGGAATACCGCAAACCAAAAACTTTAAGAAAGCGGTCTTCATTAACCCCGTCAGACACATGCCACCAATTTACAGGATATGCATAATCATTTGTGTGTTCTCTCGGCGCACGATGCCACACATCAACAAAACAGTCGCAATAACAAGGCGCATCTTCACCGGCAAGAACGCCACAAATACCAAGAATATTCAATAACGTTTTCACTTCGCTTTTGTTGGACTTTAGCAATTTCTTCTTCGTAATCCATTCACGGTATGCGCCCGCTTTTTTGCTGGCCGGAAGTTCTCTCATTGCATGAAGAATCGCCTTCAGAATTGCCCAGTCTTCTTCTGAGGGCGTGACTTTGGGCAACAGCAAAAACTGCTCCAAATCGAACAGAGCATATTCTGGTTGGGCATGACGAACTCCGCCCCATTTGTATCGCTCAAAGTTGAAGACATTATCGTAGGCAAACTCCATATCAGGCGAATCCACTTCATGAATTGGGTACCAGTCACAATAAACGCAGGTTCCTGATTCTTGATGACTATGCTCCGGAATCGCCAGTGCATAATAATAGCTACCCAGAGCTGACCGGTATTCCAGTCTCCGGGTGGACAGACTATAGAGAAAAGCATTTGCAACATCTTCCGCAGATACTTTGTTCAATATGTCTCTAAGATTCCGAAGGGTTTCATCATGGGTGCGTTCCGGTCGATGATCAAACATATAGCCCTCTGCTTTTGCTTGTTCGTAGTCCTCCCTGGAAGGAAAGTTTTCCCCCCAGATTCCGCCGCTCCAGTATGTTGCAAACAGCACTTTTAATCCTTTATCCATGCAAATACCACCTCTTTTTCATTATAACACAAGATGGCATCATCGGCAACAAATCATATCAGGTGTGGGCATCTTACTTACGATGAATCCCGATGTCCCTCGCAAGGAATGATGCCCACATCCTCCATTATGCCGCCGCTTCCAGCATATTCTCAATAAAAATCCCATAACCCGTCGTCGGGTCGCTCACCAGCACATGGGTCACTGCGCCAATGAGTTTTCCGTCCTGTATAATCGGTGAGCCGGACACGCTGATGTCAAGTAGGGGACAAAGAATTTTGTGTTTTTCTACGGTTTTTATACGTTTTTGCATGTAAAAGGCAGGTTTTTACACCTATCAACCGCTGTCCTTAACTTGACATAGATGAAATGTCGAAAATACCGTATTTTAAACCTTCTCGCATTTTCGACAAATTCTGATTTCGGGGGATGCGCAAGTGTTGATTTCTAGAATGACAAACAGCGCAAACGGTATATCGCCGCCTGCGCTGTATAAAACGGTATCAATATTTCTTTTTCAGCACCAAGTAACAGACCCAGTAAAGAAGCACCAGAATGCTGACGGCAAAGCCTGCCGTTATTGAGAGCAGATCCT
>SVLX01000076.1 GCA_015067725.1 Oscillospiraceae bacterium | reverse complement strand
TATTGTTTTTCACACTTCAATTTTACGCCAAAACCCGGCTCTTGTACAGTCTTTTCTGCACAGAGCCGGGTTTTGTATTCTTTTGCTATAAGGGCTGCCTCACGTATCTTAGTGAGACAGCCCCTTTCTTTGTGCCCTATTTATTCTTTCTGAAAGCGTTGAGCAGGACATACCCAGCCACAAGCAGGACAATTGTCCCCGTCAGAATCATGTACATCGCCGGTTCTGAGACCAGCGTCCCGAAAAAGTACAGGTTGCAGTCCATCGCATCCCTGAGCGGTGTGATGACTTCATCCGGAAGTCCCTGCTTCGACATTTCTGTCAATACACCGCCCATAGCATGGTTACGGACCAGAGCCGTGCCGTATGTTCCCGGCAGGAAAGAAATGACTTTTTGCAACCCTTCACTGAAGGAAGATATGGGCATATATGCTCCGCAAATAAAACCATATCCGGAGCTAACGATTGTCCCCACTGCTGAAATTTGACCCTGCGTAGTAAGAAAATAATTGATTATCGATGAGAGTGCAGTGCCAAACAACACCAGCAAGACAACATCCAAAAGGAGCAACACAACATCTCCCGCCGTCATATACCAGCCTACAGAAGCCACATAGCCCATGCAGATCCCTGCCGCCACCAGACAAATCAGGAGAGACGAAATCAGGGTCGCCAAATAATAACTGACCGACAATTCCGCAGGCCGCACAGGCGCAATGGTCAAATCCCGTATACAGCCAGTAGCCTTATCCTGCACCATGAGAAAGTTTGAACAGAAGGAAACTGTCACACAGGACACCGCAAGAATAGATGCGATGAGTTGCCCACCGACAAAGCCATCCACCAAACTCTCCTGCAAAACCATCCCCTGAGGCAGATTGGCCAGGAAGCTGTCCCGGTAGACATTGCCTAGGAATGTGGCATAGAGCACAAGAAGAATCAGCGGTGTAATCAGGGAAGTAAAGAACATCCCCTTATCCCGGAAGAACAGCTTGATGTTTCGTCGGGTCAGCGCAAGAATCCTGTTCATTTTTCTGCACCTCCTGTAAGTTTTTTACCGGTAACCGAGAGGAAGACATCGTCCATCTTTCCCATAGTGACCTCATAATCCCGGAAGACCTGCGGATGCTTTAAAATCAGTTCTGTGGCGAAGGCGGTATTGGGTACAGAAAGTCGGTAACCATTGGGTACTGCTTCATAGGTCCCACCCAAAGAACGGACAATTCCCTCAGAAACACCATAGAGGGTAATATAATCGCCAGTATACTGATTCTTCAGTTCCAGTGGTGTACCCTCAGCCAGAATCCTGCCGCCATCAATAATCACCACATGGTCTGCCTCAGCCGCCTCCTCCATGTAATGGGTAGTCAGGAATACGGTCATCTGTTCTTCCCTGCGCAACTGTGCAATAATGCCCCAGAGCATTTTTCTGGTCTGGGGATCCAGCCCAGTGGTAGGCTCATCCAGGATCAGCAGTTTTGGCTTATGGAGCAGTGCCCGGGCAACATCGATTCTCCTGCGCTGTCCACCGGAGAGTTTACCAACAGGCCGCTTTAACAGTTCCTCCATCGCCAACAGCCGGGAAAGCTCATCCAGCCTTTTCCGGAAAGCCACACCATGCAGACCATAGAGGGCTGCCCGGCACTTGAGGTTGTCCAGCACGCTGAGCTGAGGATCTAAAACCGACTGCTGAAACACCACGCCCAGCATGGACTTGACCGAGTCCACATCCCGCTCCAGATTCTTCCCACCGATGACAACCGTACCGGCATCTTTAGCCAATTGTCCGCAGAGAATGTTGATTGTGGTGGATTTACCAGCGCCGTTGATGCCAAGGAAGGCGAAAAGCTCACCCTCACCTACCCGGAAACTCAAATCCTGCACTGCCTGAATCTCGCCAAAGCATTTGCTCAGATGAGAAATTTCAATCATGCTTGTCATAGAATCCCTCCTTAGTGCTTTGTTTTGGAGATATTATGCCATAAGGCAAAGAAAAATGCAATGGGGTTTCTGTAAACGGCTGGTTTTGGGTGGCAAGTGGCAGAAACTTCTTGCAATCGCTGACGATTTGGTTGGTTGAGGTCATAAGATCTACGTTTGGTTTCTTCATTTATAACTTGTCCGTAACCGTTCAAACGTCACCGGTCTTTTGCGTTTATCTGCATCACAAAATCGACGGCGCAGCTTTGCAATTATGCCGCTCTCGCTGCTCCTTTTGTTTGCGGGTCAACCCTTTGTTGCGTCAAACCCGGGATCAAAGCTTGAACCACTGGGGCATTCTTCCTGTAAATACCGTATAATACCGATATCCGCAATCCAGAAGGATATCCCGCACCTGTGCAAAATACGCCCCCAAATTCTTCGCCACATGGGCATCAGAGCCAATGGTCAGCACTTCTCCACCCAGTTCCCGGTAACGCCGCAACGCCTCAATGCAAGGGTGCGGCTCGCGAAGTCCTTTGACCAGTCCGCCGGTATTGACCTCGATTCCCTTTCCTTTGGCCAAAAGCAACCGGAAGATGGCTTCAAAATAATCCCGATAATCCGCATAGGTGTAGTTGCTGTCCCGCCCCGGAGAATAGCGCAGAATATAATCCAGATGACCAAAGACATCGAAATCCCTGAAGCTATTGATGTTGTCGATGATGGACTGGAAGTATTCGGCATAGACCTCCCGCTCCGGTCTTCCTGTATGGTGGTGTGGCTCACAGGGGTCTTGCCCCCGGTAGGCATGGGATGAGCCAATGACAAAGTCAAAATTTCCGGCATGAAGAAATGCCTGGTTTTCCTCTGCCACATGGGGCTGCAATCCCAGCTCCACACCCATAAGCAGTTGGATTTCCCCTTGGTAAAGTGCTTTACAACGAATATACTCCGCCTCATATGCAGGCATATCCATGGTAAAGGTATCTTTCGGATGCTTTTCCGACACCGGGAAGTCCAGGTCCAGATGCTCCGTAAAGCACATCTGCCGGAGTCCCATCTGGATTCCCCGTTGTACCAAAGCCTCCATAGGTGTTACGGAGTCTCCGGAGAAGGATGAGTGAATATGACTGTCAGCCAGAATAGCCATAGCTGTCCCTCCAATCGTCAGTGGATTTTTGTAGGGTCTTTTGCCCCTTTTATGAAACTGTTCTTGCTTTTCCGTCGGGAAGATGATAAACTGTGGTCAGGGATGATTAAGGGGGAATTGGGAATGATGATTGGCGGTTATCCCATTTGGGTTGTCTTGCTCATTGGTATGGGTGTTTTCTGCGCATCCTTTGTGGATGCCATTGGTGGCGGCGGAGGAATAATCTCTGTGCCGGTTTATCTGCTGGCGGGACTGCCCACCCATTTTGCGCTGGGTACCAATAAGCTTTCGTCCTGTATCGGTACTGCTGCCTCCGCTTTCCGTTATGTCCGTAATGGTTATGTCCATTGGCGTCTGGCGGTTCCCTCGGTGCTGTTGGCACTGGTGGGTGCCCACTTTGGCACAAAACTCCAGCTTATGCTGGATGAACGGTATCTGAAGTATATGCTTTTGCTGGTACTTCCGGTAGTCGCCGTTATCCTGCTTCGGCAAAAGAAACTGCCGGAGGAGCAGGGACTTATTCACCCCTGGGCGCAACGGGGCATCGTCTGGGGCGCATCGCTGTTGGTGGGTGCCTATGACGGTTTCTATGGTCCCGGAACCGGCACATTCCTGTTGCTCACTTTCTGCGTACTGGGCAAAATGGATGTGCGCACCGCATCGGGCAACGTAAAACTGGTAAATCTGGCTTCCAACGTTGGGGCTCTCGCCACCTCCCTGATGGCAGGAAAAGTGCTTGTACCCGTGGGGCTGATTGCCGCCGCCTTTTCCATTGCCGGGCATTACATCGGCGCAGGTCTGACCATCCGCAACGGCTCAAAGATCGTGCGCCCCGTGATTCTGGTGGTGCTGGTTCTGCTGGCCATTAAAGTCATTGCAGAGCTGATTTGACCCCCCGCACAACATACTTCAACTAAAAAGACCCGGAGGTCCGCATTATGGGTAAACTCAAGACTTTTTTCAGCCGCTTCTCTCTGAGTACGGTCAAGCGGTTCTTTCACAACGTAAACCTCGCCCACAAAGAGTCCGGTAAGAGCCGGATTATCCTCTTTGTGGATATGGTATACTGTATGTTCACCTATTGGATTGGCCACATGGACTATGTGACCTTCGGTTTCGCCTACATTGGCAAGGAGAAGCGGAAAACCTTCATGACCATGGACGACAATATCGCTCTGGTGCGCCGGCTCAATGACCGCTCTGCCTACTCCCTGCTGGATGACAAGATGCTGTTCAACAAAACCTTCCGGCAGTATCTGGGGCGAACCTTCATCGACCTGCGGGACGGCATAGACGGCTTCCGGCAGTTCTGTCTGGATAAAACCTGCTTCTTCGCCAAACAACTTCAGTCCTTTGGTGGTCTTGGGGTAGAAAAGATTCGTCTGGAGGGTCAGGATATTGATGCCCTCTATGCCCGGCTCATGGAGAACAAGATGTATTTGGCCGAAGAAGCCATTGTTCAACACCCCACCATGGACCTGCTCTGCGACAAATCCGTCAACACCCTGCGCATCACCACCATCGTCAGTGACCGGGGCAACGCCAACTGTGTTTATGCCCTTGTGCGGGCAGGAAATGGCAAGAACGATGTGGACAATGTGACCAGCGGTGGTATGTACACCCTGCTCAGCGCAGACGGTACAATTACCCATCCCATGTTCTGCGACAAAGCCATGGCTTACTATACCCAGCATCCCTTAAGCGGTCAGCCCTTCATTGGATTCCGGATCCCCTTCTTCCGTGAGGCGGTGGAGCTGTGTCAGCAGGCGGCTTTGGTTGAGCCCAAAATGCGCTATATTGGCTGGGATGTGGCCATTACCCCCGCAGGTCCGGTGCTGGTGGAGGGCAACAATCTGCCCGGCTATGATATGTGCCAGAATCACCGCTTCCATGACGATGGCTGTGGCTTGAAGGCAGCCTTTGAACGGGCCATCAATAACTGAGGCTTGGTCTTTTGCCGGTTCGGATTGTAACCTGCAAATTTCATGGATTCCGATACTCCCTTCTCCGGACTCCTCCGGGGAAGGGAGTGCTTTTTGGTCACAGCACACATAGGAAAGGTCACTAGCGCATTATGCGTGTTTTGCCTGCAATAACCATAGTGTAGCACAAAACCTGGGCAATGGGCAAGTAGGTACGTCTCATTTTCCAAAAAAACGCCAGTCGGTGCAAAGAAGGCAATGCCAACCGTTTTTTCCGCTTAATTCGGCCATAACCCAAATAAGCGTCTTGCACTTCTCCCAAAAATCGAGTATGCTATAAGCAATACAGCCAACAAGGAGGAATCACCGTGGATACTGTACGCTTGGGTCGCACCGATTTGATGGTCACCCGCAATGGCTTCGGTGCTCTGCCCATCCAGCGGGTGAGCATGGAAGAAGCCTGCCGCATCCTGCAAAAAGCCTATGACGGAGGCATGAACTATTTCGATACCGCCCATGTCTATACCGACAGCGAGGAAAAACTGGGCATGGCTCTGCACCATGTCCGCAAGAACATCATTCTTTCCACCAAAGCCATGACCACCACAGTGGAGGGCTTTTGGCAACAGCTTCACACCAGTCTGAAGCGGCTGAACACCGACTATATTGACATCTATCAATTCCATAACCCCGCCTTCTGTCCCAAACCCGGTGACGGCAGTGGGCTCTACGAAGCCATGCTGGAAGCCAGAGAAAAGGGCATGATTCGTCACATTGGCATCACCAACCACCGTCTTGGCGTAGCGGAAGAAGCGGTGCGCTCCGGACTCTATGAGACACTGCAATTCCCCTTCTCCTACCTGGCCAGCGACAAAGAAGAAAAGCTGGTGCGGCTGTGTGAAGAACTGGACGTGGGCTTTATCTGCATGAAAGCACTGGCCGGCGGACTCATCACCCACTCTGATGTGGCTTATGCCTATCTGGCGCAGTTCCCGGTTGCACCCATTTGGGGCATTCAGCGGGAAAGTGAACTGGATGAATTCCTGTCCTATCAGGATGCGCCCCCCGCTCTGACTGATGAGCGCAGAACCTTCATTGAGAAAGAGCGCCGGGAGCTGGCGGAGGATTTCTGCCGGGGCTGTGGCTACTGTATGCCCTGCCCTGCGGGGATTGAAATCAACACCTGCGCCCGGATGTCCCTGCTGTTGCGCCGCTCCCCTGCCGCCGGTCACCTGAGCCAGCGTGGACAGGCCATGATGAAGAAAATAGAAGACTGTCTGAATTGCGGGCAGTGCAAAGCCCAGTGTCCCTATGGTCTGGATACCCCGGCTCTGCTGAGAAAGAATTACGAAGATTACAAAACCTTCCTGTAACCATCATTTGAGAGGAGAATCCCCATGAATGTATTACTGGTCAATGGCAGTCCCCATGCGCAGGGCTGTACATATACCGCACTGAATGAAATCGCGAAAACACTGGAATCCGAGGGCATCGGCGCAACCCACTTCTGGATTGGTCGTGAGTCCCTGTCCGGGTGCATGGCTTGCAGCGGTTGCGGAAAAACCGGGCTGTGTGTATTGGACGACCGGGTCAACCAGTTTCTGGACATGGCCGGTGATTATGACGGCTTCATCTTTGGCGCACCGGTTCACTATGCCGCCATTTCCGGGGCGATGACCTCCTTTATGGACCGGGCATTCTTTGCCGGTGGTCAGAACCGTCCTTTCTACCTCAAGCCTGCGGCGGCTGTCGTCTCCGCCCGCAGGGCCGGTACAACCGCCGCGCTGGATCAGATGAACAAGTATTTCCTTATCTCTCAGATGCCGGTCATTGCCTCCCAGTATTGGAACATGGTCCATGGCTCCAGAGCGGAGGATGTGCAGAAAGACGCTGAGGGCATGCAGATCATGCGCACTTTGGCCAGAAATATGGCCTGGTTCCTGAAGTGCAAGGCAGCCGGTATTGCCGCCGGTGTTCCTCTGCCGGCAAAAGAGCCCAGAGCAGTAACCAACTTTATTCGTTGAGGAGGAGCAGGATGAACAGTAGTTTTGACAAAATTAAGGGTAAATTTGGCTTCGGCGTCATGCGTCTGCCCATCACAGACGGTCAGGTGGACGAAGAAAAGACCTGTGCCATGTTTGATGCCTTTATGGAAGCCGGATTCAACTATTTTGACACCGCCCACGGCTATATGGGCGGCAAAAGTGAGATTGCTCTGCGACAGTGCCTGACTTCCCGCTATCCCCGGGAGAGCTATGTGCTGACCAACAAGCTCTCCACCCACCACTTCACCAAAAACGAGGAGATTCGCCCCCTGTTCCAAAGTCAGTTGGAGATTTGCGGGGTGGATTACTTTGATTTCTATCTGATGCACTCTCAGGACCGGGCGATCTATGCCAAGTATAAGTCTTGCCGGGCGTATGAGACGGCGCTGGAATTCCTGGCCGAGGGAAGAATCCGTCACTTTGGTATCTCCTTCCATGACAACGCCCAGCTTTTGGAGCAAATCCTGACGGAATACCCCCAGATTGAAGTGGTACAACTTCAGTTCAACTATATCGACTATGAAGACCCGGCAGTACAGTCCAGAAAATGCTATGAGGTCTGTCAAAAATTCGGTAAGCCGGTCATCGTCATGGAGCCGGTAAAGGGTGGCAATCTGGCCAAACTGCCGGAGAAGGCGCAACAGGTATTTGACGGTCTGGGCGGTGGCTCCAATGCCAGCTATGCCATTCGCTTCGCCGCCGGCTTTGATGGCATTCGGATGGTTCTCTCCGGCATGAGCGATTTGGAGATGGTCCGGGAGAATTGCGGCTTCATGTCCCATTTCCAGCCCCTGAGCCCCAAAGAGCAGGCGGCTGTGGAGCAGGTCTGTGCCATTTTCCGGGAGCAGAATCTGATTCCCTGTACCGCCTGCCGCTACTGCACAGAGGTCTGCCCCCAGGGCATAGCCATTCCGGACCTTTTTGCCTGCATGAATGCCAAAAAGACCTTTAACGACTGGAACTCGGAGTATTATTACAATGATGTCCACACGGTGAATGGAGGAAAAGCCAGCCAGTGTCTGAAGTGCGGACTGTGTGAAGATCTGTGTCCCCAGCATTTGCAGATCCGGGATTTGCTGGTGGATGTGGCTGAGGCTTTCGAGAAGAAGGATTAAACCCAAAATACAGCGCCAGCGGGGTTTGAACCGCCCCTTGTCAAGTAGACCGGGAAAATAACTAAAAATGCAAGCAGCTGTTGCCGCCGTGGTGACAGCTGTTTTGCTTATGCTGCAAAACGA
>SVLX01000075.1 GCA_015067725.1 Oscillospiraceae bacterium | reverse complement strand
CTGGCTCCTCAGGGCAACGCCAGCAGAGCCCAGATTGCCACCATCCTGATGCGTTACTGCCAGATGTGAGCAATGTCTGATTTTACCCTTTCGGGAGGGGCTTCGGCCTCTCCCCTTGGGGGGAATAGGATAAAATGAACACCGGGAGGCTTGTGCTTCCCGGTGTTTTTGGCTCTATGTCAATAGTTGTGGTAGAGACAATTAACGATTTCCTACGGTGCTGTCTCAAAATGATTTTATGAAATCATAAGGGGCAGCACCCTTTTTGTCGTTGTCACTGTGGAAAGGTTGTGCAGAAAAACGTAAAAACAGCGCACCGGGCATCTGATTTGAACCCACAGGGAGCATCAAGAGCATAGACATCCCTGCCCGCAAGGAATCCGGGAGAAACTGACCACAAAAGGCCAACCTGCCGGGGAGAGATGGCCAAGATTGGGGGAAGAACCAGTCTGCGCAATGGGTGCAGAGAAAAACCACTGCGATTTTGCTCTTGACAAGCCGGCAAAATCATATTAAAGTAAATATAATACTACTCCCTGGAAAGGACGAATCACCATGGGATATCAAATTGTTCAGAAGCCCCATATGCTCCTGGAAACGGTGAGAATGCTCTATAGATACATTAACGGTCTGCCCTTTCAAACGGATATGAACCTGACCCGGGAGCGGGTGGACCCCGCCACCTTTGCAGTGCTCAACCGACGGGCGGGGTGGATTCAGGAAATCATGTATAAGGTTTGCAAGGGAGTAGATCAGACCGACCCTATGCTGCAGAAGTATTTTGGGAAGCTGGAGCTGGCGGATGTGTCCGTTTGCCTGGCGGAGTATATGACTGACTTCGTCTGTGTTTCCCTTAAACACACTGACTTCTGGGCGGCGGTTGAAGAGTTAAAGGGAAACTGGCGGGAAATACGCCGCCGGGATTTGCGCATCTGTCCCAACGGCAACAGCGGCTATAGTTTTACGGACGACAAGAGCCCGCCGGAGGATTTGTTCCTGCAAATTAAGGGCATGAATCTGCCGGCAGAGTTTAAGCTGGAACTCTTTGAGGTCATGCGGGACTATGAGCGCAACTTGCAGGAACTGGCCCTGTTGATGGAGCCTTATGCCCAAAAGCTGGAAGAATGCTACCGGCAGGAATCCTGGCTGATTGATGAGGCAGTGGAGCATTGGCGCAGAGAGTTTGAGAAAATCGACCCCATCAGCTTTGTGCGGAAGACCGGCGGAGACTCCTATGTCCCCTATGCGGCGGAGGAAACCATAGTGGGTGTCTCCCTCATGAACAGCCATCAGGTGATTGTGGCAACTGCTGAACCCGGGAAATCACTCTGGGGGGAGTACAACATCATCATTATTGGCGCTTGCCTTACTGTGGACAGTATCGCCAAAAAGAAATCCCGGGATATGGAGCATATGGGCGCGGCGCTTAAATATCTGGGCGACCGGAAGCGGCTGGAAATCCTCCGGCGACTCAGTCAGGAGCAGGGCTATGGGCTGGAGTTGGCTGAGTCCATGGGCATGGATTCCGGCAATATGTCCCGCACCTTGTCTCAGCTCCATCAATTTGGCTTTTTGAAGCAGGAGAAGGGATCGCTGCGGAATTATTACAAGACTGACCGGGAGGCGGTTCTGGAATTCCTGCAACAGGTGGGTAAAACCATTGTGGGCGAAGAAAAGCAATAAAACAGGGAATTACCATCTCTCCGGAGGCTTTTGGGCTTCCGGAGGTTTTTTTCTGCGGTTATGTTAAAAAACTTGACAAGGACCTATTGCCTCATGTATAATGCAAGAAAAAGCAGTAGATATTATGTAAGTTTTAACAGATAATAAAGTGAGGGTATTTGGAGTGGGTACACTCTGGATATATCAAATTCAAACAAAGGAGCAGATCAACATGAAGCAAACAACCAAGCGCATACTGAGTCTGTTGTTGGTGCTTGCGTTTGTGGCCGGCTTTGTGGTTCCCGTCAATGCCACGGAACAGACCGCCACGGACAGCAATGTCACCTTTACCCAAGTGGACAACAGCGCCGTCTCTGCTACACTCTCCCCTGAGGTGGCGGAAAAACAGGAACAGACCCCGGACTATGCCGACACCGACATGGTTCGTGTGTCCATCGTTCTTGCGGAAAGATCCACCGTAGCTATGGGCTACAGTGTGGAGGGGATCGCCACTTCCAGTCAGGCTATGGCTTACCGTCAGAGCCTGCGGGAGAAGCAGAGTGCCATCACCTCTACCATCGAGAAGACCACCGGCGAGAAGCTGGACGTGGTCTGGAATCTGACGCTGGCAGCCAACATCATCTCTGCCAATGTGGAGTATGGTCAGATTGACGCCATTGCGGCGGTTCCCGGCGTGGCGGAGGTTCTTCTGGAGAACCAGTACCAGCCCGATGTAGTGAAGCAGGAGGAGACGGTTGACCCCAATATGGCCACCTCTCCGGTGCAGATTGGCTCTGCCGCCGCCTGGTCCGCCGGGTATACCGGTCTGGGCAGCCGCATCGCCGTTATTGATACCGGTACGGATACCGATCACCAGTCCTTCAGTGCCGCCGCATTCCAGTATTCTCTGAATTACAATGCAGGCCGAGCGGGGATGAGCTATGAGGAATACATAGAGTCTCTTGATTTGCTGGACCTGCACGAGATCGCGGCTCTGACTGGGGAACTCAATGCCGAAATCAACCCCAATCAGGCTTACCTGAACCAGAAGCTACCCTTTGGCTATAACTATATCGACGGTGACCATGACATCACCCATGATAACGATTCTCAGGGCTCCCACGGCTCCCATGTGGCAGGCATCGCCGCCGCCAATGCCTGGATCCGGCAGGAGGATGGCAGCTTTGCCCCCGCTCTGGAGTCCGTTCTCCTGCAGGGTGTGGCCCCTGATGCCCAGATCATCACCATGAAGGTCTTTGGAAAAAACGGTGGCGCTTATGAGTCTGACTATATGGCCGCCATTGAGGACGCCATTGTGCTGGGCGCCGACTCCATCAACCTGTCTCTGGGCAGCGGCTCTGCCGGTGAGAGCTACAACGCCTACACCGCCTATCAGGAAATTCTGGACAATTTGGAAAAGACCGGGGTGGTGCTGGCTGCGTCTGCCGGTAACAACTCCTATTGGGCCAAGTATGCCTTCAACCTGGGCTACTCCTATGCCGCCGATGTGAACATGGACACCGTGGGCTCCCCCGGCAGCTACACCAACTCCCTGGCTGTGGCTTCTGTGGACAACGACGGCTATACCAGTCAGTACATCCAGGTGGGCAACCACATTATTTACTACACCGAAAGACTGTACGGCAACCAGCATCCCATGACATATGTGGCCGGTGAGATGCCCTATGTGTTCATTGACGGCGTGGGCAAGCCTGAGGACTGGGATGCCCTCGATATCTCTCTGGTGGGCAGAATTGCCATCTGCTCCCGTGGCGAGAATTCCTTTATGGACAAGATTACCGCTGCCCTGAGCCGGGGCGCAAAGGCTGTGATTGTGTACAACAACCAGCCCGGTGCCTTTGGCATGGATCTGACGGGCAACGCCTACACCTGGCCCAGTGTCTCCATTACCCAGGATGACGCCGCCCTGATCCGGAATCAGTCTCAGGCTGTCACCAACGATGCCGGCGAGGTTCTGTATTACACCGGCACCATGACCGTCAGCCGGAATCCTGTGGCCACCCAGTACAACAACAAGTATTACACCATGTCCGAGTTCTCCTCCTGGGGTGTCCCCGGTTCTCTGGAGCTGAAGCCGGAAATCACCGCCCCCGGCGGCAACATCTTCTCCGTCAACGGCGTGGACCAGTCCGGCACCGGCTATGAGGTTATGTCCGGTACGTCCATGGCTTCTCCTCAGGTGGCAGGTATGGCAGCGGTGCTGGCCCAGTACATCCGGGAGACCGGTCTGGAGGAAAAGACCGGTCTCAGTGCCAGAAAGCTGGCCCAGAGTTTACTGATGTCCACCGCCAGACCTCTGGTGGAGGAAACCTCCGGCAGCTATTACTCCGTGTTCCAGCAGGGTGCCGGCCTTGCCAATGTGGCTGAGGCTGTGTCCGCCGGTAGCTACATCCTCATGGACAAGACCATGAATGCCGGTGCGGACGACGGCAAGGTGAAGGTGGAGCTGGGGGATGACCCCAACCGGGAGGGTGTGTATGACATCACCTTTACCATTTACAACATGAGCGACCGGGAGCAGGCATTCAAGCTCTCTGCCGACTTCTTTACCCAGAATTATTTCCAGTATCACAATGTGAACATGGGTACCATTCTGGAGGGAATGTACAACTACATGGATACCGCCACCACCCCCATGCCTGTTCTTACCACATGGACCGTAGACGGCAAGACCATGGAGCCTGCGGGTAATGTGGACGGCCTGGACTTCAACAGCGACGGTTTGGTCAATGCCATGGACGGCCAGAAGCTGCTGGACTATGTGGTGGGCATGACCACGGAACTGACCAATCTGGACAAGGCTGATGTGGACGATGACGGCGACGTGGACAGCCATGATACTTACTGCTTCTTCAAGGAGCTGGGTATTTCCTCCGCGGTAGTTCCTGCCGGTGGCTCCGTGGAGGTCACCGTACAGGTGGAGCTGACGGAGCAGTGGGATGCCATGATTGAAACTTGGGGCACCAAGGGTCTGTATGTGGAGGGCTATATCCATGCCGAAACCCTCACCGATGCGGAAGGTCTGCTGGGTACTGCTCACTCCATCCCTGTGCTGGGCTGGTATGGCAACTGGTCCGACCCGGATATGTATGATGTGGATCAAATCACCTTCAACATCACCAAGGAAGATACCCAGTGCCCCTATGTGGGTTGGCCCACTTACTACACTCTGGCTTATGGCAATGGCAACAGAGCCAACAGCTATCTGACCGGTAACCCCACAGGTCTGGACACCAAGTACCTGCCGGAGCGTAACGCCATCAACAGCGAAAACGGCACCATGATCAAGAAGTTTGGCACCAACCTGATCCGCAATGCCGCCGCTATGAAGTTCACCGCCACCAACGACACCACCGGTGAAGTGCTGGCCACCCGGCAGTATGGCAGCATGCTGGCTACCTACTATGTCCCCTCTACCGGAGGTTGGAATATTGGCCTGTACGAGCCTGAGATTTACTTCAGACCGGTGGGCGTCTCTGAGGGCGACGTGATTACCCTGGACATGGCCATGGCTGTGGACTATTATGTAAATGAGGACGGTACCGTGGATTGGGACGCTCTGGGTCAGGGCTCTCATTATACCGTCTCTGTGACCGTTGACAACACCGCCCCGGAGCTGAAGGGGGTCAAGCAGGATCTGCTGAACAACACACTATTGATCGAGGCGTGGGACAACCGCTATGTGGCGGCTGTGGCTATGTACAATGGCATGGGCACGGAAAATCTGGCCAAGACCGGCTCTCTCAAGGACATTGCTCCCAATGAAACCGGTGAATTTGTCCTGCCTCTGGAGGGCATCAGCGGCAACCAGTTCCTGCTGCAGGTGGTTGACTACGCCAACAACGCCACTACCTATGTCCTGAATCTGGAGCTGGGTGAGCCTGAGCCTCTGCCGCAGATGATGGCATTCAGCAACAACAACGAAAACTGGCTGGGCTTTGACAAGACCGCCACAGCATCCCAAATGGAGACCATTTTGACCCCCGGCATCAACTTCTACGCCGCCACCATCGCCAACCACATGGTCATTGCTGTCGACAACAATGGCAACCTCTATGTGCTGGACGAGGCCAATCTGGCCATGGGTGTGTCCGTTGCCAATCTGGGCTGCATCGTGACGGACCTGGCCTATAACAAGGCAGACGGCAAGGTCTACGGTGTGACCCAGACCAATGACCTGATTGCTGTGGACTACATGACTGCGGAAGTGGTCAATCTGGGCAAAATCGGCATTACCACCAACACCCTGGCCTGTGACAACGGCACCTTCTATTGTAACAATCTGGGCGGCAAGGCGGTGTACCGCTTTACACTGGACACCATGTCCGAACCGGAGCTGGTAGTGACCACCAACGTGGGCAATACCTCCGAGATTCAGTCAATGGAAATTGACCCCACCGATGGTACCCTGTACTGGCTCAGCCACTACTCTGCCAAGGGCTTTGGTTTCTTTGCCAGGACCAGTTACTACGCTTACCTCTATGAGATTGATACCGATGCCGGTACTTATACCCGCCGGAACAACCTCAACGGTTCCTCCTTGCTCCAGTCCTCCAACGAGCGGTTCCGCTGTCTCATCATCCCTGAGAACAACGGCGGCAGAATCCAGTGGCCGGAGGGCACTGATGAAATCCACAGCATCCGCTTCCCCTCCGATGCAGTTACCATCATCAAGTCCCGGGAGGGCAAAAACCCCATGGCCATCAGTGTGCTGCCTTGGAATGCCGTTGCACCTCAGTTGACCTGGACCTCCTCTGATGAAACCGTAGCTACGGTGGATGCAAACGGCAATGTGACCGGTCTGAAGGAAGGCACTGCCGTCATCACCGCTACCCTGACCAGCGATAGCTCCGTTTCTGCCACCTGCACCGTCACCGTTACGGCGCTGGATGTGACGATGAAGGGTGTCGTGAAGACCGAAAACCAGAACAGTCGGTTCTTTAGCTGGAATCTGAAGACCGACGACACCTGGACTGCCGGCAATACCATCCCAGTGGATGTCATGTCTGCCACCAAGAGTGACAAGGAAGACGTCTACTATATGATGGACACCACCTACAACAACTGGACCGTATACAAGGTGAGTCCCACCGGTGAAATTCTGGAGAGCGACCATGTTGCGGGCAACAGAGTGCCTCTGCATGACCTGCAGTATTCCACCTATCTGTCCAAGGGACGCGGAAACCTGGTTATGGGCATTCTCCACGACCAGCTTGTCCTGCCTCAGAATCCCATGAATATGGACATCAATGTCAGCATGTCTACGGGACATCCCATGGTTGCGCTGGCCACCAACGGCCACAAATCCGCTGAATTGAAAGACGGCATGACCGGTGAAGTGATGAGTACGATCCACTATGAGGAACCTGTTCTGCTGGACAGCAACGGTACGGTTTACACCATCATGCTGCTGGCACCCGACTTGAGACTGGGCGGTTTTGAGGAATACCCCAGTGACCTGAGTCTGGTATTCCCCGGCCTGAAGAACATGAATGAAATGGGCTGCTCCATGGTGGTTGGCAGCGATGGCGCTTTGTATCTGTCTGCCTTTACCGGCAACAGCAGTGAGCTGTATCGTCTGGTTCTGGACGAGGAGGCGGAGTTCTACCACGCCCAGTATATTGGCTCCATGGGCGAGGGCACTTATCCCGTGATGCTGACGGAGGTGACAGCCAACAGCCCCGAAGCCAGTATCGATTCCAAGCCTGAAACCATCGAGATTAAGGACGCTTCTGCTCCTGAGACCCGGGTCAATGTGGTGACCGAGCTGAAGGCGGATCATCTGGTGCCCGCCTCTGATGCTGAGACCGCCCCCACTGAGGATACCGTCACCATTACCGTCACCGCTGACGAAGCTGCCAACAACGGCGTTACCACCGTCAAATACGATGCTGACCTGCTGGCACTGACCGATATCGAGTTGACCGGCGACTATACCGCCAAGGTTACCGGTGAAGGCGTTGTCACCTTCGGCTTCGTCTCCATGAATGGCGTTGCGAAGGACAGCACCATTGCTACCCTGACCTTCGATGTCCTGAAGGTTGAGGACTCTGTGATTACTGTGGAGCACAAGCAGATTGGCAATGCCGCCGGTTCCACGGAAACTATCCCCGTTGAGTTCGAGCACGAGAATACCGAAATCCGGGGCAAGGTTGAACCCTCCTGCACCACCACTGGTTATACCGGTGACACCTACTGTGTGGATTGCGGTCGTTTGATTCAGAAGGGTCAGATGATTCCCGCCACCGGTCACAACTTCGGTTCCTGGCAGGTCACGCATCCCGCTGACTGCGATGTTCCCGGCGAGGAGACCCGCTACTGTGACGACTGCGGCGTCCGTGAGACCCGTGTCATCCCCGCCACCGGCCACAGCTTCGGTGAATGGACCCTGACCAAGGCGCCCACCTGCACCGAAAAGGGCATTGAGTCCCGTTCCTGCGTCTGCGGCGAAACCGAGACCCGTGAAGTGCCCGCCACCGGCCACAGCTTCGGCGAGTGGAAGGTCACTAAGGAAGCCACCTGCACCGAGAATGGTGAGGAAACCAGAACCTGCGCCTGCGGCGAGACCGAGACCCGTGTTATTCCCGCCCATGGCCACGACGCGCTGTCCGTTGTTGTCGCGCCCACCTGCGATA
>SVLX01000074.1 GCA_015067725.1 Oscillospiraceae bacterium | reverse complement strand
TTCTTCAGGGCCACGCAAGCGGGCAGACTGCCCATGCGCATGACGGAGGACTGGTTATCGGTGATGTTGACGGCGGTGATGCCACTCAGGTACTCCTTGGCTTCCGCAACCACGTGCTCCATGTGAATGCCCTTGGGGGGGCCGACTTCAGCGGTGACAACAAATTTACCGTTATCGAACAGTTCAGTAATTCTCATATTGCATTACTCCTATCTATCATGTAAGTTAATGGGCGACTTTGTCGTCAGTGGCATAGTTGCGAACCTGAACAGGGGACTTGAGCAGATCCAGACGGCCAATCTGGGCCAGTCTGCGGTGAATCCGCTCCCAGCCACATTCCATGCCGTGATCCACTTCGCACTTGCCGTCCTTGCAACCGCCGCACTGGCCATTGACCAGGCTCTTGGAGCAGGCGGTCAGAGGGCAGATGCCGCCGGTCAGATTCAGGTAGCACTCGCCACACTGCTTGCAGTCATATTCCAGAGGGGTAACACCCTGGAAACCGGGCAGGGCATAAGTATCGCAGGCGGCGCAGACCTTCTTTTCGGGGTACATTTCGGCAACGGTCTGCACACCCACGCCGCAGGAGAACACCAGAATCATGTCGGATTCCTGAATCTGCTGGCTGAAACGTTCCAGACGCAGCTTCAGATGTTCGGGGTTGCAGATGTAGTCGGTGGTAAAAATGCCGGTAACACCGGGCAGTTCTTTCTGCAGAGCGTTGGCTTCTTCTTCGGGGAAGCGGACTTCCTTACAGCCATGGCAGTTGATGATAAAAACCTTACCGCTGATGAGGGCGGTGATGGCTTCTCTGGATTTCAGTTCCGTAATCAGCATCTTACTTCATCCCCCTTACTGCGGCCTTACCGGCTCTGATCTTGGTGACAAGCTGAATCTTGGAGGGGCAGATATATTCACAGCATCTGCACTCCATGCAGTCCATAACTCTCTCGGTCTTGAAGCCTTCCCAGTTCTCGGTATCGGCATACTTGGCAAACCGCAGGGGCTTGAGCTCCATGGGACATACATCCACGCAACGGCCGCACTTGATGCAGGACTTTTCTTCAGTGACGTCGGTATCGATGGCGATAATGCCGTTGGAACCCTTCATAATGGGAGCTTCCAGCGTGTTCTGGACAAAGCCCATCATGGGACCGCCAGCCTTGACGGTGGCACATTCGCAGGTAATGCCGCCGCAGGCATCCACAAGCGCCTGAGCGGGGGTACCAATGCGGACAATGAAGTTGCCGGGGTTGGCGATGTATTCACCGGTGACGGAGGTCACGCGCTCAATGAGGGGCATACCGGTCTTGATGGCATCGGCAACAGCCTTAACGGTACTGACGTTGCTGACCACGCAACCCACATCGGCAGGCAGACCGCCGCTGGGGACCATGCGACCGGTGACCCGCTTAATGAGCATCTTTTCAGCGCCCTGGGGATACTTGGTCTTGGCTGTGCAAACCTCAATATTGGGCATATCCGCAACCTTGGCCTGCAGCAGCTCGATGGCATCGGGCTTATTGTCCTCAACAACGATGACGCCCTTCTCTGCGCCAACGGTCTTCATCATGGCCTTCAAACCGAAAATCACATCGTCGGCAAAGGCCAGAAGCAAATGATGGTCCGCAGTCAGATAGGGTTCGCACTCACAACCATTGAGCAGGACATACTCAATGGGCTTATTGGGCTTCAGCTTCACATAGGTGGGGAAGCCTGCGCCACCCATACCCACGATACCGGCCTCTTTGACGATCTCGACGATTTCCTCGGCGGAAAGGTCATCCAGATTGCCCTTGGGCTGTACGGACTCATGGAGGGTATTCTTGTGGTCGTTCTCAATGACCACGGCCAGACAGGTGCCCCGGTTGGCGTGGGGACGCTCCTCAATGGCCACAACGGTGCCGCTGACGGAAGCGTGGACGGGGGCACTGATGAAACCGACGGCCTCGCCAATCTTCTGACCCACCTTCACCTGATCGCCAACAGCCACAATGGGATTGGCGGGTGCGCCCAGATGCATGGACATGGGGATAACCACGGTATCGGGCTGAGGGAAGCGAACCAACTGAGCGTGCTCGCTGAGTTCCTTCTTCTCAGAGGGATGTACGCCACCATAGTAACCGGCAAAGCGGCTCTCACGGATGGTCCGGACATATTCGCTGATGACCTTGAAGTTTACCTTACCATAGTCACGAACCTGAACGGGCTGAGCGGTCAGCTCACCCAGGCGACCCTGAGCGGCCAGACGCTGCTGAATCTTCTCCCATGCGCAGTCCTTATTGGGGTCAACTTCGCACTTACCGTTCTTTGCACCGCCACACTGACCGTTGACCAGACTCTTGGAGCAGTCCACGATGGGGCAGATGCCGCCGGTAATGTTCAGATAGCACTGAGCGCAGGCATCGCAAGCCTTCTTAGTCAGTGCCATACCGTGGTGACCGGTATAGTTCAGAGAATCGCAGGCCACGATAATGGGCAGGTCAACGATATCCGCTACAGTCTGAGCACCCAGACCACAGGAAAGCACCACGATATACTTTGTGCCTTCGGGAATCAGGGTGGCCAGCTTGCTTTGAAGCTGGGTCTTGTTGCAAAGGAAATCGAGTTTTGCTGTGCCGGTGATGGTCTTACCCTGACCCTCGGCAATGTTCAGGAACAACTCCAGATCAGGTTCCTGATCGGTTTCAAATTCTTTGAAACACTTGTTACAGGCGATGACGAACAGATTGTCTGCACCGGTCAGAACCGACACCAGTTCCTCTTCTGCCTTGAGCGCATACTTGGTATAGTTTTCCAATTGCTCACCTTCCTTACAGAATCAAAAACAATGCTTGTTCTCCAGCCTCTGTTATTGGCTGTTCAGAGCCAGTATACCATAGAATTTTCAGAAAGTCTAGTAACCGATTGACAGAATTTGATATTTTTTTATCCAATGCTTGGCAGTCCTTGTTCCAAATCCCCGGTTTTCTTGATTCTTTGCCGGAATAAAGGGAAAATGGGGCACCGGATTTGCTCCGATGCCCCCAAAAATTACTTCATCAGTTTGCAGACCAGCGCGGCATAAGCCATGGGATCTTCCAGAGGAAGGTCAGCCATCAAAAGAGCCTGGCTATAGAGTAGTTCGGCGTAATCCTTAGCCTTTTCCGGCTCGGTTTCCACAGCGGCAGTCATGGCGGAAACGGCGGGATGCTCTGCGTTCAGTTCCAGAATACGACCCACAGGGAAGGCGAACTCCGGATTCATCCGCTTCATGTATTTCTCCATTTCAAAGCTCATGCCCGCATCGGGAACCAGGGCCACGGCATAGTCGCCCAGATTGTTGGACAGGCGAACCTCCTTGATTCTTTCGCCAAGGGACTCCTGCACGAAGTCCAGAACCGCCTTCATTTCCTGAGTCTTCTCCTCAGTCTTCTGCTTGTCTTCCTCAGAAGCCAGACCCAGATCGTCAGTGGAAACATTGCAGAATTCCTTGTCTGCAAAGTTCACAAGAGTCTGGGGGATGAATTCATCCACATCTTCCGTGAAGAGCAGCACATCATAACCCTTGGCGGTCAGCGCCGAGACTTGAGGCAGCTTGGACAGCCGTTCTTTGCTCTCACCGGGGGCGAAATAAATCTTCTCCTGACCCTCGGCCATGGCATCCACATACTCCTGCAGGGAGATGAGCTTACCTTCCTTGTGCGACCAGAACAGAAGCAAATCTTTGCAGGTATCTTTGTGAACGCCGTACTCGGATACGATGCCATACTTGAGCTGGCGGCCAAAGGTGGCATAGAACTTCTCATAAGTCTCCCGGTTGTCTTTCATCAGATTCAGCAACTCTGTACGGATGCGTTTTTCCAGATTCTTGGCGATGAAAGAGAGCTGACGGTTGTGCTGCAACAGCTCACGGCTGATGTTGAGGGACAAATCCTGAGAGTCCACGATACCCCGGACAAAGCGGAAGTGGTCGGGGAGCAAATCCTCGCAGCTATCCATAATCAGCACACCGGAAGAATAGAGCTGCAGACCCTTCTTATAATCCTTGGTGTAGAAATCGTAGGGGGCTCTGCCGGGGATATACAGCAGGGCTTTGTAGGTGACCGCGCCCTCCACACTCAGGTGCAGATGGGAGATTGGCTTCTCAAAGTCGAAGAATTTTTCGCGGTAGAAGGCGGCATATTCTTCCTCGGTGACATCCTTCTTGTTCCTCTGCCACAGAGGAACCATGGAGTTGAGGGTCTCCACTTCCTTGTAGTCCTCATACTGGGGCTCTTTTCCTTCTTTCTTGTCTTCCTCGCTCTGAGGAAGCATCCGGGACTTGGTGACCTCCATGCGGATGGGGTAACGGATATAGTCAGAGTATTTCCTGACCAGCTCCCGAATCCGGTATTCCTCCAGGAAGGTACTGTAGGTCTCGTCTTCGGTATCTTCCTTCAGCTTCATGATGACATCGGTACCGGCAGCTTCTCTCTGGGCGGGCTCAATGGTATAGCCGTCAGCACCGCTGGACTGCCACATGAAGGCCTCACTGCTGCCGTACTTCCGGGAGATGACGGTGACGGTTTCCGCGGCCATAAACGCAGAGTAGAAACCTACGCCAAACTGACCGATAATGTCCACCTCGTCGGTGGATTCCAGCTTGCTCTTGAAGTCCAGAGAGCCGGACTTGCAGATGGTACCCAGGTTTTCTTCCATTTCTTCCCGGCTCATGCCAATGCCGTTGTCGGAGACGGTGAGAATCCGGTACTTGGGCTGGGTTTCGATGGTGATGGCGAAGTCCTCACGGCTCATGCCCACCTGATTATCAGTCAGGGCGAGGTAAGCCAACTTGTCCATGGCATCAGAGGCATTGGAGATAATTTCCCGGAGGAAAATCTCCTTGTGGGTATAAATGGAGTTGATCATCAGATCAAGCAGTCGCTGGGATTCGGCTTTGAATTGTTGTTTTGCCATTTATTTCACATCCTTAGGGTGTATTTTATGGGTTAGCACTCATTGCGCGCGAGTGCTAAAACGTATTATAGCCCTTTTTTTCAAAATTTCAAGGGGAAATGAAAAAAATTATTTATTTATTCACAATTGTGTGATAGACTGTAGGCAGAGTATGGAGAAAGACGAGGCGATGAACGAAAAATGATTACGGTTAATAATCTGAGTATGCAATTCGGTGGCCAGTGGCTGTTCCAGCATGTTGACCTTCAGTTTACCGGTGGCAACTGCTATGGCATCATTGGTGCCAACGGTGCCGGCAAATCCACCTTCCTGCGGATTCTGTCCGGTGAATTGGATTCCACCTCCGGGGCAATTGTCATGAAGCCCGGTATGCGGATGAGTGTACTGAAGCAGGACCAGTTTGCCTATGACCAGTTCAGTATTATGGATACGGTCATTATGGGCAACGAGAGGCTGTACAAGGTGGGCAAAGAGAAAGATGCTCTCTATGAGAAGCCGGACTTCACCGATGAGGATGGTCTGCGGGCCAGTGAGCTGGAGGCGGAGTTTGCCGAGCTGGGCGGCTGGGAGGCGGAATCCGATGCCAGCCAGATTCTGCAGGGTCTGGGTGTCCCCACAGAACTGCACTATGACATGATGGCCGATACTGACCCCCGGCTGAAGGTGAAAGTTCTGCTGGCGCAGGCATTGTTTGGTAACCCTGATATTGTCATGCTGGACGAGCCTACCAATAATCTGGACATTGAGTCCATCACCTGGCTGGAGGACTTCCTGCTGGACTTCCCGGGTACGGTGATTGTGGTCTCCCATGACCGCCACTTCCTCAATACGGTCTGTACCCACATTGTGGATATCGACTATGGCAAAATCAAGATGTATGTGGGCAACTACGACTTCTGGTATGAGTCTTCCCAGTTGGTGCAGGCACTGCTGAAGAACAAGAACAAGCGGAATCAGGAGAAAATTGAAGAACTGCAGGCATTTATCTCCCGCTTTGCCGCCAACAAATCCAAGAGCAAGCAGGCTACCGCACGGCGCAAACTGCTGGACAAGCTGACCGTGGAGGAGATTCCCTGCTCCACCCGGCGTTATCCCTTTGTGGGTTTCCAGCCGGAGCGGGATTTGGGCAAGGACATTCTGACGGTCAAGGATATTTCCGTTACCGTTGACGGAGTCAAGCTGCTGGATAAGGTCTACTTTACCTTGAGCAAAACCGACAAAGTGGCCATTGTGGGTGAAAATGAGCTGGCGCAGACCACTTTGTTTAAGGTGCTCATGGGTGAGCTTGAGCCGGACGAAGGGTCCATTAAGTGGGGCGTATCCACCTCCCGGAGCTATTTGCCCAAGGACAACTCCGACTACTTTGACGGCTGTACCATGGAATTGGTGGACTGGATTCGCCAATACTCCGCCAAGAAGGACGATGTCTATCTCCGTGGCTTCCTGGGCAGAATGCTCTTCTCTGGTGAGGACGCCTTCAAACCGGTGAATGTGCTCTCCGGCGGCGAGAAGGTGCGGTGTATGCTGTCGAAGATGATGCTCTCCGGGGCAAACGTTGTTCTTTTGGATCAGCCTACCAACCACCTGGACATGGAATCCATTCAGGCGGTCAATAAAGGTCTTGTGGCTTTCCCCGGTGTGGTCATTTTGGCCAGCCACGACCATGAGATGCTCTCGTCGGTATGTAACCGGGTCATTGCTTTCCAGCCCGATGGTACTATCATTGACCGGCTTGGCACCTATGATGAATATCTGGCCTGGCAGGCAGAACAAAAGAAAAAGTAAGAGAGGGTTAAAATGATGGAAGAAAGAGATATTTTTGATCTGGAAGATTGCCCCGATTGCCGGGGTACCGGCATCATCTGCCATGAAGGTGGGTGGTGCGTTTATGTGGAGTGCGCCAACTGCGGTTCGCACACTACCTATGTGGAATATAAAAATGAAGAAGAAAAAGCCGGGGCTGAGCGGATGGTGGCTACCCTCTGGAATCGGGGTAAGGTCATCCATATGAACCCCGGTGAATAAAGGAGCTGCCCCATGAATGGCAATTCGGCGGTCTATGCCGCAATTGTTGGTTTGCTGAAGTTCTGGCCGGTGTTTCTGGCGTCATATGTATTCTTTGGCTGGAGTATGTCCCGCATGGCACAGCGCAGAGGTATTGCCGGCTGGATTCTGGGCTGGTTTCCCATGATGAATCTGTGGATCATGGGCAGTTTGTGTGACCAATACCGGTATGTGGTCTTCGGGAAAAAGAGCCGCAGCCGGTTCTGGTTACCGATTCTGGCGGTTGTGCTGGAAGTGCTGGTGGTATTTGGCGCACTGGGTCTTCAGGGTCAGGCGGGTTTCCTGCCTGCGCTGTGGGCAACTGCTTTGGACGTGACGATGGCGGTGCTCCTGGTGCGGATATATTTGAGCCTGTATCGGCTGTATGTGTCCTGTGAACCCCGGCATGCGGTGTCCTGGCTGGTTCTTTCGGTGGTTTTGCCTTTCCTGCCGGTGGTCTTCCTGCTGGCCGGCAAGGAGAAGGAGCAGGGTATGCCGGTTCGTCGGGTGATGTTCCTCAATGAACTGAAGCGGGCATCTGCCGGCGAATCCGATAAAAAAGCGGCAGAAGTTCAGAGTGTTTCCGCCGAACTTCAATCTGAAGAAGGATTGACGGAGAACCCAGGAGATGATGCACCGGTAATAACCGCAGAGGCATCTCCGGAGACTGTCCCTGCCATAGAGGAAACCCATGGAGCAGACAGCGTTTCTTTCCCGGTGGAAGTCCCTGCATGGGAAGAAACGCCCATGACCCCGGAAGATTCTTCTCCTGAAAATGTTGCAAAGGGGGGGACGAAGGATGGATGAACAGATGACCGGCCTGGTTACCGGCGCACTGATGATTCTCATGGCTGTTGCTGTGGCGGTCTGGGCTGTGGGCTTCGTGACGCAGTCAGCTGCTGTCTATACCATGGCCAAACGCCGGGGAATTCGCAGACCCTATCTGGCGTGGTTTCCGGTGTTGCGGCAGTGTATTTTGGGCGCAATTGCAGACCAGTACCTCTATGTGACCAGAGGGCGCAGTCGTTGTTACCGGGTGATTCTGCCTGTTGCGGATTTTCTCTGGCGGCTCATGGCATCGTTTATGCTGAGACTGGCTTGGGATTTGCTGGCAGAGCAGGCCTCTTTCGACCTGTTCTTTGGTATGCTGGGTCTTTTGTCGGCGGTGCCGATGACGTATCTGGTGAGTCGGCTTCTGTCCCGGTATTGGGTGCTTCGCTCCTGCGCGGGGAAGAATGGGGTTTTGGCATATGTTCTGTGTGTAACTGTGCCACTGGCAGAACCTGCGCTGCTTCTGTGGTATTGCCGGTCTGACCGGGGAATGCCGCCGAGAAAGCAGGAAGAATCTCAGAAATAAAAGATATGACCGCTCCCGGGTTTTGAACCGCCCCTTGTCAAGTAGACCGGGAAAATAACTAAAAATGCAAGCAGCTGTTGCCGCCGTGGTGACAGCTGTTTTGCTTATGCTGCAAAACGAGCCTTGTATTTTTGAATACGCTTATTGA
>SVLX01000014.1 GCA_015067725.1 Oscillospiraceae bacterium | reverse complement strand
GCAACCTCCACCAGAGCCCAGATTGCCACCATTTTGATGCGCTTCATGGAAATGGGCTGATTTTAAGTCATTTCATGTGATGGAGGGGAAACCTCTCCCCTCCATGTATCTCCTTTTCGGGGCTGCCTCACCAGAAACGGTGGGGCAGCCTCTGTCTCAAGAAAAACAAGGCCCGGCTCAGTACAAAAGCTGTACGAGAGCCGGGCTTTGATGTTGGCGGGCAGGTTAAAACCGCATGACTGCCACCTGTTGCATTTTCTCTGATTCATGGTTTATCGCAGGCTGACAAGGGGGACTTCAGCACTGCTTTTTTGGAGCTTTTGTCGCAAAGATTCAGCACTGGGCGCGGAATCCTCTATTCTCATACATAGTATCAGCAACTCGATAGTTCCGCAAATTCCCCTGGGGGTTAACCCCCGGGGGAATCGGAAATCGTTAATTTGTCTCTACCCCAACTATTGACATAGAGCCAAAAAGAGCCCGTCGCCAGTTATTTTCCTTCCGGCGGCAGGCTCTCTATATTATCCCTCACTGTCTCAACAGCAAGACCAGCTCAAACACACCCGCCAGCACCGGCTGATGGAGCAAGTAAATCAGCAGCGACCGATTGCCGCACCAGCGCAGAATCCGCACCAGTACATTCCGGGGATTCACCCGGGGCAGCAGCGTCTCTTTCTTCCGATATACGGTTCTGCCCAAAACTGCGCCCAGCAGGAACCAGCCCAGATTGGGAAGCAGGGGGAAATAGTCCGAGGAGAAGAAATGCCTGCTGTAGAGTCCCAGGGGAGCAAGAATATCCGTCTCCAGCCGCACATCCCGAATGCCCAGACCCACCAGAACCAGAATCAGCCCCAGTGCGCCCAGCGCCCATGTGGGCAGTTTTTTCGTGAGTGGCCACAGGAGCATACATACCCCCAGGCAGTGCAGTACGCCAAACCAGATGATGATGGCTCTGCCGGACATCCCCAGCAGATACATCCCCCCGGTCACCGCCGTACACAGAAGCCCGCAGAGGAAAACAAGGATTCCCCGCTTCACCGGATGGGAACCCAGCGTCACGCAGATGCCGGACACCAGCAGGAACAGCACCCCGCCCCAATCCTTCACAAAGGAGAAGGCCGCAGGATACGACCAGTCCACAATCCGGTACAGCTCCACCAGATCAAAAATCAGATGAACCAGCACCATGCCCAGAACGCACAGCCCCCGGAAAGCATCCAGCTCCCAGATGCGGTTAGCCTTCGGCATTGGCTTCTTCCTCCAGCACCCGGTAGGCCACCTTGCCCACGAGGGTCTTGGGCAGCTCTGTGCGGAAGATAATTTCTCTGGGCATGGCATACTTGGCAATATGCTCGCCGCAGTAGTCCATCAGCTCCCGTTTCAGCGCCTCTGTGGGTTCAACACCGGGCATGGGCACCACATACGCCCGCACCCGCTGTACCCGGTAGGGGTCTTTCACGCCAATGACGCAGGAGAGCAATACCTTCTCATGGCCGTCAATCACATTCTCCAACTGGGAGGGATAGACATTGTAGCCGGAGGTAATGATCATCCGCTTCATCCGCTGACGGAAGAACACGAAGCCGTCTTCGTCCATGTGGCCCAAATCGCCGGTATGGAGCCAGATGCGCCCATCGCCGTGACTGCGCAGAGTATTGGCGGTTTCTTCGGGGTTGTCCATATAGCCCAGCATGACCGTAGGGCCGGAGAGACAGATTTCGCCCTCGGTATTGGGGATCTGCTCCTCCGTGGTGCCGGGCTTGACAATCTTATAATAGGTATCGGGGAAGGGTACACCGATAGACCCACTGCGGGCATAGTCCTTGGGGGTCAGGCAGGAGGCGGTGACGCACTCCGTCGTACCGTAGCCCTCCCGAATCTGCTCGGTGCAGTTGTGGGCCTTCAGGAAAGCGTCCACTTTCTTCTTCAGTTCCACGGACAGGCTGTCACCACCGGAGAAGATGCCCTTCAGGAAGCTCAGGTCAACGCCATCCAAATCCTCAGCCCGGAGCAGAGCCTCAAAGAGGGTGGGCACACCGGGAATCAGGTTGGGCTTCTCGGTCTTCAGAATCTGGGCATACGTTTTCACGTTGAACTGGGGCACCAGAATGCAGGTCGCGCCACCAATGAGGGCGGTATGGATGCCGATACCCAGACCAAAACCATGGAACAGCGGCATAACCGACAGCATCTTCATCCCCGCCACAGAAACCAGCCCGGAGGCGGCAATGGTCTGCAGACCCAGGGCGTTAAAGTTCAGGTTGGAGAGCATGATGCCCTTGGTGGTGCCGGTGGTGCCGCCGGAATAGAGGATTGCGCCGCAATCCTCTGCCTTGCCCGTGTCTTTGGGCAGGTCACCGGTCAGCCGCCGGCCGCCGGCCATAAAGTCCTGCCAGGAGAGATAGCCCTTATCCGGCAACTTACGGATGGCTCTTGCGCCTTTGGTCAGGGGATAGAGCATCTTCTTAACACCGGGCAGTTCATCTTTGACCTTGGCAACGAGAATGGTGCAGGGCTGGGCCAGCTTGGGCAGGATTTCCTCTACCTTATAATAGAACTGATCCAGCGTCACAATGACCTTACTGTGGGAGACATTGAGATAGAACGCAATCTCAGCCGGGGCAGACAGGGGGTGAATCATGTTGGGGATTGCGCCCAAACGGTTCAGGGCATAGAAGCAATCCAGACCCTGGGGAGAATTGGGCATGGCGATGGTGACCCGGTCGCCCCGGGTAATGCCCATGGCGGTGAAGGCTCTGGCGGTCTGCTCAATGCGGGTCATAAACTGGGCGAAGGTGGTCTTCTTGCCCATAAAGTCGTAAGCAATGTTGTTGGGGTACTGTCTGGCTGTCTGGGTCAAAAGCTGATACATGGTCTTCCGGGGGTAGTCAATGTGCTGGGGGGTATTCCCATAAAACTTCACCCAGGGCGCAGAGGCGGACAGCGGCATAATGATCATCCTTTCCATTTGGGGTAAGCAACCGGTGAACCGGCAAAATCTCCAATGTCGGTATTATAGCACACCTCTGCCGGTAAATCCAGCATTTTCGGGCAAATGTGAGAAAAAACAGGAGAATTCATGGGAAGGCTGTAAAAAAATGCTTCCGTTTCCATGGGGTATACTGTATAATAAGACCACGACCTGTGGAGAGAGAGAAAGTTTGAGGAGGTTGGGAAGATGATTTTCCGTTGGGGACATTTTGCGGATTTGCACTTTGAATTTGAAAACTATGATACAGATGTTCTGCGTCCATCGTTAATCAAAATTCTGAAGAACCTCTCTTTAGATGCGCTGCTTATCGCCGGAGACATATTTCACAAAGGGCAGAATGGTCATCGCGAGTCGGAGAAGGTTAGAGAATATCTTCATGCTATGGCTGATGCGTGTGGTTGTAAGTACCAGAACATTTTTATAACTGCAGGCAATCATGATTTGGAGCGCAGCGAGACGCGCGCCGGTGTTCTCGATGCCATTATCAAGGATTATAAGAAGAATCCAAGAAACCTCCAAACCAAGCCAAACCACCGCTCCAATGTAATTCACCACAGCGTTTGCGCACCCTTCCAAAATGCGGTTAACCTTGTCCGTGGCGGCAATGATGCACCCTTAATTCACGGCGTATATGAACTGGAGCACGCGAATATCATTATTCTGAATACCGCTATTTTTGCCGGACAGACTTACCCTGGTCAAGAGAATCCTGACCGCTCCCTTGAAGATACGGCACTGTACATTGCAGACCACCACTTGTCCAAACTGTGCGAGAGAATGCGAAAGTGTGGGCATAGCAAAGGCACCAAACTAAATATTGTTCTGGCGCATCACGGTTATGGCTGTTTCGTGTCAAGTGAATTCCACAAGTTGACCAACGCTTTGGATGATATGGGCGTTGACCTCTATCTCTGCGGACACGTTCATCAGAATCAGCACGCGATTATTCCCAGAACCTTCTATATTCCCCAAATCTCCTGCGGCGGCTTGTTTGCAGATGGCTATAACAGCCCCAGTTTTTTAGTCGGAGAATTTGACACGGAAACCAAGAACGTAACAATTACTGCCTATGAGTTCAATGAGAATCAGTCGCAGTGGATTCCTTCCGCCGCTTTCCCCCGTCCATGGGTAGGAAATGTACTCACCTTCGTCCCTTGTCGTCCTGCAATATTGAATCCCTACCTGTCTATCCTGAAGACCATTGCGGGCAACCATTGCTTTAGCTATAAGGATTTCCGGCTGTGTACTTATTCATTCGTCCGACAAATCCACGAGTGTGTCCTTCCCCATCTGAAATCTGTAGAGGTCCGCAATGATTTTGAACACATTCTGCGGGATTGTGTCCGCTTCGAGGCTGGTAAGGCAATGGGATTTTACTCCAAGGATGCCCAGCGACTTGCCTTTGTAACCTACTACAGTTTGGCGTTGGTCTACAAAAATGATGGGCTGATTTCGGTAAACAAGCCACCCTCCATTGGAATGCTGGTGGATACTTATGGTGCGCTTTTCCCCAGAGAAACCTTCCCGCTGTCTGAGGAAGTTCGTGCCTGGTACTACCGTTATAAGGGAGATGCCGTAGCTGCGTATACCTGTGACACTGTGCTGACCAATATGCTGCCTTTAGAAATCAACGCCGGTGTCCATGCCTCATTTGCATCGTCTGTCTGCGCTATAGCCAGCCAAGATAAGGCACAGGAAGCACTCTATGGTGGAGATTCAAGCAAACTGTATCAGGATTGGCGAAAAGCTTACCTCAACATGAGCCAAGTAATCCAGCAATGGAAGGAAACATGGGGAGCACCGGACGAAGTATATCCCAAACATCACTTTATCTCCGGAAAACTCCTGTATTTTGCCGCTAAATTCAACTGGGGCGAACTTTACCGTGAAAACATCCTGGGCAATAGTGTCTCCCGGGAAGTCATTGTTTTCAACGCGTTGAAGTGTTTCTCCGATGTACAGGCTCAGGATAACAGCAAGGCAACATACAAAACAAGTGCCTTCCCGGAATACCAAAAGTGGTCAACCATGTGCGTTGATTTGCTGGGACAAGCACTCAATCCCAGTTCCTCCAAAGAAAGGCAAGACTATGTCAATGTTTAACCATACATTATATACCGTTTCGCATTTCTGCCGTCAAAACACCCGCCCCAACCTCAATAAGCCCAACGAGGATTACTGCATTACCGATACCGCCCATGGCATTTTCCTTCTGGCTGACGGCGTAACCCGCCCTCATGAGGAATACCGGGGCGAACCGGAGAGTTTGTCCGGCATTTGTGCCAAGGAACTTTGTCAACGTGTCCATGACCAGCTTCTGACCCACCTGTCCGACCCACCGGAGGAAGCGCTGTATCAGGCGATGTTGGCCGGCAACCGGCATATCCGGGATTTGAACCAATCCTATACCGGCAATCGCCCTCCAGCAGCCACCTTTGCCGGTGCAATCCTGCGGGGCAGTATGCTGACCTACTCCACCTGCTGTGATACAGTCGCTTATCTGATTCGCAATAGGGCTAAAATCCAACTATCCGAATACCATAACTATGCCGCCACCAAACTGGGCTACAGCCGGGATGAAGTCTACCGCACTCTGCACAACAATCCCCTGCACCCGGATGGCTTTGGACTTTTCAACGGGGATCCCAGACTGTCTCACTTCCTGCGGGTTACCCACATTGCTCTGGAGCCGGGCGACCGCATCATTTTGTCCTCTGACGGTTTGGCAGAATGCCTCCGGGTCCTGCGGGGAAATCAGTTGAAAGCGATGTCCCCGGAAGAACTGCTGACGGCTTCTTTGCCCTATGACCAGCCACCTTTCGGCACCTATGCCGATGATAAATGCTGTATTGTCATCGACATTCCCGAAACTGAAGACCGCTGATTCTTGTCTTTACACGCTGAACCCCTCCTGCCGGGCTGGGGTCAGCGTGTTTTCTTTGCCTTGATTCCATCTGTTTCCCTTGAACTATCCCCCCAAATCTGCTATAATCCAAGAAAAACCCCAGGAGGATACCCCCATGGATTTAGAACTGCTGAAGCAGAAAATGGACAAAGAAAACTATATCTATGACGACACTTTGGCCACCGTCCTCTATGTTGCCCTGACTTTGGGCCGACCTTTGCTCATTGAGGGTGCCGCCGGTGTGGGCAAGACGGAGATTGCCAAGGTCATGGCCTCTGCGCTGGACCGGGAACTGGTGCGGTTGCAGTGCTATGAGGGGCTGGACGAGAGCAAAGCCCTGTACGAATGGAACTACCAGAAGCAGCTCCTGTCCATTCAGGTGAACATGAACACCCAGGACAAAGACCGGCTCACCCGCTCACTGTTCAGTGACGAGTATCTTTTGGAGCGGCCACTGCTGAAGTCCATCCGCTCAGATCAGCCGGTGGTTCTGCTGATTGACGAGATTGACAAGGCCGACGAAGAATTTGAGGCATTCTTGCTGGAACTGCTGTCGGATTTGCAGGTATCTGTGCCGGAAGTGGGCACAATCAAGGCTAAGACCGTCCCCTTTGTGGTACTGACCTCCAACCGGGCCCGCCCCCTGTCTGATGCTCTGCGGCGGCGGTGTGCTTATCTCTATATTGACTACCCCACCATGGAGAAGGAGCTGTCCATCCTGCGGGCGAAGCTGCCCCATGTGGATGACCGGCTCAGTGTTCAGGTAGCCATGGCGGTGAGCAAACTGCGGAGCAATGATGCCATTTTGAAGAAGCCCTCCATTGCCGAAACCCTGGACTGGGCAGCGGCGCTGGACGCACTGGGCATCCGGGAACTGACCCCCGACGCACTCCGGGCGACCGCCGGATTCCTGCTGAAAAACAACGAGGACATGGACATTCTGACCAGCCAAGAGCCGGAGTCTTCCCATGAGGATTGCGCCTGCGGTTGTGGTGGGCACGAGCATTCCCATGAGCACCACTGCCACCACGGAGGGCATCACCATGGATGACCCCCAGGTTTATCTGGAGAAAATGGCCCTCTTTGGGCGTATGCTCCGGTTGGAAGGTCTGCCGGTCAGCCCCCAGGAGACGGCCGACGGCTGCCGCATTCTCATTGCTCTGGGCTTAAGCGACAAAGAGCAGGTGCGCACTGCCCTCAGAACCGTCTTTGCCAAGTCCCGGGAGGAACAACTGACCTTTGACCGGGTATTCAATGGCTTCTTTGTCTCAGAAGAAACCATGCGCCAGCAAGCCAAAGAACAGCACCAGCGGGAATGTGAAGAAACCAAGAAACGGCAGGAGGCACAGCAGGAGCTGCAATTCAACGGTCAACCCATTGATCTCAGCGAAGACCAGCGGGAAGCCTATGCCGCCATGCCCCGGGAGTCCCGCCAGCGTCTGCAGGAGATTATGGAGAAATACCGGGGGAATCTGGCCCGGAATCCCAATCTCTATGGCAACTTCATCCATTCCGTTTTTGCCCGGGCCATTTTGGAACAGCAGATGCGGATGGAGGATGCGGGCACCGGCTGTGAGGGCATGGACCCGGAGATGGGTCTGTTGTTCCGGGACATTTCTCAGTTTAAGGACACGGAGATTCCCAAGGCCGTATCCCTGATTCAGAAGGTGGCCCAGCAAATCAATGGTGAGCTGTCCGCCAAGAAGAAGCGGGGCGGTCACACCGGAATGCTGGATTTCCGCCGCACCATCCGCAAGGGGCTGGAGACCGGTGGCAGTTTCTATCGACTGGCTTACCGGAGGAAGCGCAACCGCAAGCGGCATTTGGTCTTGCTGTGCGACGTATCCGGGTCCATGATGCAGTTTTCGGAGTTTGCCCTGCGGTTCATTCAGGCGCTGAATCAGGTGGCGGACAGTTCCCGGACTTACCTGTTCTCTGAGGACATTTTTGAGGCCGATGCATTCAGCCTGCAGAACATGGATTCTTTCCGCAACTATGTCCGGGATTCCGGCGTTTACGGTCGGGGTACGGATTTGGGGACGGCCCTGCAGAAGATTCTCACCCAGTCGCCGCCGGTCCTCAACGCCTCCACCACACTGATGATTCTCTCGGACACCAAGACCATTGACCAGCCCAGAGCCATTGCCGCCCTGTTGGAAGCCAGGCGGATGGCGGGGCAGGTGATTTGGCTCAATCCCATCCCGGAGAACAAGTGGAAATATGTGCGCAGTATTGTGACCATGGGGAGCTTGTGCCAGATGGTGTCTTGCAGTACCCTGAGTGCGCTGGCGGCGGCTTGTAAGAAGCTGGCTGGGGCGGGGTAGGATTTTGATATGGAATAGAATGATACAACGCCCGGCTCTGGTTGAGTCGGGCGTTGGGTGCGTTTTGGGGGTGGGGTGTCAAAAGGTGTACTTTTTGACAGTCTAGAAACAGTTGTCATATTATCATATCTCTTTCGGCTTTTCAAGATGAAATGTCAAAATTTGTCGTTTTATTTCTTGGGTTTTTGTGCAGACGGTCAGTAAGCCGAATCGTGTCAAAAAGTACAGATAATGACATTTGTAACAAATGAGATTGGGAGAGAATATGGAAATTACTATTTTTATGGGTAATGGATTCGATTTAGGTGCAGGTCTGAAAACCAGCTACTCCGATTTCCGTACCCATCTACTTGCCCCCACGAAAACGCATCCCGATTGTCCCGGAGTAAGACTTATTGTTGAATCAATCAGAAAAAATACGCCTAGTCGGTGGCACAAGGATAGTATGTGGAGCGATTTTGAGCTGGGGCTAGGAGAATACGCCAGCTATTTTACCCCTTCTAAGTTCAAACGGTTGATGTCCTCCATTGGAAAAGACAGCAAAAAGTACAGACCCATAGATGTCTACTGGAAAGGGGTTAAGTATGTTCTTAAGGAACTGTCAAATTATCTCGAAAGAATCAGTGACACTTGCACAAAGCAACTGTCCTCCTTTGGGCTACAGGAATTTGCATCATGGATCGTCGATCCGGCAAAATACATCACGAACGGCGAGAAGAAAGATATACAGCATTTCTGCTATTCTCATTCCAACGAGCAATGGAGTGTCAACTTTTGGTCGTTAAACTATACCGCTCTTTTGGAACAATGTATCAGCAATCTCTCAGCCGCTCACTCTGCCGCAACCCCCTTGTTAACCTCCCCATATAACAATGCAGGCTTTCTTTTGAATTCATCTGTTCAATACTTGCATGGTGATTGTGAGCATCAGGTTTGCGGCGTTGGTAACCGTAAGCAAATTAGAAACAGTCACTTCAGAATACGCAAGAAAATGCAACGTTTGATTAAAAAGCATCTAGTCCAACCAAAGCGCACTGGCTCGTACAGTTATAAAACAGTCCGGTCGTCAATTTCCTCCAGCGATTTTATCTATATCTACGGCACGTCTCTTGGAAAATCCGATATTTGGTTGTGGAGGCAAATCTGCAAGTGGCTAAGATATAGCAAAGAGCACCATCTGTTCATTTATGTATACACGAAAACTCCAGTCTATTCCGCCGAAGAGTTGTTCGAGCTTAAAGTGAATCAGTGTGATGCTCTTTGTAAAGGGGGTGTACGTATTTATGAAGAAGATATAGACAGAATCCATCTCATACCATTTCATGGAAACAAAATCGTCCACGATGCATGGTTCGTAGACATAAACACACCATAATTAGTAATAGTATGGAGTCTCCATGCTAACTTCCCCACCCCGAAATAAAATCCGCTCTCCTCTTTGGCATCCATATGCTCCCCCGATACCACAGGTTTTCGGGGTTTTCCACCCCCACCCCAAAAAACCAGTAGACATTTCCCCCATTATGGTTTATAATAAAGAAATGATGGGAAAGTATACCCTTTTCGCTCCGAACCCGTCCCGGATGCCGCTCCATCAATCCCATTGCTGAAAAAATTTTCCCTTCAGCCGGTGTTAGGATATCGGCATCCCAAATTACCCCCACCAAAAAGAGATCAAGGAGAAACTAAAGATGAAAAAGACCCTGAGATTGCTCTGCCTTACCCTGGCGCTGGTGCTGTGTCTGGCTATACTGCCCACCCCCACCAGAGCCGCCGAAGAAAATACCACCAATCCCACCACAGACTTTGTATTGGTGCTGGACTGTTCCGGCTCACTGGAACAGTCTGACCCGGAACTGCTGTGTCTGGATGCCTGTAATATGTTTGTGGATATGCTCCCGCTGGAGAACGCCCGCATCAGTGTCATTGCCTTCGGTTATAAAGATAATGGCGCATATACCTATTCCACCAAATATCAGGTCACCCATGACCGCAACCGTGTCCATGTCATTACCCCGTTGCAGGAGGCCTCTACCCTGAGTGCCAGAGACGTGGTCAAGGACAATACCCTCGCCGCCGTGGAGAAGGGCAGTGCCTCCGCCGGTACCACCCTGACCCCCATTGGTATGGCGGTTCTGGCCGCCGTTGACCTGCTGGAAGTCAGCGGTGCCGCCGACAACAATGCCGGTATCCTGCTGATGAGCGACGGCCGCCTGTCCTCCACCAGCATCAGCAACAATCAGGAGTGCGTGGATGCCGCCATCACCGCCGCCAAGAGCCACAACTGGCCCATTTTCACCATCGAGCTGAACTATGACGGCGCCAACGACTATGACAACGAATACTGGGGCGCCCGGAAGGTCATGACCCGTCTGGCCACCGAGACCGGTGCCGGCGAAGACGGCTGGTTGAAGGCCTCCAATGCCACCCAGATCAGCGAATACTTCATGAGCATTTTTAACCGCTTCATGGCCCGTGGCGAAGGTATGACCAACCAACTGACCACGGATAATACCGGTCTGGTAGAAACCACGGTCAATATCGAAGAACTGACATCTCAGGCCAATATTGTAGTCACCGGCGGCAGTGTCTCCCGGGTGGAGCTGGTCAACCCCGAAGACGGCAGTACCCGCACCATCGCCAATGACATCGAAGAAGCCAACATTGTGGCCTCCGTTGAGCCCGGCAGTTACATCAGCATCAATCTGGTCTGCCCCACCCCCGGCGAGTGGACCGTCCGCAGTTACGGCGACCCCAATGCGGAAATCCTCATGTACAACTGTTCCATGAAGGAATTGAATCTGGACTTGCTCTCCAATCCCGTTCTGGACGGCAATCAGATCATGAGCAAAGATCAGACCATCACCTTTAATGCCTACTTTACTTATAATGGCGTTGCCCTGTCCGCCAAGAATTATTACCAGAAGAATCAGCCCAAGCTCATTGTCACCGATACCGTCACCGGCATCCCGCAGGAGTTCACCATGGAGGTCGGCGATAACTGCTATACCTTCCAGCTTCCTCTGGGCACCGTGGGCAGTGGCGCGTTCTCCGTTCAGGCTGAGCTGAAGGATACCATGTTCCGCAACGGTGTCAAGTACTCCAATCCCCTGTACTACTCCACCGAAAACCTGAACTGCGAAATCATCAAGAGCCCCATGGAGTCCATGACCGGCTATGTCAACAGCCAGTTCCCCAAGGTGGATTTGAGCCGGTATATCGCCAACCCCGACCGGGACGAGCTGACCTACACCCTGACCTGCACCAGCGACCGGAATCTCCAGTTCAAGTATACCATTGACGAGCAGAACTATCTCTATCTGGATACCGGCATGACCCCCGGCACCCATGAGCTGGAGCTGACCGCACAGGACGAGGACATGACCGAGCCCCTGCGTCTGCCCCTTACCGTTACCGTGGAAAACCGCCCTGTGGAAAATCACGAACTGCCTCAGGTGGAGCTGTGGATTGACAGCTTCTCCTGGCAGGAAGTGCCCGCCACCACCTCCACCATCGACCTGATGGAGTTCTTCTATGACCCCGATGGCTTCGACCTGACCTTCTCCGATGCCGCCTGCACGGACAGCGAACTGGTCTCCTTCTCCCTGTCCGGCAGCATCCTGACCATTGACCCCACAGCCAAAGGCGAGACCCAGGTCACTTTCCGCATCAACGATGGCGTGGAAGATAAAGAAGCCGCCCTCAATGTTAAGGTGGTCTCCGGCAAGGCCATCTGGTGGGCGGAAAACTGGATTTGGATTGCCATTATTGCGGCCATTATCGTGGTCATCGTGCTGGCGGTGCTGTTCCTCATTGCCAACAAGAAGGTCAAGGGCAACTGGACCATTACCATTGAAGAGCCCGATACCTATAAATCCGCCAGAATCGAACAGCTCAACATCCGCGCCAATACCCGTCTGGGCAGTAAGCGCAGCTTCCTCCTGAAGGATTTACTCATTGCCGTCCGCCCCATGATGAGTGGCGACAGCGACTATTTCAGCAGTGCCATCCCCACCGGCACCGCATTTGACAAAATTGAGATGCGTGGCATTTTCAGCTCCAGAGGTTGCATTCTGGCTGAGGTACCCAAGAATGACCCCAAGGTCACGGTCTCCTATAACGGCGGCAACCGCACCGGCAAGTTCAAGATGGTCTCCGGCAAAGTGGTCATCCGGGTTGAGCAGCCCCACAACGGCTACCCTCTGGACATCACCCTGCGGGTCTGATTCCCCTATGCACATCAACCGGCACACCCGGTGAATATCCCCCCTGCCAACTAAGGGGGGAACATCAAAGATTATCCTGCGCAGTGAAATAAACGAGACAACAGGAGGTAAACCCTATGCCAAACATGAGAGACTTCGCCACCAAAGATTACCCCATCCTGCTGGCCGCAGACACCATCGATGCCTCCAAAGGCGCGCTTTATGGCACCGAGGCCAACTTAGAACCCCGCACCGCCGGGCGCACCATCCTCATTGGCTTGGGTGGTACCGGTATCCGCACCATTGACCATGTCAAGGGCGTGATTTCCAAAACCCTGAAGCCCACCTGGCCCAAATATATCTCTTTCCTCGGCATTGATGCCGACTGGCTTGAGTTTGGGCAGGCCAAGTACCTGACCGAAAGCGAGATTCAAATCATCACCCTACCGGGCGCCAATGACCGCTGGCACAAACCCGGTCACCGCGCCCTGGCCCACAAGCGGTTCATGGTGGACGGCGTTCATTTGGGTGACCTTGAAGGCCCCGGCTCCGGCCGTAGACGTCTCATCGGCAAATTCAAGATTCACGACCAGCAACCTGGCAGTCTGGGTGTAGATAAGCTCATCGCCGGCAGAATCACCGATCTGGTCACCGATAAGATGGAACACCTGTCCCCCAACGCCAACGACTGCTATGAGGTCTATGTGATCGGCAGTGTCTGCGGTGGCACCTGCAGCGGCGCATTCCTGGAAATGCCCGCCATCATTAAAAGTGCCATGGGCAATAACAGAAGATTCCACGTCAATGCCCTGCTGTACCTGCCCGATACCCTCTCCGGTCTCGACCCCGTTTATGCCCATGAGCTCTATGCCAATGGCTATGCCTCTCTGAAAGAGCTGGACTACTATCAGGGCATGGCCATGCGCAGTGGCAGTCCCGAAACCTTCAGCTTCAACAACGCCGCCAATCCCGAAGTTTCCATCTCCGATGGTTTCTTCCGTATCCCCTATCTGGTGGGCAGCACCCAGCCCGAATCCAATGAGGCTTCCACCACCGCTATGGAGACCATTGCCGAATTCCTGGTCAGCATTCTGGGCGAGATTCAGAGCGACAAGGGGCAATTCTCCGTGGAGTCCTTCATGGACAATGCCCTGAAGCATCAGGGCGACCGGCTCTATAGTGACCCCGCCACCAAGGGTGCCGAACATCCTGAGCACAACCATGACCGTCCCCGGGCTTATGCCGCCGTGGGCTTTGCCGAGGCCTCTGCCCCGGAGCGGATCGTCCGTGCTTATACTGTGGCCAAGGTCTGTGGCAAACTGGGGCTTGCTCCCGTCAGCAAAGAAGCCAGAGCCGAGCTTAAGGCCCATGGCGAGACCCTGTTGCCCTTCTGTGGCGAAAAGGACTACATGAACGCTGTAGAAGGCACTGCCGCCGCCAAAACCATTATGGCCCCCCTCATGGGTGTGCTGGACATCGTTCACAACGGTGCGTTTGCTTATGCCGCAGACCTGAGTCAGAATCCCCCCGAGTGGGAGGACATTCTGGAGGGCAAGTGTGACAATGCCGCCATCCTCCAGATGACTGAAAATGTCATCAAGAACAAGACCTCTCTGGACACCATGAAGAAGCTGGCAGATAAGCTGAAGGAGCTCTTTGCCCAGTACCGGAAAGCGGTGCAGGACTTTGTGCAGACCGATGGCCCTCTGGCATTCTTCAACCTCTATAAGGGTAACTTCACCCCCGTGGGTGATGACCACGGCATGGGCATTGAAGCCATGCTCCGCAACCTCTGCGACGGCAAGACTGCCGAAGGTAAGCTGTACCGTGGCTGGACGACCCCCGAAGCTACCGAAAAAGAGCTGAAGGCCGCCAAGCAGACCATTCTCGATACCCGCAGAGGCCTCCTCAGATCCATTCTGAAAAAGGACCTTTATACCGCTCAGGCCGGTCAGTGGACGGTCGCCTATGAAGCCTGGGTCAAGTCCCGAATCGATGATGAGCGCCGTCGCTTTGCGCTGGGTAACCATGGCAAGTTGCGGGAGCTGATTCTGGAGCCCGCCGCCATGCTGGCTGATGAACTCCGGGCTTTCGGTCATATTCTGGCCGCCCTCACCGGCGCTTACCGTGGTCTGGGCGACAAGATGAACTCCTTCCAGCAGTTCACCACCGCCCGGGACGGCAGAACCGAGGTCAATATCGCCGCCATCGACGACTCCGCCTACAACTGGCTGAAAGCACAGGCAGATGCCACTGTGACCAACCTCAGCGCCACAAAGATTCGTGCCCTTCTGGTGGATAACTTCTTTACTGACCCCGCGGCCTGGCTTAATGTGCCGGATAATCTGGTCACCTCCACCGCCGGCGATTCCATCCGTCTGCTGATCTCCGATGTGGCTGTCCCCGCCCGTGTGGTCTTCGATCAGTTCATGGCCACCCAGCTTCCTCCCATGCTCAATGTCTCCATTGAGACCATGTTCGCTGAACTGCAAGCCAGAATGCCCTATGAAAAGACCGCCGAAAAGATCGTGGAAAAGCTGGCCGCCACCAGTATTCCCCAGTTCAATGGCAATATCTCCCCTGACCATATCTATGTGGTCTACCCCGCCTCGCTCAACGGCAACGACCAGGGCAAGCAGATTATTGAGGCTCTGAAGACTGCCATTGGCAACGCCTTCCCCGGCAAGAGTCCTCAGGTCTTTGCCTCTGACGACACCGGCACCATCCGGATGTATCAGCTTGCCGCCCCCTTTGAGGTCTATCGGCTCAGCGCTCTGAAGTCCTGGGAAGAATACTACGAAGCCGCCCTGAGAGACCCCGGCAGTGGTCTGCACAGCCTGTCCCCCGACCTGACCCGTACTGTCTCCGCCGAAACCGGCGCCTCTTATACCGAGCGCATCGGCTGGAGCAAATACCCCGCCATCACCTGTCAGAGCGCCGACCCCCGGCAGAAAGACCCCGTCACCGGCGAAGTCAGCCACGAAGGTCAGCGTCGTCTGGAAATGGACAAGATTATCGATGAAGCCCGGGAGCTGGGTGTGCTGTACAGCGAAAATACCCCCTATGGCTGGGTCATCCGCCGGGTCAACTGCGATAAGTCCATTGCATGGGACCGTTTTGACCTCTTTGCCTGCCAGCCCGATGCCAAGACCGGCATGCTGCCCATGGGCAAGCAGCTGGCTGAGGCGGTGGCCATTCAGCACGGCAGAACGCTGGGTAATATTTCTAAAGATGTCAGCCTGACTTACGGCGGCATTCTGGAGACTCCCCGCACCACCGAGGAACTGGCCTGGCAAGCTGCCCACCGTGTCCTCTATGCCCATATGCCCATGTATATTGAGGTTCGGGACACCCTGGAAAACCACTTCCGTGCATGGGGCAACCAGATTCTGTCCTTCAACGCCACGCTGATTCAGCGTCTGCGCCCCGCCAAGATGGTCCATATGATGAAGGCCCGCCGGCTCTACGCCAAGGCCGACGGCACCTGGGTCATCCGGATCAAGGGCGGCACGGAGCGGAATCTGGCCGCACTGACCGATGCCATGAAGCAGTTCCTCCTGCCCAAAGACAAGCGGATGGTGGAGGGCGGTCTGCTGGCCTACTTCCTGTTCCGGAAGCTGGAGGCCGCTCTGCCCGGTAAGGAATTCGACGACTTCTACCGTTTCTCCATGGACTGCTATCAGGAACTGATTGCCACCATGGACACCGATACCCTGAAGTTGGGCAAGGAAACCGCCGACTTCGTTCAGCAGGAAGCCGAGGCTCTGGTGGCCAAGGGTGCCCGTCTGGGCGAGAATACCGAAGTCAGCGAGAAGTTCATGACCGCCATGGCCGACATGGGTCTGACCGAAGCCGAACTGAAGGAGCTTCAGGTCTTCTACCATCGGACCGGCATGGAACTGTAATCCTCTGCCATTTTACAATCACCAACCATCCCCGCCCCTGCCGGGTTATTCCGGCAGGGGTAAGTGGGTATCAGAAAGAGAGGGGTATTTATGGAAGACATTTCCACCCTGCACTGTAAATTGATCGGCGTCAACTGCCTTCCCCCGGGAGAAGGCGCGACCGTCCGCAAGCTCTGGGATGAACGCTTCCATGAGCGCGCCGCCTTCTGGGTGGATGCCGCCCCGGGAGATTCCGTCAACGCCGTCTTTGACCGGATTCGCCAGGTCATTATGCAACAGCAGATTGCCAACATGAGCAACGAAACCTGCGTTGTGGCGCTGTTTCTGGACTGTACCCAGAGCCTTGACCCGGATTTGCTTCAGGCACTCAATGACCTGCCCGGTCAGCTTCATGGCAGATTGAGTTGTCATATTTCCCTGTGTTGCCAATTCTGCTGGCTGGGTGAGATGATCCCCGGTGAGCGCAAAGCTCTCCGGGAGAGAATCGCCGCCCTGAGCCAGTTAAACAAGCAGCATCACGGTCGCCGTCAAATCTGTTTGGTTGCACAGCCCGCCCTTGCCCCCTCCTCCGAGGCGTATTGGAAGGCCACCATTGTCTGTCTGGATTTGCTCCGGCGCAGAACCAATCCCGATGATGTTCTCTCCCCGGTGGGTACAGGTGGTGCCAATGACGATGTGGGTTTCCTCCGCTATGGTGAATATGACGGCGAGAAACTGCGGCAACTTACCGACAGGCACGCCCGGCTGCAGCGCAGTCTCAGCGACCAGGGCGATCGGGAATTCCGGGATGCGGTCTGTGCCACTTTCCGCCAGTTAGAGGCAAAAATCAGCGAAACCATTCGCCCCGATGGCAATGCCCAGCCCCTCCATCCCGACCTTTTTGTCACCGGCTTCTGCAAGCTGAGGAAAGCAAAAAAGGGCAAAAACGCAGAATTTAACGAAGCCCAGCGACTAACCAGAGAAGCCATCCTCTCCACCGGAAATGAAATTGTCTCCCAGTGTATCGCCCTGAGCAACGCCATAGCCGAGGATGCGCCGGAACTTCTGCGGCAATTGCTGAGCAGTGCAGCTGTGGGCATTGCACTGGAAGAAAACCGGCAGGAAATGCGCCGTATGCTGGACATGGGGCTTCAGCGGGTGGATATTCCCACTGCTCCCGCCCTGCGCTATAATGAGGACGGCTATGCCCAGGAAATTACCCAGTATTTTCAGGAGATCCTGCGCCGGGGCATTTACGAAGCCAAGGTGCATCTGGAAAAGTCTCTGCTTGCGGCATATGATGCTGTCCCCGACGATAGCTTCAGTACACGCAGAACCCAGTACCGGAAGGAGCTGGACGGGGTAAAGCAGGAGCTGAGCTATACCATTCAGGAGTCTGCATTCTGCGAGAGCGCCCAGAGAGACGGCGACAAGCTGAAGTCAGGCTTTTCTCCCCGAAACGCCACCATTGGCGGCATTACCCGCCGCCATCTGCTGTGCCGGGTCAGAGAAACCGCCCAGCGGCTCAGCGGCAGTTATGAGCATCCGGGACTGTCGGTCAGCCTGATTGACGGCACTGCCGCCGGGCTTAAGGTCGTGGACTCTGCCCCGGTGAAGGCACTGCATGTGCTCTCCTTCGACTGTACACCGGCATGTCTGCTGGATTTGATTCCGGAGGTGGTCTGAGATGTATTCCTATACGCCTAAACCCAATGACAAAGCCTATCGCAAAGTGGATTTGAACCGCAATACCACAAGTGCCCATTTGCCGAATTTTACGGACATCGCCCCGGGGATGCAAACCATTTCCTGTCAGCCCAATTTCGTTCTGGAAATCCTTCGGAATGACGGTACCACCCAAATCATCGGTCCGGAGAAACCCCGTGAGGTAACCTACGCCAGAGATGCCCAGAGTTTCCGTGTTGGTGCGGATATTCCCGTCGCCCGTCTCTATGTCCGCAGTACCGCCTGCCCCATTTTGCGCTACAAAACCCCCGACGTCTGGAAAACGCAGGACAGCCTTAAGGTTTTCCGTGTTGGCGGCACCACCGACACGCTGGAGCTGGTGGGCGATCCCTATTTCTCCGCCAGATATACGTTGATTCGGCGTTGACGGTAACTCCTTTGCAAATCTAACCGTTTGAGAGGTTCTTATTTATGGCTTATTCCTATTACTGTACCCACTGCGGCAGAGAACTGGATCAGGACCATGTTCTGATGGATATGTATCCCATCATCACCGGCGATGCCGACAGCAGATTGCGTATCCTGAAATTTCGCCTGACCATGCAGGAGTTTATGGCGCTGTTCAATGGTGGCACTGATGCCGGAGGCGGCTTTAGGCGTTGCGAATTGAGTCTTGCGCAGCTTCTGGGCTATGTGTCCAACAAGAACAATCTGGATGACCCGGCCATTGCCACCCTGACCCGTCAGGAGCTGAAGGATTATTTGGGTGACACTGACCTGTCTGCCGATGCCACCCCTGCCCCGGAGAAGCAGGAAAAGTCCAGAGAGGCCGCCATTTTCTCCCTGCTGGATGATTCCGACAGTGGCGAGGATGACCCCTTCTTCACCGGTCAGTCTTCCGCTCCCGCTCAGGCGGAAACCGTCAAACTGGCGGAGCGCCAGATTCCCGCCGCCATTGAGGCCATTTTGTCCACCGGAAACAAGGCCGTTGACGACATTGTCTTTGCCAAGAAGCGTCTGCGGGAGGAGCTGGAACTTTTATATAATCTGTTCCGGGTGCGGGACACTGTGCCCTTTAAGCTCCACCTCTACGAGGAGCAGGACGACAAGGGGCGCAAGGTACTGACCGCTTACCGGATGATTACCATTCCCAATAACAACCAATTCAAGGTGGAGGCCCGGGTCTGCCCCCACTGCGATACCCCCATTTTCGACTACGCAGGCACCGCCAAGCACCAGTCCATTGCCTTTATCGGCTATCAGGGCTCCGGCAAAACCAGTGCCATCCTCGCCCTGACCCATTATGCGGAGAATGCGGTTTTGGGCGCGCTGGACGGAAGAATCTGGGGCAACGACCCCGGGATTGACACCGTCGCCCAAATTTCTGTGGTCGGCAAAAGCGCCCGACTGAAATACGATTTGTCCAACTATCCCAAGGGAATTGCCCCCTCCAAAACCCATGCCAGCAAGCGAACCGATGCCTACAGCGCCACTTTGCGTGTGCGCAACAAAAGCGGCAAGTGGCATCTGCTGACTTTGGTTGACCTGCCCGGTGAGCTGTGCATCGTCCCCGGCGCAGGAAATAACGAGTTGAAAACCCGGATTGATACCCAGAAAGTCCTCAATGAATTCCAGATTGCCCTCTCTGCTGATGCCTATGTGGTCTGTTTTGATACCTCCATCATTGCAGGAAATGACAATGTGGTGTCGGATATTCAGAATGTCTGCACCTGGGCTGACGAATTCCAGAACCTTCGTTCCAACGATAAGAGCAACTCTCTGGGCGATGGGAGCCTCAGTGTTCCCATGATGGTGCTGTTCACCAAGTGCATCGATTTGGAGGGAGACAAGCCTGTTCTCGCCCCCGAAAACAAGAAGTATGTCCAGCCCATTGAGAAGGTCTACCTGTTCACCGCAGAAAAGCAGATTATTCAGGAGCGGCGGGTATATAATCGGGTCATGGAGCAATTTGGTACTTTCGGGCGGCTGAATCTGGCTTACCACGCTGTCCTGCGCTCCTCTCCCTTTGGCTACAAAGCCCCCTCGGAAACGGATTTGGTGCGCAGACCCGAAAACCAGCCCCAAACCCCTACCCCCCGGAACATCGACAAGCTGATGCGCTGGCTGTTGACCGTCTCCGGCTGCATTCCCGTAGAGGCATCTTATCAGAAGATCAACGAGACCTCCACCCCCTTCACCACTACCGAAGGCTATTGTATCAAGCCGCCCCAGAGCAGAATCCGCAATCCCATTGACGACGACGAAGCCCTCGCCCGGTGCGCCCTCTTTGAGAATCCCGGCCACTTTGACCGGTTGCGGGTCAATCGGCTGGGTGAGTCCGCCATCATGAAGCTTGCTCCCCGCTTCTGGAGAGTCAACACCAACGCAAGGGAGGAAAAGCATGGATAGATATAGCATTCTTCACGGCACCACCCAGTCAGGACCTTATGACCGGCTGGGTATGTCCCAGGGTCTGCCTGCCTTCCTGAGTCGCATGGGTGCCACCAGTCTCAATGTCACCACCGGCAAGGTGGAGAGTTTGCTGTGCGGTTTCCAGAAGCTGGATGGCTATGACCAGCAACCCACCGATGAATACCCTCTGGCGGTGCGCTATGCCCCCATGCATCTGTACCGTCTGGCGGACTTCCCTCCCACCATGGAGCCCTTCTGCGTCTTCGCCGTCAGCGGCGCGGAAAACCGTGCCGGTGGTCGGGACAGCGTTTACTTCCACACCACCTACTTCCCCCGGACGGCCATGTATGCCCCGCCTGAGGGTTATACCTATCTGGATTTGCTCTTTGGCACCCACCTGACCACCCACACCGATGTGGACGGTCACCGCACCGGCAGACTTCCCGTGGATTTGGATGCCACACCGGAGAAAATCGTCCCCCAGATGGACATCCGGGAGGCGGCGGTGGTGCTGAAAACCGTCCATGCCATCTATCAGGAGAAGACGGTCATTATCCGGTTGAAGAAGGGTTGCGCCTTTAACCGGTGCGCATTCCGTCTCCTGCCCCAGATTTATGCCATGATGCAACCCCGGCTGGCCGCGGAAATCGGCTTTGCCACCTACCACCACCCCCAGAAAATCGCTGAATTGGCCGGTCTGACCAGTACCCGGATTTTCATTCTGCCCGGAGAGTGTTCTCTGGAGCAGGTCACCCTGGCGGATTATGTGCGCATTGATTTGGACGACCCGGAGACCTGCCAGTTGCCCGGCAATGACGATACCGCCAAATGGCTGAAGTGGTGGTACAAGCTGCCCTGGGCTGACCGTCTGGAGGCTTATGTTCAGCTCTTTGGCCGGGACGAGGCAGAGTACCTGAACCAGGAGAAGTTCGTGGAAGTCTCCGGGGCATTTAAGAGCGATCCCGTCTTCCAGTGGATGAAAGAGGGCACCGATGCCGGGACCTTCACCAGCACCCAAGCCCTGCTGAAGAAGAAGCGGTCCTTCCCCGCCTGTGCCGTCAAGTGGGTGGGCGAGATGTTCGACCAGCGCATTCCGGATTTGCTGAAGCCCCATACCCTGGAGGATTTGACCGCCGAGGGTGCAGTAGAAGCCATTCTCGGACCGGACAAGGAAGCGGGCAAGGCCGAATATCTGGCGGGTCTGGCTCTGGGCTGTAAAGATGTGGTCACAGCGGTATGCAGGAAGACCCACAACCGGGTGCGTACCGCCGCCAACCAAGCCATTTCCCAGTTGAACGACGAGCATGAAGCAGAGAAAGCTCGTCTTGAGCAGGCGCACCAGCAGATCTTGCAAAACCTCAATGCCCAGTGCGAGGCCAAAATTGCCGCCATGAATGCCGAGTTTGTCGCCCAACAGCAGGCCCATCAGCAGGAGAAACAGCAGTGGCAGGAGACCATGGAGGCCCAGAAAAAGGACACTGCCGCCCGGCTGGCCCAAGCCCAAAGTGCCATTGAAGCCGTCCGGTTGGAAAAGGCGCAGGCTCTGGCCAAGGCAAAAGAAGAAGCCGACGCCGCCCTGAAACAGCAGGAAGAAGCGGCACAGCAGGCCATAAAGCGGCAACAGGAAGAAGCCGCCGCCACCCTGAAGCAGCAACACGATGAGGCCGACAAGCAGTTGACCGACCTGAGAGAACAAGCGGGAAAGCTGATCCAGGCTGAGCGCGCCAAAACCCAGCAGACAGAGCACAAGCTGGCCCAAGCCGCCGATGCCCTGACGCAGAGCCGCAACGAGGTAGCAGACCTGCAGACGCGGCTGGAGGAAGAAATCGCCGCCCATGAGAATACCCGCAAGAGACTGAGGAAAGCCCAGGGCAGTGGCGAGCATGGCGGTGCAGGGAAGAAAAATCTGCTCATCACCGCCGCCATTGGTTTTGTGGCCGGTCTGCTGGTGTTGGGTCTGGTCTGGGGTGCGGTTGCCCTCTTTGGCGGCAACGATGTATCCGCCCAGCAGGATATGCCGGGTTACCAGCAGGAGCAGAATTCCGGCACAAATGTACCTCCCGCAGAGACAAAGGGAACGGATGCTCCCCCTGCAGAGACGAAGGGGGCTACTCAGCCCACTGAGGAACCCCCCGCGCCCACCGCTGAGACAACCGAAGCAACGGAAGCAACCGAAGCAGTGGAAACCACCGGCGCAACTGAGCCGTCTGAATCCACCGATACCACCGGCGCAACCGATGGAAACTGATCGCTTTCTCAATACCCCACAGAAATGAGGCCGTACCCCCAACCGAGGTACGGCCTCTGATGATTCATTTTCCTTTTTCCTTCTTACGCCCGAAAATCTGCGCCCGGAACAAAATCACATTCATCACCAGGAAGAATGCCGCCAGAATGCCCAAAGTCAGCATCGGCTCCTTGGGCGCAAGCACCGCCAGAAGCATCATGGGGAAGCCAAAGACAATGGCCGGGAAATTCTGATAGACCAGATTGTCCGCCGCCGGTGTCTTAAACTGGCTGTCCAGTTCCCGCAGGAGCATGATTCCGGCGCTGGCTGTGCCGGTGAGCATACCATACATGGCCACAAACTGCTCCTCCTGATAGTCCCGGAACAGCTTCCTGGCCACTATATTGTTATACCAATAGGTGCTGACCAGACCGACCACACCCAGAATCAACAGAATCCCCCAGTACCGGCTGACCAAATCCAACCGGATGGCCGCAATTCCCGCCACCACCATCAGGTCAAAGCAGAAGTTGCTGGCTCTGGTCAGGAGGAAATTGTTGGTATGCTTCTTCCGGATGCGTTTTTTCTTTAGCAGGAAGTTCAGCACCGTCTTTACCACTGTAGCCGCCATAACGCCCAACAGGAAGTTGAAGCCATAAATCACCGACTTCATCCCCGGCAGAATCAGCCCCAGCAGGAACATCAGCATCTGCGCCAGGAAATAAGACAGGGCAATCAGGGCAATCTGAATGGTCATCTTGTCCAGAGTGCTTTGCATGGGCAGTTCGTCCTTGTCCTCCACGCCTTCGGTCAGCATTTCCCCGTCCTCACCGGTAGAGAGAGTAACCCGCCCCTTCTTCCGCAGAATATACAGGTGAATCACGCCGCCAATACTGGCACTGATGAAGCCCATGGCGGCAATGGTCAAGCCGAAACTCTTGCCACCCACAAAGCCAAAGTCGTTTTCATAAATGGTGCCATAGTTCATGGCTTGCCCCGTACCCTGACCAAAGCCAAAGGGCAGGAGCACACCGGCGGCGGGGAAGAAATCCGCAATCACCATAGCCGCCACAATGGTAATGCCCAAACCCAGGACCGCCTGAAGCAGATAGGTGGAAACCGTGGTCACGCCAGAATTGAACACCTCATTGGCTCTGGCTTTGGTCATTTTCTGCTGGGAATTGCGCAGGGCCGAAGCGATAAATCCCAGCGCAAGGGCATGGTATGTAATCACCTCCAGATTGGCCGAGCCTTTGCCGCCAAAGAACTCCGTATTAAAGAACTCCTGTCCGGTGACGGACTTAAAGAGGATGGACACCAGCAACAGCACAACGCCACCCAGCACCGCCGTGGGAATCAGCGACTTCTTGAGCAACGGGATGGTACGCTTCAGGGCATGACCCACCAGCAGACCAAAGAGCAGCACCGCCACCAGATTGAATGCGCCCCAGACATTAAAGTCCCAAAAATTCTCCATCTTCGTTCCCCCCTCTGATGTTTTTATGGTGATAGACCATATTCATGTACTTCAGGGCATTGAACCGCTTTTGGCTCTTAATCTGGTAGATTTTGTCCCCAAAGTAGATATTCAGCTTGTTGCGCCCCAGAACAGTAATGACATTGATGTCATCGAAGGGCAGACAAAGCTCCTCCCCAGTGCCGGTGATGGTCAGCCGGTCGCCATAGAGCCGGAGGGTAACCTCCTGCTGCAACAGCCGCTTTTTGTGGTATGGAATGACTTCATAGAGATCCGCCGGGTCTTCATACATGGGCTTTTCTAACCACTGGGACAAATCCAGCGCCCGGACGAAGTTGCACTGATATTCATACCACTGGGTGGTAAACCGGAAGGGAAATGTGCCGGAAACCGCCTGCAATTCCTTGGTGGGCAGGTAGCGAATCTGCTGGCCGCAGGTTTTGCAGGTGATGATGTCTTTTTCACTTTCGTAGGTGGTCAGACCGCAGTGGGGACAGACATACATGGCCCGCTCCAAATACTCTGCCAGCCGCTTATGGTGGAACTGGCCGGTCACCTTGCCCTCGTCCACATACAGCTCCTGCTGAATCAGGGCATAGAGCTCCTCATCGGTCATGGTTTTGTATTCCTCCGGCTCAATGACCCGCTTCACATAAGCCTCCATCCGACCCTTGCGCCGCACGTCACTCCACCGGGGATGGACACCATAGCCACCTTCAATCCGGAAAATGGCCATAGGCAGTTTCAAATGCCGCATCAGCTTCACCAGAGCAGGCTTAATGTACACCGGCTTACCGTCAAAGGTACGGTTTCCCTCCGGGGCGAGGGCGATGGTGCCGCCTTCCTTCGCCACCCGCAGGCAGTTTTTCACCGCCACCGGGTCAGTGGTCTGCTTCTTGATGGGGATGGGTGCCACCACATAGCGAATCAGGGCAGATACCCAGCCATTGGAGAACAAATCCTCCGAGGCGATATAATAGACCGGACCTTTGAACGCCAGACCCACAAAGAACTGGTCAAAGGCGGTCTGGTGGTTCATCACAATGAGGTATTGCCGGTCGCCCTGCTCCTTAAACCGCTGAATCTTAATCCCATAAGCCAATCGGGAGTAGGGTCCCAAAATCATCGCCGCCAGATTCCGCACCACCCGATGTCGAAAACGCAGCCAGGGCTTTTTCTTTACTGGTTTGTTCTCCATATGCTCTCCATTCGGGGTCAGAGTTGCCGCAAGTGACCCGTCTTATCTTATTCTCTCCTTTCCTCCGCCGCAAGGAAGAAAGGTCGTATGCAACCTTATTATACCCCACGTCTCACCCTGCCGTCAACCATGAAACCTGCTGCTTCAGGCATAAACTTTGCGGGAGTCAGCCAAACCGACCCCCGCAAATCACAAAATATCCGATTTTGTCTCCAAACGTGGCGAAAATACCCCGGTTTTCCTGGGGGTTTCCTCCACTGTTGTCTTTTACTCTCCGACCACCCGGGTACCGGTCTGACCGGAAATACCCTCAGCGGCCTTCTCCAGCAAAGTAATGAGGGCAGTGCGACCCTTGCCGCTTCCGGCGAAACGGACAGCCGCCTGCACCTTAGGCAGCATGGAGCCGGGTGCAAACTCACCGGCAGCAATGTGCTTCTCCGCCTCCCCGATGGTCATTTCGGACAGCCACTGCTCATCGGGCTGACGGAAGCGAATGGCCACCTTCTCCACGGCGGTGAGGATAATCAGCATATCCGCATCCACCAATTCCGCCAGCAACTCAGCGGCAAAGTCCTTGTCAATAACCGCAGGAACACCCATGAGCTTGCCGTTTTCCTGCTTGGCCACAGGAATGCCGCCGCCGCCACAGGTAATCACAATCTGGCCGGCATCCATCAGCGTCTTGACAGATTCCAGCTCCACAATGCCAATGGGTCTGGGGGAAGCCACTACCCGGCGATAACCGCGACCGGCATCCTCCACCACATTCTCTCCCCTGGCCTGCAGAATTTCTGCTTCTTCCTTCGTCATAAACGAGCCAATGGGCTTGGTGGGGTTCTGGAATGCCGGGTCTGCCAAATCCACCTCAACCTGGGTGATGAGGGTGGTCACAGGCTTCTGAATCCCCCGCTCCAGCAAGACTTCCCGCAGGGCATTCTGCAGGTCATAGCCAATATAGCCCTGGCTCATCGCACCACAGACCGCCAGAGGACATTCGCCATATTTCTCTGGATTCTGCTTGTGCAGGGCAGTCATGGCATTCTGAATCATACCCACCTGCGGACCATTGCCATGGGCAATGACCACCTGATGACCGGCTTCAATCAAATCCACAATCGGGCCGGCGGTATTGCGCACCGCCAGATATTGTTCTTCCAAATTGTTGCCCAGAGCATTGCCGCCCAGAGCGATCACAATACGCTTCTTCATCGGTTACCTCCCCGGAAAGGGTTCTCCCCTTTTCCTTCTGTATGAATTCCGGTCAGCCCAAAGCAGGTCTAATCCGGTATGCACCCTATCGGTGCGCCTATACTGAGTTACATTCTATACAGTGGCAGAACGATTGTCAACCTGTTTTTTCCTTTGTCTGCACAAAAATCCGGAATGTATGTTCATTAGGGAAGCTCCGGGTGCAAATTTTGCGCTTTGCCTTCTCTTTTGTCCCGGGGCCCGGCTGAATAAGCCAGCTTTTTCCAAGAAAAACAAGCAGTTTTCCGGACTGCTCTTGACTTTTGCCTCAAGAAAGTTTAGTATAGACTTATACGGAACAATACAGAAGGGAACACCTAACGCCATGCATTATGAGATTATCCGTCAGCCCTTTATGTTCATTGAGACCATAACTCTGCTCTACCGGTATGTCAATGGGCTAAGCTTTTCCTCTTTGTGGAATCACAACCACGAACCCCGCAATTCTCCCCGGGAAAATGACATCCGGGAGCGGCTGTTGCTGTTGCAGAGAATCATGGATGAAGTCTGCGAGGGCATGGATCGGGAGGATACCAAACTGCAATACTTCTTCGCCAGCCACGAAAGCACACCCTCCGTGGAATCCTCATGTCTGGCCAGATATTTGGTCAGTGCCTTTTTGGAATACAAGAATCCCGGCTTTGAGCAGACCATTGCCGATATTCTGGAATCCCGGGAGCGGATGCACGCTCAGGGTGGATGGCTGAAGCAATCCAAAGGTATTGGGCTGGAGTGGACCACTGCGCCCGACTGTCCCGGTGACCTCTTTGCTCAGATTTGCGCCCTGACCAATCTGTCCGCAGAATTCCGGTTGCAACTTTATGGCGCCCTCCATCAGTTCCCGGAAACCCTGCAGGAGTTGGCTGACCTGATGCGTCCGGTGTCCCTCCGGCTGGAGGATGCCTTTAGCCGCTCCGGGCTGTGTCTGGGGGATATGGCAGAATACTGGCTCCATTCCCAGATGCCACCCATCGAATTCCTGGCAGACACCTTGGGACAAAGAGCAGTTGAATACGCCGGCGACTGCACTCGGTTGGCCATCGGGCTGATGAATGCCAATATGATCTACCATGGTATGGCCAATGACCCCTATCATCCCCGGCCATACAACTATATGTATATCGGATGCTGTATCTCATCATACAGCCTGGTGGCCAAAAATGATGATGCTCTGGATAAGGCCAGTACCGTCCTTCGCGGACTCAGCGAGCGCAAGCGGCTGGAAGTTCTGCGGCGGCTGTCCAAGCGGAGCTGCTATGGTCTGGAACTGGCGGAGATCATGAGCATGGACCGGGGTAATCTGTCCCGATTGCTGTCTGTCCTCCATTCTCAGGGTTTTCTGATCCAGGAGAAGGAAAACCAGCGGGTCTACTACCGGGCAAACCGGGAGGCCCTGCAGAAATTCTTTGACCAATTGATGTCCGATATTTTCGACTGAATCCCAAAAAACATTCTCCCGGCTTGCACCACCATGCAGCCGGGAGTTTTCCCATCAAACCAAGGACTGCGGCAAGAATCTCGCCGCAGTCCTGAAGTTTAATCCCAGGATGAACTTACTTGCCCAGAGCCTTTCTGGCTTTGCGCATAGCCATGATGCGGTTCATCTCATTGAACACGATCATATAGCCTTCGTCCACGCCCATGCCGGGCTTAGCCAGAATCTGGTCAGGCTGAGTGGCCATGGCGCAGTGGACACAAACCTGAGCGGACCGGTCGGTCTCGTTGCAGGTGCCGCCCTGATAAGCGCCGATGCCCTTGGCCTTGCAGTACAGGACTGCCTCAATGGTGTTGTTGATGCCGCCCAGGTCGGGGGTCTTAATCTGCACCATGTGGCCAGCCTTGCGGTCGGCGAAGAGCATGATGTCTTCCAGAGTGTTGCACCACTCGTCAGCAACCAGCTCAACGTCAATGCCCCGCTCGTCCAGCTCACGGGTCAGACCAGCCAGCGCCTCAATCTGGGTCTCACGGTCGCAATCGCAGTCCATGGGGCCCTCAATGCGCAGGTGGAAGGGCTTGGCAATCTCGCCCAGCTTGCCGATGTAGTCGGCCATGGCGGCATAGTTATTGTTGCCGAAGATGGCGCCGATGGTGCCATAGACGTCAATGTGCATGACGGGGCAGTAGCTCTCGTCGGTGCGGAACTGGAGGATGCGGTCACGGAGCCAGCCAATGTACTCAGCCAGCTTCTCGCCGTTCTTGCCCAGCTTGTCTTCCACGTTGTTGATCAGTGCATGGGGCAGAACCTGAGCACCCTTGATGATCATCTTGTCCGCGCCGTTGTAGCGGTCATCACCGGACTGGGTGAAGACGGGGACGGGGGTCTCAGAGACGGTGCAGCCATACTCATCGGCCACGACCTCACACATCAGTCTGCCGCTGGCCTTGGCAACAGCATCCAGAATAGCCTGAGACATACCATAGCGGATAGCGGTATGCAGACGCTTGCCCTCGACCTCAATGGCCTCCATCATCTTGCACAGCTCACGGAAGTTGTCGGCATCCTTACCCACCAACTGGGGCTTGATATACTGGTCGATGATGGGAATAAAGTCCTTGGCCAGGAACAGAGGATCACGTCCGCCAGCACCGGAGTACTGCACAGCGGCGCAATCACCGAAAGCAATCTGACCATCCTCCAGGACGATCATCACGGAGATGGACTCACCGGCCTGACGGACAGCCTGGAACCCCTCAGTTCTGGGGTCGCCCACATAGAACACACCATCATGGCCTGCGCCGCCCTTAATGGCGCGCTGATCATCGAAGTAGAAGCCGGTACGGCCTGCGGAACACACGATATCTACGATTTTCATAATAAATTGCTCCCATTCTTTTCTCCAGGTTACCCTGGCGGTTATTACGCTGTGGAGGACTTGTGCCCCCGCAGTGCAGTTAAAGGTTAGACTTGATTGCCGGGCATCCGGAATCAATACTTGGGTCTGCCCACCAGGCGGCCCTTACCGATGGAATAGACATCATCAATGACCATCTGGAAAGAGGCCTTGCGCTTTTCTGCCTTGGCGCGTTCTTCGATCTTGGCGGCATGGAAATCCTTCAGGTCCTGGGTGAAGGGCAGATTGCCCACGTTCAGGATACGGACAGCACCGTCATTGTCGCGGCAGGGCAGCATCAGACCGGCATTGTAGCGGCAGGGGGCGAAGGGAATATCCAGAACACCGGCCTCAACAGCACGGCAGATACCCACGGCGATATCGCCGGCACCCAGCTCGAAGCACTTGTCCACGATGCAACGGGTCTCCTGACGGATGATTTCCTTCTCCGCTTCCAGACGGCTGTCCTGGAAGGTCTGGTCGGCCATCATGGTGACGACCTGCTTGGTGCAGCGCAGACCCTGAGCGTTGGCTTCCATGGTGGGGATGCCAATGGCCTCGTGGGGGGTCTTGACGATGACCTTGGTGGCCTTGGACAGAGCGGCGATGAGAGAGCCGGAGGAAATAACGCCGAAAGCCTTGGCCTCGTCAGCGGGGAAACCGCCCATCCACTGATGCAGGACGGTGGTGACTTCCACATCGCTGTAGCCATACTTGGCCAGATACTCGTCGGTCAGTTCCTGCAGGGTGCGGATAGCAGCGACGTCCTGAACCAGGTTGCCGCACTGACCATAGCCGACGGTGATGCTCTTAACCCCCTGCTCGGCGGCCAGCAGAGCCTCAATAATGGCTGCGGCATGGGAAATGCAGGGAGGAACCAGAGTACCGGTCAGCGGGCCATAAGGCTCACGATTGATGGTAACGCCCATTTCTTCATACAGACCGGTCAGGCGATCCACATACTGCCAATCCCGGATGGTGCGCTCCATGGGAATATTCTTGCAATAGGGCAGGTTATAGGAGATACCGCCGCCCTCATAGCTGGTGAAGCCGCCGGCGTAGGTGATTTCGGTCAGCAGTCGGGCATCGGGTGTGCCGTGACGAACCTGAACGGGAACACGGACACTGTCCACCACCTGACGGCAACCATGAACACCGTGGTTAACCGCGGGGAAGCCGTTGAGCATAGCTCTGCCCAGACGGATGGACTCAGCAATGCCATTCTCCGCCTCAGCATGGCGGTTCTGGCGGGTATAGCTGTCAATGGTGGAGGGCAGCAGATCGGCCTCGCCATTGTCCTGCAGGTAACGCAGCAGCTTAATATGTTCTTCAATAACCGGGACGCCTGCTCTGGGCTGAACCAGAGTCTTGCCCTCGGCCTTAGCCTTGGAGAGCTTCTTGGCAAAGATCCGGCTTTCCGGCAGTGCCTTATGGTAGGCAACGGCCTCTTCCAGATTCACGTCCTTACCCGTAGGCCACTGGGCCAGGACTTCTTCGCGCTGGCGGGCAAATTCGCCGTCGGGGATGCGCTTATTCTGAATATCCATGGAATTCAAGCTCCTTTTTCATGATTCGTAGAGCCGCCTGGGGGTAATGGGCAGAAAGCAGACCCATAGCGGCGAGAATATAAGTTCGGTCCACCCAGACATCTGCCGCCTTGGGGCGCAGGGACATGGGCTGTTGGGGACTAAAGAGGGCGTGGGCCGCAATCTCTTCAGTTTTTCGGGTATGAATCAGGCTGCCGCCGGTGACGACAATCTGCTTCACCTTGGTCAGATTCTTACCGGACTGGATAAAGGTCTGACCCATAAGGGTATAGGTTTCCTCCATAGTGCCGGCGTGGCGACGTACTGCCTCCTCGATGGCCATGGAAGCCAGCGCAAAGTCCAGTTTTTCCAGTTCTTCGTCACCATTGGGGACTCTTTCGGTATTGATCTTCAGCTCATCCACCAGAGTTTGCACCCGCGCTTCGGGCAAACCGGCGAGCTTGCTGACCCGGCTGAGTCCGGCAGCATCGACGATACCCTGGATGCTGTAGCGCATACCGATATCACCTTCTACGGTGCGCTTGGAGAAAGGCTCCGGGATGCCCTTATAGACCGTATTCATCTGTTCCGGCATACCGTCAGCGATAGAGTAAACGTCAGTGGTTGCACCGCCCACGTCCACAGCAATCAGGTCACCAATGCCGCTCTCGCCCTCACAGCCCTGAGACAGCAGGTTCATGGCCTGCAGCACGGCGGAAGGGGTGGGCATCATAATATCCGACAGCAGACTGCTCACTCTGGACAGACCCTTGGCCTGAACGATGCGGCCCAGGAAAATCTCCCGGATTTGCTTCTGCACCGGTTCAATCTGCAAAGTGCCGAATTTGGGCATCACATTGGGGCAGACATAGACCTCCCATCCCTCCAGAAGCCGCTGGCACTGTCTGCTGGCCGTGCGGTTGCCGGCAATAATGATCGGGAAGTCTTTGGGCAGGGTGCTGAGCATTTTGGCATTATGGAGGATACACTCCGTATTGCCGCCGTCTGTACCGCCCACCAGGAGGAAAATATCGGGCTTTGCCTGCTGAATTTCCGCCAAATCGTCCTCAGTGAGTTGGAAGGCATAGACCCCAATCACCTTGGCACCGGCGCCTAAACTGGCCAATCTGGCTGCCTCTCCGGTCAGCTCCGGCACAAGGCCACTGGTAATCATTCTCAGACCACCGGCGGCAGAGGAACAGGCATAGGTCTCTGTGAAGTCCAGCTTTCCGGTTTTTTCCTCCAGAATGGCCAGACCATTTTTCAGACCGTCATTGATGTCGGTGAAGATGGTGGTAAAGGACTGGGCAGTTCCCAGAATTCTCTCCCCCTCCACATCCACCGCGGTCAGCTTGGTATAAGTACTGCCGAAATCGACGAGCAGGACAGGTTTCAAACTGCCTCACCATCCATATGCAGGAGTTCCCGGAGGGCCTCAATGGTGGTCTCGGGGGCAGTTCCGGGAGGGAAGGCCCGATCAAAGCCCATTTCCTTGAACCGAACTTCTACATCTTCAAACTTCTGCTTGCCGATAACGATATTTCCGCCAACCAGCAGGGGGATACCCTTCAGGCCGGCCTCATCACACTTCTCGCGCATACCGCGGCAGTCCAGCTCACCCTGACCATACAGGGAGGAGATGACGATGGCATCTGCATTGGACTCAATGGCGGCGGCGATATATTCTTCCTGCGCGACCATAACGCCCAGGTTCACGACTTCAAAGCCAGCCTCTGTAAATGCGTGATAGAGGATCTTATTGCCCACGGCATGGACGTCAGCACCGATGACGCCGATAACCAGGACTTTTTTCTCCCGCTTCTCCATGATAACACCTCGAATGTTGTTTTTTGATTTTGTCGACCAAAATGCATATGGTCACACACCTATATACTATAATGCCAGAGTCTTTTTGTCAAGATTGAACCCGCTTTTTTCTGGAAAAGAACCGGATTTTTTCTGTTTTTTCCGGGTTAAGCTTGGGTTTCAGGGAGAAAAAAACCGGAGCCTGGGGTAGTTCTCCAGACTCCGGGTGGGATGGATTCAGTTCTTGGGATAGTAACATTCGGTGATGCCGCCGGTGACTTCCAGCCGGTTTCCGTTGCTGTCATAGACATAGGCGGTAACATCAATGCGGTAGTTAAAGCCGTGGGCGGCGTTGTAGGTTTCGCTGATGACGGCCGTCATGTTTCCGGTGTCGGTCCAGGTGCGAAGGGTCGTCCACTCGCCGCCCCAGTAAACCTCAAACCGGCAGACGACCTCAACCGGGTAATTGGCATTTGCGGTGATTTTGGCGTAGCAGTCCGCAACGCCGGTGGAGGCATTAATGGTCAGGTCTCTGTCAAATGTCCCAATGTAGGTATAGCGCGGCTGAATCATGGTCAGCTCAGCCGCCTGTCCAAAAACAGGAATGGAGGTCAGCAGCATCAGAATCAACATGATGCTTAGAATTTTTCTTCTCATGGCACTCATCCTTTATTCTTATTCGTGTTCAACGTTTTGGGATAGAAGCTGCGCAATCTCCATAAACTCCTCCAGTTCCAGTTCGTTGGCTAAAAGGTGATGGTAAGTTGCGTTCTTCTGGTCAACCCACACCAGATGGTAACCGTTCTTCTGCACAAAAAATGCCCAATGTCCGTTGATTTCCGTCTCATAGAATTGTTCTGCATTTTCTGTATCAATGTTGGAAGTGCCCGAAGCGCGACTGATATCGTAGGAAATTGACCCTGTGGAGTCATTGGTGTATGTGGCGAACTTGACATTTTCCCGCAGGGCAATTCCCTCCTGTAGCCAGTAGCCCTCGGGGAGAATGTCTTTCAGGGGGTCGTAGGGTTCATTGAGCTCCCGAATATCAGCCGCATCTCTCAGGTTTCCTGTTGGCCAAATAAAGCTGATGGACGTATACTGGTTATAGGACTGGGCAAAAAAGCAGACTTCTTCGGTCTGTAATGCCCCCACCGCTGTAACCAGTGCTGTGCAAATCAGGAGCAATGCGAGCACTGCCACCCCCACTCGGCGCAAGGTCCATGCGCAGTGGCATTGCTTTCGGTCGGTATGTTTGGGCATTACCGGAGGTGCCTGACCTGTCATTCGCCGGTAATGGCGCATCCGATTCTCGTCCGGTTTCAGGCTTTCGCCATTCTCCAGCGCAGCCTGGAACTCTGCCCAGAGGTCATCTCCACCCCCAGCCAAAGACCGGGCCAACTGCTCCATGGCAGATTTGTCCTCCGGAAACGGCCACGGATTGCCTGTTCCTTTGTCCATCAATTCCCCTCCCCTTGCCCTGCAACAGTACAGAAGCGCTCCTCACCGAGAAACCGATTCAGTTTCTTCCGAAATTCCTCCCGCCTGCTGGGGCCTATCGGTAATTGTGTTCCGTCAATCAGCGTGACATGGCCGGCATCCGCCTTGCATACATACAGCAGATTGACGGCCAAGCTCTTGTGTATTATCACAAAGTACCGCTGGGGCAATTGTTCCATCACGTTCCTCAGTGTACCATAGTATCGGTCTGCGCCATTCATGGTGTGGAGGGTAATCTTGTGTCCACAGGACTCCACATAGCAAATGTCCCCGATGCGGTAAATGCCGCGCTCACTGCCGGATTCCACCACAAACCGTTCCGGGGCAGGTTTACAAATGGCAGCATCCAGAGCCTCCGTCACCGCTGCCCGAGTCAATGGCTTTGGCAGATAGCGCAGAGCAACTCTGTAGCCCGCAACCGCATAGCGGTAATCATCCGCAACAAGGATTATGGAAGATTTATCGCCCAGGGCTTTCATCTGACAGGCAATGTCATAACCGTTGGGAGTCCCCTCACCAATCTCCAGAAAAATAACATCAAAGTGTCTACCACAGGAGAACAGCTTGCCCAGTTCAGGGAAGACACTGAGGTCAAAGCTCCCGCTGCGCTCATGACCCCTAATCAGGGACAGTAGCTGCATGAGATCTTGTGCCGACTGGTTGCAGACTGCGATCCGGATGGTGTCCATGGTGGTGCTCCTTTGTGTTTTTTCTTCCCCCACCCCCGGGTGGGGGGAGGGGTGGTTGGTTGGTTTGGCAGGGCGGACAGAATCAGCCCAATTTGCCCAACAGTTCCAGAACCGGCTCGTCAGTACCCAGAACAATTTGATAAACAAACTGTTCCCGGTTTTCGCCAGTTACCTTGACAAGGGCAAACAATATCCGGTCAGAAGCCAACGCCATGGGTTCCAGATACTCTCTTTCTTCCAGATTCTGCAATTCCTCCGGGACGGCAATATCGTGCCATTGTTCACCGTCAAAGAAGCGCAGGCTGTGTTCTTCCACATCGGCAGAGATATCGACCGCATTCCACCCCACGAAAGTGGATTCCAGAATGCAATTGGGCTGCATGATGTGGGAAACGCTGGTCTCCAGTTGACAATCCGCCAGCCGTACCTCTTCCCGTGTCGTCAGGTCTACAGCATAGTAGCCATCACCGGGACGGAACACCCACATGGTATTCCCCGAAAGATATGCTCCGGTGTAGGGCAGTCCGGAAATATCCACACTGGTCAGCTCTCTGTTCCGGAGATAGAAGGCTGTTCCCATCTCGTTGTCCATCATCTGGAAATACAGAGCGGTGTCCCCATAGATGCCCTCCAGATGTCTCCAGGTCATCGCATAGGGCGCCTGGTCTTCCAGTGTCTCAGAAAACAGGATGTACTCGCCATCTTTATCCACCACAGTTATCCAGGAATCATAGAGACCATCTTTGTTTAAGCTAAACTCCGAATTCAAGAAGTTCTGACCATCGGTCATCAGTGTACCTCCACCAGATCCACTTCTTATCACGCCTTCCGGGAGTCCAAAGATATGCTCCACCCGTCTGTCTGTTCCATCTGGTGCCATACTGGCAATAAATCTTGGATTAAATCCTGATACATTTGACCAGTACTTGGGGTCATAGGTTTTTGCCGCAAGATAGTAGATTCGTTCATCTTTTAGCAAGAAACTACCACCGACGTACGCTCCGCATACATCCATATACATATCGGTCACGCATGTATGCGCACATTCAGGCACTGCACAAACAGCAACCCAGTTGCTAAGGTCAGCTTTGTCTGCATAAAACAGTTGTCCGCCATATTCAAAGTAGAATCCGGCTTCTGTCTCTGCCGCAAAGTAGCCACTGCTTTGTTCTGTGCGACCGGAGTCCCAGGAAGATGTCTGGATTCGTTCTGTGGCTAAGGTGCCAAGCACCACAGAGCGCGCATCAGTAACGTCCGTAGATGGCGCGGCAGCTTCGTCGGATGCTGATACGTCTTCTGATTTCTGCTGACAGCCGAAGAGCAATACCAGACTCAGCAAGATGCACAGTAATAAGTAATAGACTCTGTTTGAATTCATCCTTATTCTGTCCTTTCTGCGCTAATAATCGCTCTTGCATGACTTCTTACCAACCAGCACGGCCACCAAGAGCATGGAAAGAATTTTTCTTTTCATCGGATTTTTCTTCTTATGTTTTAGATTTTATTTGCCCGGTATTCTGTACAGCACTCCCGCCGTACTACCCACCGCCCCCGACCAGACTCCTGGGACGATGGGGATCCCTGCTGCCATCAAGAGCAGCCGTATAATATGACCACTGGAATCACCCCGGCCTTTCCTTTTCGTTGTTGTGCAAATCCTGCTCGCAAGGTCGTACGCCCCTGCCCACCAAACCCGGCCCATCCTCCTAGCGTCCCAGGAAATTCAGTTGCTGACAATATCGCCTCCTGATTGTCTGACCATCGGTTTAGCTTGATTCGATTATAGCAATTATAGAAAAATCTGTCAACAGGCGCAACACGAAAGGGCTATTTTGCGACACGAAAAGTTGGGCTCTCTTTTTTGCCAGACGAATTGCAACTAAATCCCCACGCCTTTTGGGGGGTGGGGTGGTGAATTCATGGGGAATCGGGTCAGCCAATGGTGCCCAGGTATTCTAAGGTGGGGGTGTCGGTGTTGATGATGATTTCACAATACAGCATACCCACGCAAATTCTTAAATTTTTCTTAATTCCTTCCCTTTCCCTTGCCATCGGTGTAGAAACATGGTATAATTACCCCATCGGCACCGGGACTGCCTCCCTGACCGCCCCGGTGCAAAAATCAGGAGGATTATACTTATGCGAATCGCACAGCAGATCATCAACGAAGTCCGCAAGGCCGTGGTCGGTAAAGACCGCATCCTGCTGGAGACTCTGGCGGCTATCTTCGCCCGGGGTCACATCTTGCTGGAGGATATTCCCGGCGTTGGCAAAACCACCATGGCCATTGCTTTCTCCAAGGCTCTGGGGCTTCAGTATGGCCGGGTGCAGTTTACCCCTGATGTCCTGCCCTCTGACGTGGTGGGCTATTCCTTATATAATAAGGAGACCGGCACCATGACCTATCAGCCCGGTGCCGTGCTGTGCAATATGTTTCTGGCGGACGAGCTGAACCGGGCCACTTCCCGCACCCAGTCCGCTCTGCTGGAGGCTATGGAAGAGGGTCAGGTCACTGTAGACGGCAAAACCTACCCCATTCCCAGACCCTTTACCGTCATTGCCACCCAAAATCCCGTAGGTGCCGCCGGTACTCAGCTCCTGCCGGACAGCCAGATGGACCGGTTCACCATTCGTCTGTCCATTGGCTATCCCACCGCCGAAGCCGAGCGGGCTATGGTATTGGATCGCCAGTCCGGCAATCCGCTGGATACCATTATTCCCGTCATCACCCGGAAGGATTTGACTGCCATTCAGGATCAGGTGGCCGGCATCTACATCAGTGACGACGTTCTGGACTACATCATTGCCCTCATTGCCGCAACCCGGACTGACCGTTCCATTCTCCGCGGTGCCAGTCCCAGAGCCACATTGTCCCTTGCGTCCATGTCCAAGTCCATCGCCTATCTCTCCGGGCGGGATTATGTGATTCCCAAGGATGTGCTGACCATTTTTGCCGACACCGTCGCCCACCGTATCCTCCTGACCGGCGACGCCGAAGCCAAGGGCGTAAACGTCAGAGAGTTGATGACTAAACTGGCTGAGCGTGTCCCCGCCCCCAAGGTGAGGTGAGGTCATGGCCCGCAATCGCCTGCTTTATGGGATTGTCCTGATTGCTGTGACGCTGTTTTATGGCTTCTTCTATGGCTGGTTCTCTGAGTTTTTGTGGTATCTGACCTTGCTTTTGCCTTTTGTGTCTCTGCTGGTCAGTCTCCCCGCCATCCTCACCGCCAAGCCGGAGCTCATTGCCCCCTCTGCCGTGCACCGTGGGGAAGATGCCGCCGCAGAAATCCGGTTGCAATGCAAATTCCCGCTCCCCCGGTATAAATTCCGGGCAGAGATTATCCATACCCCCTCCGGCACAAGAAAACAATATAAATTCCGCGCCACCAGTTCCACTTGTATATCCTATCCCCTGCCCGCAAACCACTCCGGTGCGGTCCACTATTTCCTGAGCAAAAGCCGGGTTTGTGACTATCTGGGGCTCTTTGCCATCGTCCGTAAATGGGAATTGCAGGGCTCAACCATTGTCCTGCCCAACCCCGCCCAGCCCCGGAAACTGCCCAATCTGACCAAGCTGATGAGTGCCGCCCTTCGGCCCAAACCCGGCGGCGGCTTCTCCGAAATCCATGAGCTCAGAGAGTACCGCCCCGGCGACAGTCTGCGGCACATTCACTGGAAACTGACTGCCAAAACCGACCGTCCCGTGGTGCGTGAGCCTCAGGAGTACTGTCTGGGCGCCATGGCACTGAGTCTGAATTTGCCCACAGACCCGACGGACTTCGATCAGGTTCTGGACAATACCCTCTGGATCAGTGCATGGCTTATTGAGCGTGGATTTGAGCATCAGGTTTTCTGGTTCAGCGGCAATCATCCCAACAATGTGACCATTGCACAAATGGAGGATCTCTCCGTTCTCACGCCTCAGCTTTGTCGTTCTCAGCCCACCGCACCGGGCAACAGTGCCTATAGCCTCACCACCGGTGCATCCTGGCGATTCCACGTGGCACCCGCCGGAGAGAACGGAGATAAGGAGGCCGAAGAATCATGAGTTACCGCAATAAGCGCGCCCTCCCCACCCCGCTCCGCCGCTTCTTCCGGGAGGATTTAACCCCCATCCTGCTGACTTTCTGTCTGATTTCCGGCGCAATCTTCAGTTTAGCCACCGCCTTCTCCCTCCGGGTCAATACGGCGGGGTTGTTACTGGCGATTCTGGGACTCAGCCTGTTCTGGCTGTTCCTGCGCCGGATTCCCAAGTCCTGGTGGATTGTGCGGGTTCTTCTGGCTGCGGGGGCGGCATTCGTGTTTTTCACCAAGGCTAACGCCATAATCCTCAGCCTGCAAACCGTCTATACCACCATCCGCAGTATCTATGATTCCGCCTACAACTTCGGGTTGCCCCTCTGGTTTCCGAAGGAAAGCAGTACCGGCACATTGGCTTTGCTCCTCCCCTGCATCCCCCTGACCCTGATTACCGTCCGCGCTTTGCGCCGGCAGAGGTCTGTGGTTTTGCCGTTGCTGCTGGATAGTATCCCGCTGTTTTTGTGTTTCGTGGTTATTGACACCCCACCGGCATCGTTCTGGCGCAATCTTTTCCTGATTACACTGGGCGTAATTATGCTCTCTCAGGTGGCCCGGCGACTGGGCACAAACCATAACCGGCTGGTGCTTATCGCCACCCCGGTCATGCTGGCGCTGGTGCTGGCCGTGCAGGGATTCATCCCCAGAGAAGACTATCGGCGCAGTGACTTTGGGCAGACCATGCTCTCCACCCTTCTGGACTGGACCAGCCAATTTGCCACCATCAATGTCGAGGACGTCTTTGGGGAGCTGGATATCCATGTTCCAGTGACACAAACAGAGAGTCTGGAGATTGGACCACGAAACAACTCCGACCGCACACTGCTGGAGGTACGCAGTCAGACCAGCGGCAGTCTCTATCTCCGGGGTATGACCTACAGCGTGTACACCGGTAATGCCTGGGTATTCCTGGAGGACGAGGAATACAAAGGTGTTGACACCACTCCCGGTCTGGTGGTGGAGGAAAGCGCAAATGTGGCTTCCATCGCCATCCGCACCCGCTATGCGGAGCCCACCATTTTCACCCCCTATTATCTCAAGGCGATCCCCGGTGTGGGTGCGCCGTGGGTGGATGTCTGCGTAGAGAACACCAACAAGCTCCGGGAATATGCCTTAGTCTACTATCCCGACTTATCCGCCGTACCCGCATGGTATCGGGCGCAGTTGAATGCCAGCAAAACCGACGGCAGTGTTTATAGCTGGGGTGGTTTTGACGAAAACAACTTCATGACCGCCGCCCGCCCTTTCCATGATTACGACCGCTTCGTTTACAGGCACTATACCGCCCTGCCGCCGGAGACACAACAGGCGGCTCTGGATTGGATTGCGGATATGGGTCTGAATCAGACCCAGCTTCTGTCCATGAATCCCACCGATGCGGTAAGTTATATCAGCGAAGCCGTGCGAAATTCTGCGGAATATGACCTGAATACCGCCAAAATGCCTGCCGGTCGTGACTTTGTCATTTGGTTTCTTGCGGAAAGCGAAACCGGGTACTGCGTCCACTTCGCCTCGGCAACCACGGTACTGTTGAGAAGTCTGGGTATCCCCAGTCGCTATGTCACCGGCTATCTGGTGGACACCGAAGCCACCAAATGGACACCGGTATCCGCACAACACGCCCACGCCTGGGCAGAATACTATGTCCCCGGTTTGGGCTGGTTGCCCATTGAGTCCACCCCCGGAAACGAAGCCATCGCCAATGGTCCCAGTGAAGAAACCGAGCCCGTTACCTCACCCACTGAGGAAACTACCCCCGACCCCACCCATTCCGAGAATCCAACTGAGCCCACCATGGAGACCCGCCCCCAGCCTACGGAAACCAAACCGGACACTCCCGACCGGGAGCCCGACCCCAACGATGGCGACGACACCCCCCGGAACGATTGGTGGAAAACCATCCATATCCCCGGCTGGGTCTGGTGGTGCGCAGGGTTACTGGCGATTTTCTTCCTGCAGCGCCCGGTGCGTCTCAAACTCTGGCAGCGGCATTTGACCCACTCCCCCTGCAAAACCCGTTTCCTGATTCGCTGGCGCAGAGGTTGCCGTCTGGCTGAGCTGTTGAAGGAGTCCATCTGCCATGAAGATTTGGCGGAAAAAGCCCGATTCAGCGCCCACGACCCCACATTGGAGGAAGAAACTCTGCTAAGTGAATGGGAACTGCACCTGCAAAAGGTCATCCGCACCAAGCCCTGGCACTGTCGTTTCCTGTGCCACTGGATTTTGGTCTGGAGCTAAACAAAAGATCCTAAGTCAAAAACCACATCCGGCTTGCCTCGCTCAACCGGATGTGGTTCCTTTTTTCGTTGCATGTATATATATAATAGTATATTTTTCCGAAGAATGTCCCATCTTGTACTTGCGGATTGGGCTCACCTGTGGGGCAACAGGGAGAAGGGAGGCCGGCAAGCGGTTGACCCTTGCTGTGCAAAGACTAATGCCAAAACCTCTGGTTGCGGCACCGGCAGAGCAATTCCCTCCTTCTTTTGCGATTTTCCTGCCATTTCTCCATTCTTTGGCTTTATCCGGCATTAAACTTCCGGCTCAGTGTAATTTTTCTAGCCAAACCGGTTGACATTGGCTCGCAGATGTTATATAATCCATGGGATAAATAACCACGCAGGGTCTCGCCCCGGAAAGGAGCTTCCCCATGGATCTGTTGCTGAAAAATGCCAAAGTATACAATGCGGGTGCTTTCTCTCATTCTGATCTCACCCTTCCTGTTGCTACCCATTGTGAGGGTGGCAGTATTTGCGTTTCTGAATTCCATGATGTGGCTGTGTTGCCGGCTTTCGCTGATGTTCATGTGCATTTGCGGGAACCGGGATTTTTTTATAAGGAGACCATCGCCTCCGGTACGGCCTCTGCCGCCCGTGGCGGATACAGCGATGTCTGCGCCATGCCCAATCTGAACCCCGTCCCCGACACACTGGCGCATCTTGTGCCTCAACTCGATGCCATCCGGGACACCGCCCGGATTCATGTCCACCCCTATGGTGCCATCACCATGGGTCAGCAGGGTGAAGTATTGGCTGATTTAGAGGCTCTTGCCCCCCATGTGGTGGCCTTCTCCGATGACGGTCGGGGTGTCCAGTCCCCGGAAATGATGCTCAGGGCCATGGAAATGGCCAAGAGCCTGGGCAAACTGATTGCCGCCCACTGTGAAGACAATTCTCTGCTCCGGGGCGGCTATATCCACGACGGCGAATATGCCCGCCTCCACGGTCACCGGGGAATCTGCTCTGAGAGTGAGTGGGGCCCTGTGGCACGGGATTTGGAGCTGGTGGCAAAAAGTGGCTGCGCTTACCACGTGTGCCACGTCTCTACCAAAGAAACCGTTGAGCTGATTCGCCAGGCCAAGAAATCCGGCCTGGATGTGAGTTGCGAAACCGGCCCCCACTACCTGCTGAAGAATGACATGATGCTTCAGGAGCATGGTCGGTTTAAGATGAATCCCCCCATCCGCTCCGAAGAAGACCGCCAGGCACTTCTGGCCGGTATTCTGGACGGTACCATTGAGATGATTGCCACCGACCATGCACCCCACAGTGTCGAAGAAAAGAGCCGTGGTCTGGAAAAGAGCCTCATGGGTGTGGTGGGACTGGAGACCGCCTTCCCGGTGCTCTATACCGGACTGGTGAAGCCGGGTATCTTGTCTCTGGAGAAGCTGGTGGAACTGATGGCCATTAACCCCAGGAAGCGGTTTAACCTGCCCTTTGAAGGTGGCATCTGTATCTGGGATTTGGAAGACTGCTATGCCGTTGACCCCGAAGAATTCCAGACCATGGGCCGCTTCAGCCCCTTCACCGGGGAGACCGTCTTCGGCCGCTGTCTGGCCACCGTGCTCGACGGCAAGACCGTCTGGCTGGAGGCACAAAGAAGATAACCATAATCTAGAGAGGAGATCCCCGCATGAAAGAAGTTATTTTTACCATTGTGGAGAATATTCCCCTGACTTCCACTGTATTTAAGATGGTTTTGGAGGGAAATACCTCCCAAATCACTGCTCCCGGCCAGTTCGTGGAGATTGCTGTCCCCGGCCGCTTCCTCCGCAGACCCATTTCCGTCTGCGACTGGAGCGAGAACAGCCTGACCCTCATCTATAAGGTCGTGGGGAGTGGTACTGCGGACTTGTCCACCATGACCCCGGGCACAACATTGAATATCCTGACCGGTCTGGGCAATGGCTATGATTTGAGCGTGTCCGGTGATGCCCCCCTGCTTCTGGGCGGTGGCGTCGGTGTACCTCCCATGTATGGGCTGTGCAAGGCTCTGCTGGCTGAGGGAAAGACTCCCACCGTCATTCTTGGCTTCAACACCGCCGCAGAGGTTTTTTACGAAGATGCCTTCCGGGCGCTGGGTGTAGAAGTCCTGGTCACCACCGTTGACGGCAGCCGCGGAATTCAGGGCTTCGTCACCGATGCCATGACTGTCCCCTATACCTACTTCTATACCTGCGGCCCCGGGCCTATGCTCAGGGCCATTGACCGGGTTGCCAAAACCTCCGGACAGTTTTCTCTGGAGGAGCGGATGGGCTGCGGCTTCGGCGCCTGCATGGGTTGCACCATCGAGACGAAAGTTGGCCCCCGCCGGGTCTGCAAAGACGGCCCCGTATTCTGCAGAGAGGAGGTCATCCTGTGAGCACCAAAGTAACCCTGTGCGGCATTCCCATGGACAACCCCATTATTCCTGCCTCCGGCACATTTGGCTATGGCAGGGAGTTTGCCGACCTCTATGACATTAATATTCTTGGTTCCTTCTCCTTCAAGGGCACAACCCGCTCGCCCCGAACAGGCAACCCCACCCCCCGAATCGCAGAATGCACGGGCGGTATGCTCAATGCCGTGGGTCTGCAGAATCCCGGTATCGACCATGTGCTTGCCCATGAATTGCCCCAGATGAAAGCATACTTCCATAAGCCGGTAATGGCCAATGTCTCCGGCTTCTCTCTGGACGAATATGTGGAGGTCTGTCAGAAGCTGGACGGTGAGGAGCAGGTGGGCTGGCTGGAAGTCAACATCAGTTGCCCCAATGTCCACGGCGGCGGCATGAGCTTTGGCACCGACCCGGGTAGTGCCGCTCAGGTAACCAAGGCGGTCAAGGCGGTCACCACCAAGCCGGTCATCGTGAAACTCTCTCCCAATGTCACCGATATCGCCGCCATTGCCAAGGCTTGTGAGGATGCCGGTGCTGACGGCATCAGCCTCATTAACACCGTCATGGGTATGCGCATTGACCCCATGCGGCGCAGGCCCCTGCTGGCCAATACCACCGGCGGGATGTCCGGCCCTGCCATTTTCCCCCTTGCCGTCCGGATGGTTTATCAGGTATACAAGGCCGTCTCCATTCCCATTGTGGGCATGGGCGGCGTAACCAAGGCTGAGGATGTGATTGAACTGATGCTGGCCGGCGCTACCGCCGTTGAGGTGGGTGCCGCCAATCTGGTGGACCCCTTCGCCTGCAAGAACATCATCGAAGCCCTGCCCCGTGTTATGGAGCAGTATCATATTGAACACTTAACCGATATTATAGGAGGCGCACACCATGGGTAAAGACGTCATTATTGCCTGCGATTTTGCCAGCCGTGAGGAAACCCTCACTTTCCTGGATCAGTTTACCGGCCGCAAGCCCTTTGTGAAAATTGGCATGGAGCTGTACTATGCCGCAGGTCCTGAAATTGTTCGGGAGTTAAAGGCTCGTGGACACAAGATTTTCCTGGACCTGAAGCTCCATGATATTCCCAACACCGTCAAGAAGGCCATGGCCGTATTGAGCCGACTGGATGTGGATCTGGTCAACCTCCACGCCGCCGGTACCAAGGCCATGATGGAGGCCGCTTTGGAGGGTCTGACCCGTCCCGACGGCACCCGCCCCCTGCTCATTGCCGTAACTCAGCTCACCTCCACCAGTCAGGAGCGGATGGAAGCTGACCTGCTGATTGAAAAGCCGCTGGATCAGGTGGTCATGCACTATGCCAAGATGGCCCAGGAATCCGGGCTGGACGGTGTGGTCTGCTCCCCGCTGGAAGCCCAGAAGGTGCATGAGGTCTGTGGCCAGAGTTTCCTGACCGTGACCCCCGGCGTCCGCTTTGCTGACGGTGAAGTGGGTGATCAGGTGAGAGTCATGACCCCCGCAGAGGCCAACCGCATCGGCTCCGACTATATCGTCGTGGGTCGTCCCATCACCAAAGCCGCCGACCCCGTTGCCGCCTATGCGCGCTGCATCCGGGAATTTGTCGAAACTTAATCGAAAACGAGAAGGAGAAAAACCATGGAACTGTCTGTTTTGATTGCTCAGGATTTATTGAAAATCCGCGCCGTATTCTTCCGCCCCGATGAGCCCTTTACCTGGGCCTCCGGCATCAAGAGTCCCGTTTACTGCGACAACCGCCTGACCCTCACCGACGTGGAAGTCCGTACCCATGTGGAAGAAGGTCTGGCTCAGCTCATTCGGGAGAATTATCCCGAGGCAGAAGTGCTCATGGGTACTTCTACCGCCGGTATCGCCCACGCCGCCATCACCGGTCACCTCATGGGTCTGCCCATGGGTTATGTCCGCAGTGGCGCCAAGGACCACGGCCGGAACAACCAGATTGAAGGTCGCCTTGAGCCCGGTCAGAAGGTCGTTGTGGTGGAGGACCTGATTTCCACCGGCGGCAGTGTTCTGGAAGTGGTGAATGTCCTGCGGGAAGCCGGCGCCGAAGTTCTGGGCGTTGTGAGCATCTTCACCTATGGTATGCAGAAGGGTCTGACCCGGATGGCAGAAGCCAACGTGAAGAACATCAGTTTGACCAATTTTGATGTGATCGCCCAAGTGGCGGCACAGCAGAATTATATCCGTCCTGAGGACGTTGCCCGGCTCATTGCATTCCGGAACAACCCCTCGGACGAGAGCTGGATTGGAGGTACAAAATGAAAAAAAGAAGCGTAATCAGCATCCTCGACCTGACTGTGGAAGAGCTTGACCAGCTCATTGCCACCGCCAATGACATCATTGCCAACCCCAAGAAGTACAGTGAGAAGTGCCGCGGCCAAAAGTTGGCCACCTTGTTCTTCGAGCCCTCTACCCGTACCCGCCTCAGTTTTGAGGCCGCCATGTACGAACTGGGCGGCAGTGTTCTGGGTTTCTCCGAAGCACAGAGCAGCTCTGCCGCCAAGGGCGAAAGCGTGGCCGACACTGCCCGCACCGTTTCCTGCTATGCTGACATCATCGCCATGCGTCATCCCAAGGAGGGTGCACCTCTGGTGGCTTCCATGGCCGCATCCATCCCCGTCATCAATGCCGGCGACGGTGGCCACAACCATCCCACCCAGACCCTGACCGACCTGCTGACCATCCAGCGGGAGAAGGGTCGTCTGGATAACATGACCATCGGCCTGTGCGGCGACCTGAAGTTTGGCCGCACTGTCCACTCCCTGATTGAAGCCATGAGCCGCTACCCCGGCATCAAGTTCGTTCTCATCTCCCCCGAGGAGCTGAAAGTGCCCAGCTACATCAAGGAAGACCTGAAGGCTGAGGGCATCCCCTATGTCCAGACCACCGATTTGGAGGCCGTTATGCCTGAGCTGGACATCCTCTATATGACCCGTGTACAGCGTGAGCGTTTCTTCAACGAGGAAGACTATCTCCGTCTGAAGGACAGCTACATCCTGACTCCCGACAAACTGAAGACCGCCAAGTCCGATCTGGCCATTCTCCATCCCCTGCCCAGAGTCAACGAAATCGCTGTTGCCGTGGACGATGATCCCAGAGCCTGCTATTTCCGTCAGGTGCTCAACGGCAAATTCATCCGCATGGCCCTCATTCTCAAGCTGTTGGAGGTAGAATAATGAACATTGATTCCATCAAGAACGGTATCGTCATCGACCATATCACCGCCGGTAAGGGCATGGAGCTGTATAAGCTGCTGGACCTGGGCGATTTGGACTGCGCTGTTGCCCTGATTGCCAACGCCACCAGCCAGAAGATGGGCCGCAAGGACATCATTAAGATTGCCACCGAATTCCATGTGAACATGGATATTCTGGGTTACGTTGACCCCGGTGTCACCGTCGCCATCATCCGGGATGGGGAAATCGTGGAGAAGAAGAAGCTCCATCTGCCCCAGAGACTGACCAACGTCATCCGTTGCCGGAATCCCCGCTGCATCTCCACCACCGAGCAGGAACTGCCCCACGTCTTCAACCTCTCCGACGAGAAGAGCCGGACTTACCGGTGCATGTATTGCGAGACCAAGGCAAAGTAAGCCAACGCACAAAGCGCACCCTTCTTTTTGAGGGGTGCGTTTTCTTGATTTCCGGACGTAAATGGGTTGACATTTCCTGCGCCACGGCGTATACTGATTTAGTCGCCACAACTTCCGGAATCTCATCAGGACTATACTGCAACTGCCGGAGACATCCCCCGTAAACTGCATTCAGACATCCTTGATGGTTCTCACAACATAATCCCGGCGTAATCTCTATCGTTTTGAGAAAGGAAAAGGTAACACCATGACCATTGTTCTTCTCACCGCCCTTGGGGTCGGCGGCGCCACCGTGATCGGCGCAATTCTGGGCTTCACCTGCAAGGGGCTGTCCCATCGGTTCAGTGACATCATCTTATCTTTTGCCGCAGGCGTGATGCTGGCGGCGGCGGTTTTGGGTCTGATTCTGCCCTCTTTGGAGTATGGCGGGAGTACCGGATTCCCCATCACCGTGCTGGGTATCTTCTGCGGCGCGCTGTGTCTCAGCCTGATGGACAAAGTTGTCCCCCACCTCCACCGGCTCACCGGCACAGACAGAGAAGACCATCCCTCCGGCGCGCGGCAGGTCAATCAGGTTCTGCTGTTTGTTATGGCGATTGCCATTCATAATCTGCCCGAGGGTCTGGCCGCTGGTGTGGGTTTCGGCACCGGCAATGATGCAGAAGCCATCACCATTGCCCTGGGCATTGCGCTACAAAACATCCCGGAGGGCATGGTGATTATCGGACCCATGCTGGCCGTGGGAATGCGCCCGGGCAGAACCTTCCTCATTGCCATGGCAACCGGCGTGGTGGAGGTGCTGGGTACACTGCTGGGCTATTTTGCCGTCAGTCTGTCTTCGGCTGTTCTTCCCTTTGCCCTGGCCTTTGCCGGAGGCACTATGCTCTATGTCATCAGTGATGAAATGATTCCCGAGACCCATGGCGACGGGGCACAGCGGGGCGCAACCTATGCCCTGCTGGTGGGCTTCTGCCTGATGCTGGCCATGACCCATTATCTGGAATAACAGAAGCGACACCGCACTCCATGCAAAAGTGCGGTGTCTTTCATTTTGGGATGGGTATCCGGTACACTTGTCCTTAGTATACCACCATTTCTTCATCCTGTGAAGCCCCCCTGGGGGTTTGTTTTTCCGGTTTTCCGGTGCTTCTGGCTTTCTTTGGGTTCAGGCTTTGGTAACTCAGGTCAAGGAGTACCCGCAGGGTGTCCCGGGGCAGTTCATCATCCAGGATAACGCTGACCCAGTGCGCTTTGTTCATGTGATAAGCGGGGAAAAAGTGGCGACCATCCAGCACTGACCCCCGGAGATTGGGGTCACATTTCACGTTCAGCACATCGCAGACCCCGCCGCCCGCCAACCCCAGCTTCTCCCGGGGGAGTCCCTTCATCAGCACGGCGAACCACTTCCCACAACCGGGGTGCCGGAAAGCGCCAAAGTCAGGGGTTCTGGCCCAGAGATACTCCGGGGATACGGCATAAGTCCTCTGTATATGCGCCAACAGCCACTGGACGGTTGCAAATTCATGTCTTGCCGTAGGCTGTTCCATGGTCGTCTCCTTTTGGGCCGGTATTGCCCTCATTTTTCCATCAATTCATCGGTCAGACGCAGGATTTCCGGCGCTAACCGCTCCCGCTGTTTTCTGACCATTCTGCCATAGACGGGGTAGGCCACGCCAACCGCAATCAGCCCCACTGTCCCCACCAGAATCCCCGGCAGGAACAGCACCTCACCCCAAACCATAATCATGGACATTCCTGCGCCCAAAATCAGACAGCCCAAAATGCCCAGAATCAGCGCCGCAATCGTCCCCTTTCGGGTTGCGCTGGCATCCAGTCTACGCAATCGTTGCAATTTGTCCTCCCGGTCTGCCGGGGGGGCATATTTTTCCCGGATTTTCCGAATTTCTGTCTGCTCTCCGGCAGAATAAGTATAGCGGAATGTATCACCGCTGCTGCGTTCTTCCATAGGTCTTTTCTCCTCTGTGTTTTTTGATTTGCATCGTACCATGTACCGTCATATAAATGGCCATCACGAGGACGACCACACAGACCGCGCCGCCGCTCAATGCCAGCATAATTCTCCGGAAAGTGGGGTTCTCATTCTCTCCGAAAGTCGTCAGCATGGCTGCCTCCAGAGAGAGCATGGACACCAGTGCCGAGGCAAAACTGATGATTTTGGCCGATTCCAGCACCGGACTGTGGTACTTTCTGTATTTGTATACGTTGATAATCGCCATAGTGGTTGCCGTGAAGGTGTATGCCGCCATAGCAATGGTCACAATGGGATGATGCCGAATTCCCCTGTCCTGCCAGACCATATACGCCACCACTGCCCCCAATGCCAGATTCAGGAGCAATAACAGCGCCCCACAGAGCCGGTAATGGAGGTACTCCACAAAGAGATTCTCTCCCACCCTCTCCCGCTTAGTCTCTTTCAGCAGGAAATAGCGCATTATGGCCAGAATGCCATAATATCCCGCCAAGGCATAATACCAAGCCGAATTGTAGCACAGGCCACTGCCCAATTGCAAGAGGGTATAGAGCAAATTCAGGGTCAGGCTGCTGTAAAGCGACAGTTTCACCCGGTACTCCGGCTGGCTGAAGTACCGCAAGAGGAAGGAATTCTCCATTTTCACCCGTTTGCCCCATCGAAACAGCCGGGGCAGGCTACCGCACAGCACTGCCAGTGCCCAAGCCGACAGCCCATATGCCACATAAGACAGCGGCATATTGTGGGGGGCAAAAACGAAGCTATAGACCAGCAAGCCAAATCCCGCCAGAATCACCGCCACAGCCACCACCGGATGGGGCATGACCAGCTTCTTCAGCCATTTCACTGTACGTCCCTCCTTAGCTTCACGGTGAAGGTACTGCCTTTGCCCAGCTCGCTCTCCACCCGGATTTCGCTCCGGGTCATGTCCACCACCCGGCGCACCAGAGCCAGACCCAGTCCGTTGCCCTGCCCGTTGTGGGAGGTGTCTGCCTGATAAAACTTGTCAAAAATCCGTGCCCCCGCTTCCCGGGAGATGCCGCAACCGGTATCCTGTACCTGCACCAGCGCATACTCCCCTGCACAACACAGCCGGACGGTAACTCTGCCGCCAGAGGGCGTGAATTTGAAGGCATTGGAGAACAGGTTGTTCCAGACCAGATTCAACAGTTCCCGATCGGCACAGATTATCACCCCGTCAGTCAGTTCTGTCTCCACAGCAATGCCTTTATCTTCCCAGATCTGCTCAAATCCCAGCAGAGCGAGGCGGAGCTGCTCACTCAGGTCGAAGGGCTCTGCTTTAGGGGTGTGTTGTTGGTTTTCCAGTTTATTCAGCTTCAGGATGTTGGTCACCAGTTCAGCCAGACGGCGGGCGGCTTCGGTGACGGCTTTGGCATACTCCAGCCGCTTTTCCTCCGGCAGGTCCGGCTGTTGCAACAGTGTGCCATAATTGCCCATGACCGCCAGGGGTGTCTTCAGCTCATGGGATACATTGGCCACAAAATCGGTCTGCAATGTCTCCATGGTGGACAGTTCCTGGGCCATCCGGTTGAAGCAGTCGATGATTTCGTTGAATCCATCCTGCTCCCCAGCCATCCCCGCAATGGGGACAATCCGGGCAGAGAAATCCCCCTCCATGATTCGTTGTGCGCCGTCGGCAATGCGCTTCACCGGTGTGCCCACAGTCTTTTCCCTTCTCCAAATATCGATTACTGTAAAGGCTACACTGAGCAAAATCACATTACCGAAAGTCAGCTTTGCCGCCAGCGACAGATTCTCCGCCGTCAGCTCCAGGGCCATGGTGCGGCTCATGGTATTCAGAAACAGCTCCATGCAACAAGTCAGGATAAACGCCACCAGCAGAAAAAACACCGCATACCGATACAGCGCCACCAGCACCCGGCGCGGATTCTTCCCCCCGCTCATTTCGGTACCGCCTTATACCCCAGACCACGGACCGTGACAATCTCAAAGTCCTGGCAGGCAGAGAGTTTGCTGCGGAGTTTGGTCATGTAAACATCCACCGTCCGGGGGCCGGAGTCGGTATCCACATCCCAGAACTCATCCATAAGCTGACTGCGGGTGAAGGTTTTCCGGGGATAGGACAACAGTTTATACAGCAGGCTGAATTCTCGGTTGGTCAGGTTGATTTCCTCCCCATCCAGACAGGCGGTATGCTCGTCCGCATCCATGGTGAACTTGCCCACCACCAATTTCCGGCTGGTGGCAATCTTCGCCCGGCGGAGAAGTGCGCCAATGCGGAGATACAACTCATCCAAATCGATGGGCTTGACCATATAATCATCCACGCCCACCCGGAATCCCCGCTGTTTGGCCATCATATCGTCTCTGGCCGACATGAACAGAATCGGGATATGCGCATTGACCGCCCGCACCGACTCCACAAATTGGAATCCGTCCACTTCCGGCAACATAATGTCCGAGATAATCAGGTCAAACAGGTTGGCATAGAGGGCATCATACGCCTCCGTTGCCCGGAGACAGCCGGTGGCTTGGTAGCCATTTCGCTCCAAATAGGCGCAGACCGAGCGATTGAGGGCGGCATCGTCTTCCAGCACCAGAATTTTGAACATGGGGCACTCCTCCAGTCTTCGGCTTTATCTGGGGATATGATAGCAGAGAGTTGTTAAGGAATTGTTTTCATTTGGGCTTTTGGGGTGAAAATCGTGGGTTTGGGGTGGCAAAAAAATTGGGCACCCCCGCTCTGGAGATGCCCGAATTGGGATTAGTTCTTGGGATAGTAGCACTCGGTGATCCCGCCGGTGACTTCCAGCCGGTTTCCGTTGCTGTCATAGACATAGGCGGTAACATCGATGCGGTAGTTGAAGCCATCGGGAGCATCGTAAGTTTCACTGATGACGGCCATCATGTTTCCGGTATCGGTCCAGGTGCGAAGGGTCGTCCACTCGCCGCCCCAGTAAACCTCAAACCGACAGACGACCTCAACCGGGTAATTGGCATTTGCGGTAATCATTGCGTAACAGTCCGCAACGCCGGTGGAGGTATCAATGGTCAGGTCCCGGTCAAAAGATCTGATATAAGTGTATCGCGGCTGAACAATGCTCAGCTCCGCCGCCTGTCCGGAAACAGGAATAGCGGCCAGCAGAGCCAGAATCAATATCATGCTCAGAATTCTTCTCATCACACTCATCCTTTGTTTTTATTCGTGTTCATCCCTTTGGGAGAGAATCTGCGCAATCTCCATGAACTCCTCCAGTTCCAGTTCATTGGCGGATAAGCAATGGTATGTCATGGTCTCCTGATTCACCCAAACCAGAAGATACCCGTTCTTCTTCACCAAAAATGCCCGGTGTCCGCTGAGTTCTATTTCCTGGAATAGCTCTGCGTCTTCTGTGTCAATGTTGGAAGTGCCCGAAGCGCGACTGATACCGTAGGAAATTGCCCCTGTGGAGTCATTGGTATATGTGGCAAACTTGACATTTTCCCGCAGGGCAATTCCCTCCTGCAACCGATACCCCTCTGGGAGTATGCCTTTCAGGGGGTCAAAGGGTTCGTTGAGCCGTTTCCAACCTGCGCTGCTGCCCGGATTGGCGTATTCCGGCCAAATGAATTCGACGGTGGTATACTCCTTCTGGGTAGTTGTGGCCATGCGGATATCGGGAATCCACTTTGCTCCGGCTTCATGGCTCAACCCAAGGAACAGCCCAAAAGAAGCCAACAGGGCAAGTATAGCGCACAGTATTCTGCTTTTCCGTGGCTGGTCTTCCATTCCGCAGAGCTTGTTTCCCCGTGACAGTGCCTGCTCATAGATGCGCTCCACTTCCTCTTCCGGGATTTCTTTGGTGGATTGCGGCTCGCTGCCTGACGGCAGTGTGGCATATTCGTCGGGACCATTACATTCTGCATTTCTGTCGCAGAGCATCCGGTATTGTCTGGCGAAGGATTTCCGTTTCCCGGTGGAGATGGTGTATCTGCGCTGATCCTTGAGGACCACCGTATCCCCCTCCACATGGCTCACCCAGTCCAAATTGACCACAACGCCTTGAGAGCAGGGCAGGAACCGGTCGGGGGGCAGCTTGGACAAATACCCCTGCAGGCAACCACGAACCCGGTAGTCCCGCTGCTCGGTATGGACATAGACATAGTTCTTCTCCGTCGTCAGGCACAGGATATCGCGGAGGTAAACCCAGTGGGACTCCCGCCCACACTTCAGGCCGATTTTGTCACTGGTCAACCGTTGCACCATGGCGTCAACTGCTTCCTGCACCAGATTCCTCTTGATTGGCTTGCACAGGTAGCGCATAGCCAGGGGGAATGCTTCCGGGGCGAGGGTAGCATCGTCTGCCATCAGGATTAGGATCGGGGCTTTCTTCCGGCTTTTGAGCTTTTGCACAACAGCCAGCCCATCCGGTGCCGCTGAATCCACATAGAGGAAGGCCGCATCATAGGCATTGGCGCAGGTTAGCAATTGCTTTGGGTTGGTGAAGGCATAGAACTGGAATCGGGACTGACTTCGATGGCGCAGGATTTCCCGCAACAGGAGAAGCGCATCCCGCTTCACCGGGTCATAGAGGGCAATCCGAATGGCGTCCATGGTTTTTGCTCCTTTTCTTTCTCCCAATTCCCCACCCCCAAACGGGGGTGGGTGTTGGTTTTGGTTGCTGGTTTAGCCGATAGGGCCAAGGTATTCTAAGGTGGGGGTGTCGGTGGTGAGGAGGATTTGGTAGAGTGCAACTGTTCTCTGCCCCTCGGTAACCAGCTCCAGTAAAATCCGATCCGAAGCCACAGTCACATTCTGTCGGATATGTTGTGTCTGAGCAGGATTCCGTAGTTCTTCAGGCAGTTCTACTTCCATCCACTGTTGGCCGGTAAAGAGCCACATTTCCTGTTCCTGTGTCCCGCTTGATTCGCCGGGGACAAACAGTGTACTTTCCACGATGCAGTTGGGCAAGGCAATATCCGCAGCAATTCCCTGACCCACAGGCTCTGACAGTTTGATTTCCTCCCCTGTGGTCAAATCCGTCTTGAAGTAACCTTCACCGGGGCGGAATGCCATAACCATCTGACCATCAAAGAAAGCGCCTGCTTCCCACAGCCCTGTCAGCTCCACCGAGGTTAATTCTCCAGCCATCAGCCGATAGACCACTACACGAGAAAAGTCGTCAGTAATCGCCGTGCCATTAAACCAGAGCCCTTCGCCGGAGTCCCACCGGGACATCAGCACACTCATGTTTTCCCGCTCTTCTTGAATCTGCAGCACAGCACCACTCCGGTCCGCCGTATAAACCCGAAAATCATAGATACCTTGCTGGTTCATGACCGACACATAGCAAGCCAGATATTCCGGCGTCATCACCAGGCCGCCACTACCGGCACCAAGAGACATCAGTTCTTTAGCCTCTGTAAAGGTGAATTCCTCCCGAAGGTCAGTGCCGTCCAGCGCGGTGCTGTACAGTGTGAATAGATCATCTATGCCTGTCCCCGGTCGGTAAATTCGGTCACCGATGACCATAATCTGGTCTACCATGGCATCGCAACGCTCGTTTGGTTTGTTGGGGTCATGCGCACAGTCCGGCTTTGAGCATACCGGCACCCATATGGATAGATTGGTCTTATCCGCATAATGCAGAATTCGTTGGGTAGAAAGATAGTAAAAGCCGTTTTCAACTTCCCAAACCCGCCCGGCAGAGGTCTCGTGACTTCGGGAATAGTCTCCAGCTACGGTCAGCCGTTCCGTCAGCAAAGTACCAGTGACTGTCTGTGTGGTGGGCAACTGAGTAGACTCAGGCTGGGACTCAGTGGGTTGCGGGTCTGTTTCGTGAGTAGCCGCAGACGACCAATCGGTTTCCGGTAAGCGGGAGGTTGCTCCATTCTGACCGCAGGCCGCTAAGCACACCACCATCAGGCACAGGCAGAGAACGACGCACTGCATTCTTTTCATTGGTATCCTCCTCAAAAAGCTTAGTGGCCACTTCACTCCGAGGGATAGACAACCGCAGAGTATATCTCCGAGCCACCAGCATAGTGATAACCCACAATGCATTCCAGGGCAATCACGCCATCACTGACAATCCTTGAAGATATCCGTGTTTCATTCCCCCACACATAGTAGTATGAACCATCCGGCATCGATACAGTGGGAGCCAGATATACCTGGGCCATAGACTGAACTAGAAATCCTGTAGCCATGGTATTGGTGGAGACAGAATAGCTGTCACCGCCACAACGAGCATTGGCCTCGACCATTTCGCCTGCATAATCAATGTACTCTGTGTAAGCATGAGCAAACACAGGGAGTGACATGGCCACAACCAGCAAAATCGCCAGGAACATAGAAAGAATCCGTCTTCTCATCGGATTTTCCTCCTTTAAAATTAATTTTGTTTTCTGGTCAATTGTGCGCCATCAGCAGCGCAATCCCGGCATCCCCTGACCAGCTCCCTAAGATACCGGGCCTCTGCTGTCCATCAAGAGCAGCCACGAATAAGCCCATTGGAATCACCCTGACCTTTCTTTGATGCAGTCTGTGTATTCCGTTTGCAGGTCGTACGCCCCTGCCAATAAGCCCTTTGCTTATCTGAATCTTATGATAACACAAAATTGAAGCTTGTCAATAGATGTGGGAAAATCAGCCAAAAAAACGAGAAATCCACCACTTGTCGCAAATTTTATTCCCTTTTTCCCACCCCAACAAGTGTAGGCTTGATTATTGAACCGGCTATTTTCTACATCCGTAATGTAACCCAATTTCTGTTGCCACATTTTACCTTGTCTCAGTTCTATTATAAATCTGTAAGCCGGATTTGTCCATAGCATTAGAAAATCTTAAGAAAATTTAAGAATTTATACAACCGTCGTCTCCGTCCCACGCAGGCCCATTGTGCGGCTTGTTTTATGGCAGCAAAACGCCCCGACCAGTCTCCTGCACGAGGACCAGTCGGGGTTGTAAACCATACTATATATAATCGTATACTCAGCCGTCCTCCTCCGGCGCAATAATCCGGAGTGTCCGCTGAAACAGGCTCTGCACCAGCGGGTAATTGGTGCGGTAAATGCTCTTGCCCTTGCCAATTTCCCGAATCAGCAAGTCCGCATTGCACATACTGTTCAGGTCGCGGAAGACTGAGCCGGAATTGAGCCCCAATTTCTGAATCAGTTCCTGCCCGCTCATGGGTTCATGCATCATGGCTTGCAGCATCGCCACCCGATCCGGATTGGCAATGAGTCTCAGGGCGCTGTATTCCCGTTCGCTGAGTTCTTCCTTTTTCTGCTCCTTCACCCCAACTTCCATGGCGATTCCCAAGAGCATTCTGGCAATTCTGCCGGAGTACGCCACATGGAGCATACCACTGCGAGGCAGAAAATAATGAAGGGCAAGCTCTATCTCATCCGGCGCCTTGACCTTCATGTGGTAACTCTGGAAGAAGAACTCCTCCACATTATCTTCGGAGAGATACTCTTCCCACTGGTTTAGTCTGCTCTGCGCTTTCATTACCCATGGCTGCAACAGCTCAGACAGTCTGCTGGCCGCCGGACGCAGCAAGTCTGCCAGTCGCTGGATATACGTCTGATAGTGTGAGAACACATCCAAAAGTTGTAGTTGATAGGTAGTGGGCAAAGGCAGTTTCGCAAATTCCCGGGATAACGGCAGGAATTCCCCCGGATTTCCGGTAGCAAAGCTGACCGAATATTGGTCTATTCCTGAGATCGAAATTGGCTCCTGCATTTCTCTGTCCCATGCTTTGGCAAGTGCCTTTGCCATGTCATCGGGGTCAGGGTGGCCAAACTCCAGCGTATTGTAGACCAGACACCGAGCAATGCAGGTCCTCTGACCAGATTCTCCCCCAAAGGGGATGCTGCGGAAGAAAAACTGTACTTCCGTATCCTCCGGGTTCAAGAACTGACAAATCCCGTCCCGAATCCGCAAAACTTCCTCTGTCGGGATGTAGAAACCTTGATCTGTCGCAGGATGCTCCATGGGAAGCTGATTGACCCAGGCATAGACCAATTCCGTTGCCTCCACCAAGATACATGGCTCTCTGTAGACAGACACTTTCATTTTCTTCCCCCCAGTGCAGCAGCTCTTGCTGTAGATTATAGCAGTATTGCAACGATATTTCAAGTCCATATTGTGGTAAGTTGCACATAACCCCGATCCCCTTTCTGCCAAGTGGTCAAAAATACATACGCCCATGGCCGTTTCCATGGGTCTGCAGGTAGTCGACGGCTTGGCAATATTTTGCCACCCCCCAAAAAGGGGGGCAGCACAGAAAGGAGCTCCCGAGAGGAGGGCAAGCCCTCCTCTTCGGGGATTCGGAATTGTTTAGTTGCCCATCAGGCAATAGCGCATCAGGATGGTGGCAATCTGGGCTCTGCTGGCGTTGCCCTGAGGTGCCAGAGTGCCGTCGCCCATGCCATTGATCAGGCCGTTGGCAACCGCCCAGTTCATGGCATCCACAGCGTAAGCATTGACCTTGTCGGCATCGGAGAAGTCGGCAAGATGGTCGGTTTCCTCGGCATCAGCACCGGAGAAGCGGAACAGGATCGCCGCAATCTGCTCTCTGGTGATAACTGCGCCGGGAGCGAAGGTGGTATCGGAAGTGCCGTTGACCACCTCAGCATGGTAGGCCCAAACGATGGCATCGGAGTACCACTGACCCTCAGCCACATCCACGAAGGGATGCTCCAGACCTTCAACACTGGGCTCACCGGCCATGCGATACAGCACGG